>JBARYG010000014.1:0-108510 GCA_049647745.1 Mesorhizobium sp.
CAATATCAATCTTTTGCGGCAGTTCGTAAAACGGAATTGTTTCGGGCCTGGCCAGCCGTTCCTGCACGAATTCGGGCTTCAGATTGGTGGCGACGCGGTCCTCGGCCTTCGATTCCGGGGCGTGGCCCTCGCGGAAAATCCGGACGTCTTGCAGATCCCAGTAGCCGTCGCGCAGGTAGACGTGCTTGGCGTCTTTCCGCTCCACGATATTGCCCTGGGTATCGAGCACGAAAAACGACGCGTCGGCCATCTCCATGCCCTGGTTGAGAATGGCGTGCGCACCGATGATGGTGTCGCCGGATGCCGTCTTTTGCCGAATCCAGGGGGCCGAATCCGCCGATATGGCGTTGGATGTGCCGGAGCGGAGCTGGCTTTCAAGCTGCTCGGAATAGGAAAAGCCGTAGGCCGCGATCGGGTTGAGAATGCCGACCGACACAACTCCGAACAGCAATGCGCCGAGGCAGGCGGGCAGAAGGAACTGCCACGCCGATATGCCTGCCGAGCGCGCGATGACGAGTTCGTATTTGCGGTTGAGGGAGACCAGCATGGCCATGGCGGAGAAAAGGCCGATGAACGGCACCGTCTGCAACATGATCATGGGAACTCGAAACGCTGAAATCATGATGCCGGTCTGGTAGGTGAATCCGGGCAGGCGCGCGGTCCGGCCGGTCAGTTCCGTGAAGTCGATCAGGAACACAAGCGCAAAGATGCCGAGGAAAAACCAGAGCGTGATCGTGGCGTAGCGGGTGAAGAAATAGCGGCCCAGCGTCCAGCCCATCATGCGGCTCCCTGTCGGGGCGCGGGGCCGCCGGTGAGGCGCGCCCTGAATGCGGCCGCGTGACGGCGAAGGAGGCGAGCAAGCGAAATGCCCGCGTCGATCCAGTGCATGGGCAGTTCCATCGTCTTCTGGGCACGGATGAACAACAGCGAAACCACCGATGCGAATATCGGGATCGCATACATCAGATAGCCGAAAGCCGGCGTACTCTTGGATTCGCCCTCGGCGAAGAAGGCGAGCCAGCGCACGACGAGGCAGATGACGATGGCGGTGATCAACGGGTGGATGCGGGCCTCCCTGTGGGACTTGGCATCGCCGGCGACGGCCAGCGCGATCAACGCGAAGGCGATGGGAAACAGCCACTCGGAAAATCGCTTGTTGAGCTCGGTCCGGTAGAGGTCGGGCGACTGCTTGAAGACGCGGTCGTTGGCATCGGGATTGAGCAGATATTGCGTGGTCTGGTCCTTCGGCAGCAGGGTGGCTTCGCCCGTATCCGCCGCGAAAGCCGACAGGTCGAACGCATAGGATGTGAAACGCACGACCGAGACGTCGCCTGAGGGCACTTTGCGATGGACGACGCCGTCGTTCATCAGCAGCACTTTCTTGTCGCCCCGGTCGATCACCGCGCCGGTTTTTGCGTAGTAGATGAGGTCGACACCCGGTTCGCGCGAGTCGGCCACGAAAATACCGCCGAGCCGGCTGTCGGGGAAGCGTTCGCCGATCTGGATGAACAGGCCGTCCTCGATCTTTCGGAACGTTCCTTCCTGAACGATCAGCGAAAGAAAATCCGCGCGCGCCGAAGCCACTAGTTCCCGGTTCTTCTGGCGCGCGTAGGGGTCGACGCCGTTGTGCACGACGAAGCACAAAATGCTCGCCGCCAGTGCCAAAAGCAGCATCGGCCTGACGACCGTGAGCCTGGAACTGCCGGCGGCGCTGATGACCACTAGTTCGGAATCGGCGTTCATGGTGCTCAGCGTCTGGGCCACGGCAACTACCAGTGCGAACGGCACGACGATGGGGATGATCGACGGGATGATGAGGGAGGCGACCTGAAAGAAGGTCAAGGCGGACTGGCCGCTGTCGGTAACGAGGTCAATGCGCGCCAGCACCTGCGTCGTCCACACGATCGCAAGCGTCCACAGAAGCGTGCCCATGAACAGCACAAACGTGCGCCGCATGATGTAGCGTTCGACGACCTTCATTCAGACTGGTTCTCGGCTGCATTCGACCGGCATCATGCCTCCCGACAAAATATATGCCCGGTGACGCCCGCACAACCGGATTGCTCTGTGTTTATACTTGCCCCGGCTGGCCTGAGTGTCGGCAAGATTGGATAAGAAACGGCAAAGACAGATGGTTAACAATCGGTTACGACGAAAAGGCGGGGTCGGCCATGGGACAAATGGCCCTGCCTCAAAAATACAAATCGCTCCCGTTTCCCGCTGAAACCTTGCTAAATGGCGTAAAACGACCAAATGTCGCGCCCTGTTTTCCTGCCTCGAAAGCCCAGAATCATGAATTTTCGCCCCTCCATCGCCTTTGCCAAATTCGCTGCCCCGGTGAAAGGAGCCGTCTTTGTGCTGCCTGATGAGGACGGAGCGCTCGGCGACGCGGCCCGCGCCTGCGACCCGGCCGGAACGCTGGCGCGGGCTTTTGCCGTAGCCGGTTTTTCAGGCAAGTTCGCCAGTGTGGTCGACGTGCTGGCACCGGAAGGGGTGAGGTTCGACCGGCTTGTGGCGATCAGCACGGGCAAGGCGTCCTCGCTCGACGAATATGCTTGGCTCAAGCTCGGCGGCGCCGTCGCGGCTTCGCTACGCAAGGCGGGTGAGGCGACCGTCGTGCTCGATGTGCCGGGAGCGGGCGCCGCCGAAGCGGCAGGCCTTGCGGCAGGCCTGGTTTTGCGCAGCTACAATTTCGACAAATACAAGAAGACGCAAAAGGACGATGCCAACGGCGATGCCGGGACCAAAAAACCGGTCAAGGTGGTCATCCAGTGCGCCGAGCCCGCCAAGGCGAAGAAAGCGTTTGCCGAGGTTGAGGCGGTGGTCGACGGCGTCTTCCTGGCGCGCGATCTTGTCAACGAACCGGCCAACATCCTTGGTCCCGTCGAGTTCGCCGAGCGCGCGAAGGCTTTGGAGGCGTTGGGCGTCAAGGTCGAGATCCTGGCGGAAAAGGAAATGAAGAAGCTCGGCATGGGCTCGTTGCTCGGTGTCGCGCAGGGATCGCCGCGTGGCGCGCGCCTAGCCGTCATGCAGTGGAACGGCGGCAAGGCCAAAGACAAGCCGGTGGCTTTCGTCGGCAAGGGCGTCACCTTCGATACCGGCGGAAATTCGATGAAGTCGGCATCCGGCATGGAAGACATGAAGGGCGACATGGGCGGTGCGGCAGCCGTCACCGGGCTGATGCACGCGCTGGCCGCCCGCAAGGCGAAGGCCAACGTCGTCGGCGTCATCGGGCTGGTGGAAAACGCCGTCGATGGCCATGCCCAGCGCCCCGGCGACATCGTCACGTCGATGTCGGGCCAGACGATCGAGGTGATGAACACCGACGCGGAGGGTCGCCTCGTGCTGGCCGACGCGCTGTGGTACTGTAACGACCGCTTCCAGCCGAGATTCATGGTCAACCTGGCGACGCTGACCGGCGCGATCATGGTGGCGCTGGGCGTGCATCACGCCGGGCTGTTTTCCAACGACGAGGAACTGGCCGGGCAATTGCTCGGCGCCGGGCTTGCGACGCAGGAGCGGCTGTGGCGCATGCCGCTCGGGCCGGAATACGACAAGCTGATCGATTCCAAGAACGCGGACATGAAGAATGTCGGCGGCCGCTACGGCGGCGCCATCACGGCGGCCCAGTTCCTCAAGCGCTTCGTCAAGGACACACCCTGGGCGCATCTCGACATTGCAGGCACGGCAATTTCCGCCCCGCAAAGCGAGATCAACCAGTCCTGGGGTTCGGGTTTCGGCGTCAGGCTTCTGGATCGGCTGGTCCGCGACCATTACGAGGGCTGAATGGCCGAGGTGCTGTTCTACCACATGAACGAATCGACACTGGAGGATACGCTTCCGGGCCTTCTGGAGCGCAGCGTCGGGCGGGGCTGGCGCGCCGTGGTGCAGACCGGCGGCGAGGAACGGCGCGACGCGCTCGACCAGCATCTGTGGACGTTTCGCGACGATTCGTTTCTGGCGCACGGCACCGACCGCGAACCGTTCGCCGCCGAACAGCCGGTATTGCTGACCACGGGAGACGGTAACCAGAACCAGGCGAATATCCGGTTTCTCGTCGACGGCGCGGTGCCGCCGGAGCTTGCCGGCTACGAGCGCGCCGTTTTCCTGTTCGACGGCCATGACGACGGGCAGGTCGAGGCGGCGCGCGAGCACTGGAAGACCATGAAGGCGGCCGGACACACCGTCACCTACTGGCAGCAGACCGCGGACCGTCGCTGGGAACGCAAGGCATGAGAAGCCTTGCACCAGCCGCGCGAGGTTTTGTGCTGCCGCGGCAGGGCAGGGGCGGGCGCACGCCGTGAACTACCGCCACGCCTATCACGCCGGCAATTTTGCCGACGTCGTCAAGCACGTCGTTCTTATGCGGCTGATCGAATACCTGAAGCTGAAGGAAAAGGCGTTTCGGGTCATCGACACCCATGCGGGCATCGGTCTCTACGATCTTTCCTCGCAGGAAGCGCAGAAGACCGGCGAATGGAAGGGCGGTGTCGGCAGGTTGATCGACGCGAGGCTGGACGGGCAGGCAGCTGCGCTGATCGCGCCCTATCTGGCGGCGGTTCGTGCCGCCGGCGGCGACGGTGCGCTGAAAAAATACCCCGGCTCGCCAATGATCGCACGGTATTTGCTGCGCGGGCAGGACCGGCTTTCGGCAGTCGAACTGCACCCGAAAGACGCCGGCCAACTGAAAGCGCTGTTTGCCGGCGACTACCAGGCGCGCGTCATCGAACTGGACGGCTGGCTGGCGCTTGGCGCGCATCTGCCGCCGAAGGAAAAGCGCGGCCTCGTTCTGATCGATCCGCCTTTCGAGGAAGAAGGCGAATTCGGCCGCCTACTCGACGGTTTGGTCAGGGCCCACAAACGTTGGCCGGGCGGCATCTATGCATTGTGGTATCCGATCAAGGATCGGGCGGCGGTGGGGGCTTTCCGGCGCGCGCTTGCCGAATCGGGTATCGCCAAAATGCTGGACATCGCCTTCGAGATCAGGCCGGCGGCGCCCGTTTCCAGCCTGGACGGCAGCGGCATGGTGGTGGTGAACCCGCCCTATACGCTCGAAAGTGAACTTCGGACGGTGCTGCCAGCCTTGCATAAGCTTCTGGCGGTACAGGAATCGGCAGGCTGGAGCCTCGACTGGCTGGCCGGCGACCAAGCCTGATGCCGTAGCGGTCCGCTTTCGTACCCGCTTGACCGAAACCCGACAAATCCTCACACTGCGCTGCTTGCACCGAAAGAGACCATCATGACTCGTTTTACCACCTCCGTTTTCGCAGCGTTGATTGGTATCTTGACGCCGCTTGCCGCAGCGCCTGCCGCCTTCGCCGCCGATCTGCCGGGCTATGTCGACTATGGCAACGACGCCGGCGTTTGCAGTGAATCCTGGGTCCTCAGCAAGATCACGCATCGCTTTCGCCATCAGGTACGGCATGTGCCGAACCTGCCCGATGTCGAGATCGTCGATTTCCGGGGCATCCGCCAGCATCGCTATCAGCCGGCGAGCGACACCTGGCCGATCGGCCGCCGCTATTGCGGCGCCACGGTGGCGCTGTCCAACGGCCTCGACCGCACCATCTGGTATCTGATCGAGGAAGGGCAGGGCTTCGCTTCGGTCGGCGATAATGTCGAGTTCTGCGTATCGGGCTTCGACCGCTGGATGGTCTATAACGGCCGTTGCCGCGTCCTTCGCTGACGAAACGCATTTCCGTGGCCGGGCTGCGCCGGAAGTTGTTGCCGGCGCTGGCGCTTGGCCTTTCGTGCCTCGCCGCGTGTGCGCCTTCGGGCAACGAATCGCACGAGGCCGGTCAGGCTCGAAG
This sequence comes from Mesorhizobium sp., assembly GCA_049647745.1. GTDB lineage: Bacteria > Pseudomonadota > Alphaproteobacteria > Rhizobiales > Rhizobiaceae > Mesorhizobium. The sequence goes on from JBARYG010000014.1 coordinate 5,811, forward strand.
CACGGCCCCGGCGCAGGACGACAACCGCGCCACCGTACAGGCCGGCAAGGCCGGCGTTGCTCAGGCCAGCATCCCCCAGGGCAGCGGTTTTGATTTTTACGTCCTGTCGTTGTCATGGTCGCCAAGCTATTGCGAGGCGGAAGGTTCCAACGCCAACCGCCAGCAATGCGCCGCCTCACGCCCCTACGCCTTTGTCGTTCACGGCCTGTGGCCGCAATATGAGCGCGGCTATCCGCAAAAATGCGGCACGGACGACCGGAAAGTGCCCGGACGGGTCTTGCACGGGCTCTCCGACATCATGCCATCGGCCGGCCTGATTATCCACGAATGGCGCACGCACGGCAGTTGCACGGGTCTTGCCCAGAGCGATTATTTCGACGTGCTGCGCGCAGCGCGCGAAAAGGTCGTGGTACCTTCGGATTTTCGCCGGCTCGACGCCTATCGCACGCTGACGCCGGGCGATGCAGAAGCGGAATTCCTGCGCGCCAACCCCGGCCTGCCGGCCGATGGTATTGCCGTGACCTGCGACCGGCGCCTGCTGCGCGAAGTCCGCATCTGCATGACCAAAGACCTGGCGTTCCGCTCCTGCGGCGAGATAGACCGGCGCGCCTGCCGCCAGAGACAAGTGGTCATGCCGCCGGTCCGTGGCGGATAGGTTTTCCGGGCGTGGCAATGGAAAGCTGCGAGATTCCGGGCCAGAAACGGTTATCCAACAACAGGAAATTCCCATGCCAAAGCTGCTTTATGCCTCCGCTTCTCCCTACAGCGCCAAGGTGCGCATGGCTGCCGCCTATGCCGGCATCGCCCTGGAGGCTGTGCCGGTCAACACCAATGAGCGGCCCGCGCAACTCATCACCGCCAATCCGCTGGGCAAGATCCCGACGCTGCTGCTCGATGACGGCCGCGGCCTCTATGACAGCCGCGCCATCACCCAATACCTCAACCGCCTGTCGAAGAATGCGCTGTTTCCGCGCAATCCCGACAAGCGCATTGAGGCAGAGGTGCTGGAGGCTCTGGCAGACGGCATCTGCGATTGCGCGCTGTCGATGGTGTACGAACGGCGGCTGCGGCCCGAAGCCATGGTTTTCCAGCCATGGCTGGACGCGCAGTGGACCAAGATTGCGGCGAGCCTCGACGTGCTGAACGCCAATCCGCCGAAACTGCCGAAGAAGATAACGGCCGGGCAGATCGCCTTGCGCGCCTGTCTTGGCTATCTGTCACTGCGTTTTGCCGGAAAATGGGAAAAGGGCCGCGGCCGGCTGACGCGCTGGGTAGCGCGGTTCGACGAAAAGTTTCCGGAGTTGAAGGCCTGCGCTCCTTCATGACCATTCAAGCGAGAGGCTGGCTTGAGAAGGCTGGTAAATGAAAAGGCCGGGATTTTGTCCCGGCCTTTCCGTCTTCAAGAGGAGTGCTTCGATCAGAACTTCATACCGACGCCGAAGGTGATGCGGTTTTCGTTGTCCTTGACCTTGCCGAAACCGTCGAAGGTCTTGGAACCGTAGTCGGTGTAGCGGTATTCCACGCGGCCGAAGACGTTGTCGGTCAGCTTGATGTCGGTGCCGACGCCAGCCGTCCAGCCGAACATGCCCTTGCTCTGGCTGTCGCCGGTGAGGTCGTCGGTGACCTTGAGCTTGTGGGCGGCGCCGCCGGCGGTGCCATAGAGCAGGATCTCAGGCGTCACCGCATAGCCGAGGCGGGCGCGCAGCGAACCGTCGAGGCCCGACTTCGAGGTGAAGTCATCGGACGAACCCTTCGAACCGTCGTAGCCGATGTCACCTTCGACACCGTATACGAAGTTGTCCGACTGCCAGTTGTAGCCGACGAACGCGCCACCGACGAAGCCGTCGGTCTTGATGTTCGTGCCTACGTCACGAAGCTTGGTGTGGCCGCCGAAGCCGTAGCCGAGGTTGATACCGGCATAGGGGCCTGCCCACGAGGCGACCGGAAGTTCGGCGATGGGGGCGGGGGCCGGCGGCTCTTCCTGAACGACGTCCGCTGCGAAGGCGGGAACGCCGGCGAAGGCGATGAGCCCAAGGGCCGCAGCGAGCGGCCGCGCAAATTTGAGATTGGCTTTCATTTGTTCTTTACTCCTTGAGCCACGAACACAGGCTAGTTTCGTGAACGTCCCCGCATACGTCCGGGAGGGAAACGGGCTGGTCGTTCATCGGTTCCGAATGTCGTGTCGAAATACGGCTGAAGCGAACCTGAAAGCAGGTCATTCCCTGGCGCAGATGTGGCAGAAATCGGGCGTTGCCTATTGGCAACAGAAATGCCGGAAAACTGATGGATTTGGAGGGATTACGGGCAGTTCCGCCGCTGTTTCACGGCCGGTTTCGTTGGAAAACAAGGCTGCCCGACACAATGTTGCCCCATTGATTGACGCTTTCTTGCGCCTCGTTTCCAGGAACTGGGCGCGTTAACCGTTGCGGCCGCAAAAACGGGCGCCGACGAAAGCGCAATCCTTGAAAATGTCGGGTTTGCGGGTTTCCACGACGGCAGAGACGACCCCCGGCATCGACAAGGTGAAGGCAAGGACCTGCCGGGCGATCGTTTCCTGCAACTCGACGTGTCCCTCGCGGCCGATGGCGCGGATGAAATCGCAGATGCGGTCGTAATCCAGCGTGGCGGCTATATCGTCTGCCGCTTCGCCTTCGCCCACCAAGGTCGCTTCCACACTGACGACAAGTCGCTGCGGCGCCAGCTTTTCATGCGCATGAACGCCGATGCTGAGCGTTATTTCGAGGTCGCGGACGATTACCGTTCGTTGCGTGATCATCATCGTCAGTCCACCACGAAAGCGACGTCGCGCTGCAGCCCCATCAGGTGCTGGCCGCCGTCGAGCGTCAAGATCGAGCCGTTGAGCGATTTGGTGTTCCAGATGAACTCGACGGCGCTGCCGATGTCCTGGGGCGTCGGGCCGGCGCCGGTAAGCGTGTGACGCCAGCTTTTCTGAAAATTCTCCGGCGTCTGGTCGCCGCTGATAAGGGTGACGCTGGGGGCTACGCCGCACACCCGGACCTTGCCGCGAAAGTGCATCGCCTGCATGTCGATGGCGCCCTTGAGCGCGACCTTGGAGAGGCTGTAGCTGAAAAAGTCGGGGTTGGGCGAAAACACCTTGCTGTCGAGCATATGAACCAGCGTGGCCTGCGGCGAGCCCGCTTTCGCCAGTTCGCGGGCGAGAATCATCGGCGCCACGAGATTGACGCCCAGGAGGCCCTGCATGGCCTCGGCGGAAAACTCCGATGGCGTGTCGTAGTCGAACAGCGAGGCGCTGCATACGATCATGTCGATGCGACCCATGCGCCGCATGATTTCCGGGATCAGGCCGGCGGCCTGCGCGGGGTCGGCCAGATCGGCCTGAAATGCCTGGGCGGCGCTGCCTTCGGTGCGCAGCCGCTGGGCCGTCTGTTCGGCCTCGTCGCGGGAAGAGCGGTAGTGGACGGCGATGTCGAAAAGCGGCGCCAGATGGGTGGCGATCGCCGCGCCCAGCCGGCGGGCGCTGCCGGTGACGAGACAAACGGGCCTTTGCGTTTCATTCCCTGACAAAAAGCAGTGCTCCCTCGCTGGCCATCGCCCGTAGCATGAACATCAGATCCTGCGCGATGAACAGCCTTTCCGCAGGATTCCAAAGCGTGTCGCGAGCGATCTTGCGCGAGCCCACCATGATGTACCACGGCTTGTCTTCGAGAACCCGATTGAAGATCTGATGGTGGAATATATAGCCCCCCGACGATGTTGTTGTCTCGTCGCCCTCATCCAGATTGTCGGAAATCGTGGCTGCTTCAAGCGTGTGCCTGAAAGCCTTGGTGCGTACCGGTTCGAGCTTCATGTCTGTCAGCAGATCGCTTCCCTGGGCGCCAGCCAGGCTGTTAGTGGCCGCTATGGGCAGATATAGGTTGAAGTTCAGGCGTTTGACATTGAGTTCGATGCGGATGAGGAGGCGCAATGCGCGGTTGGCGTCGTCGGTATAGGACAATTTGTAATCGGCATAGCAATCGCCCCGGCAATGATTGATCTCGACATCGGCGAAACGGGTTTTGGTGCGGTTGCAGTCGCGGTCGCCCAGGGGAGCAAAACGAGCGCTGTCCTCGGCGATACGCGACAGCGCCTTCGGAAGGGTGACGATGAGGAAACGGTCGGTGTGATCCCTGATTGCCTTGACGCCGGCATGGATCGTTGTGGCAATCAGGATGACGATCATCAGCGGGAAGATCGCGGCGAAAAGCGCCACACTGGCGCCAAGCCAGCTGTCGCGGCCCTGCTGGCCGATCGCCGACCATGCCAGATAGCCGCTGACTGCGAAAAGAACGAGAAACCCCCCATATATGATGATGCGGGCCCACAAAGGCACTCGCATCATTTGAATATGCGCAAGCAGATCCATCGGCTATGCCTTGCCCCAACCAGCGAAATGGAGAATGTCGTGCGTCGCCCGCGGATTGACTATCGTAACTTCCCGGAAACTGCAACGAACGGCCCGGCCGGTCTATGGCCGCCTGTGCATCTGCGGCCTTCACCCGTGGAGCCTGGCAAGTGACGGGTATCGGGCAATGAGCATGGACGAAACCAAGGGCAGGGCGCGCGGCGGGGCTGCCAGCGACGATCTTCCCGATACCGATATCGAAGACGACGCCGACGTGGTCGTCGAGCCGTCCGGGCCGGACGTCGCTTTTACCGCGATAGACTGGACGCCGCGTGGCGGCGATGGTGAGGGTCTCACTGGGGCCGAGGTCATCCAGGCTCTGGTCAAGCGGCTGCCCAACGCGCCCGGCGTCTACCGCATGATGAACGCGGCGGGCGACGTGCTTTATGTCGGCAAGGCCCGCAGCCTGAAAAAGCGCGTGACCAACTACGCGCAGGGACGCTTCCACACCAACCGCATCGGTCGGATGGTGCGCGAGACGGCGACGATGGAATTCGTCGTCACGCGCACCGAGATCGAGGCGCTGCTGCTGGAAGCCAACCTCATCAAGCGCCTGCGGCCGCGCTTCAACGTGCTGATGCGGGACGACAAGTCGTTCCCGTACATCCTGCTCACCGGCGATCATCCGTCGCCCGGAATCTACAAGCATCGCGGGGCGCGCTCGCGCAAGGGCGATTATTTCGGGCCGTTCGCATCGGCCGGCGCCGTCGGGCGCACCATCAATTCGCTGCAGCGGGCCTTCCTGCTCAGGAGTTGTACGGATTCGTTCTACGAGAACCGCACGCGTCCCTGTCTGCTCTATCAGATCAAACGCTGTGCGGCGCCCTGCACCGGTGAGATTTCCCATGCCGATTATGCCGCGCTGGTCGCCGAGGCGAAGGACTTTTTGTCCGGCCGCAGCCAGAAGGTGAAGACGGATATTTCGGCGGCCATGCAGGAAGCGTCGGACGAACTGGATTTCGAACGCGCCGCCATCTATCGCGACCGGCTGGCGGCGCTGTCGCATGTGCAAAGCCATCAGGGCATCAATCCACAGACCGTGGACGAGGCCGACGTCTTCGCCATCCACCAGGAAGGCGGGCAGGTGTGTATCCAGGTGTTTTTCTTCCGCACCGGCCAGAACTGGGGCAACCGGGCCTATTTCCCCAAGGCAGACCCGCTGCTGGAGGCTGCCGAAGTGCTCGGCTCGTTCATCGCGCAGTTTTACGACGACAAGCCGACGCCGAGAAACGTGCTGCTTTCCCATGAAGTTGCGGAACAGGATCTCTTGGCGCAGGCCCTGTCCACCCGCGCTGGCCACAGAATCGCGGTTTCCGTGCCGCAGCGCGGCGAGAAGAGGGAACTGACCGACAACGCCCTGCAGAACGCACGCGAGGCGCTCGGTCGGCGTCTGGCGGAAACGTCCACGCAGACGCGGCTGCTGGAGGGCTTTGCCGAGACGTTCGGGCTGGAAAAGCCGCCGGTGCGCATCGAGGTTTACGACAACTCGCACATCATGGGCACCAATGCTGTGGGCACGATGATCGTGGCCGGCCCGGAAGGCTTCGTGAAGAACCAGTACCGTAAGTTCAACATCCGCTCGACCGAGATCACGCCCGGCGACGATTTCGGCATGATGCGCGAGGTTATGGAGCGGCGCTTTTCACGGCTCATGAAAGAGCATGGCGATGTTGCCGCCGACGAACCGGCAGGCCCGGCCGAAGGTGAGGTGGAGATCGAAGACAACGGCTTTCCGGCCTGGCCGGATGTCGTTCTCATCGACGGCGGCCAGGGCCAGATGACGGCGGTGCGGCAGATCCTTGCAAACCTCGGCATCGAAGACCGCGTCGTCGCCATCGGCGTCGCCAAGGGGCAGGACCGCGAGGCGGGGCGCGAAAGGTTCTTCGTGCGTGGCAAGAACTCGTTTTCGCTGCCGGTGCGCGATCCCGTCCTTTATTTCGTCCAGCGCCTGCGTGACGAGGCGCACCGCTTCGCCATCGGCACCCACCGTGCGCGCCGCAAGAAAGAACTGGTGAAGAATCCGCTCGATGAGATCGCCGGTATCGGCCCCGGCCGCAAGCGCGCGCTGCTCATGCATTTCGGAACGGCCAAGGCGGTCAGCCGGGCGGCGGTCGAGGATCTGATGACGGTGGAAGGGATTTCCGAACAGATCGCCAAAGTGGTCTATAACCACTTCCATGAAAGTTGAACCGATATGCGCAGTTTAAGCTGGCCAACCGATTTCGCCTGTTGACCCCTCGTATGGCCATCTGATTTGAGTATGTGAGACAAGAAGAGTTTTTCGAAAAACATGGCCAAGCGCGCATTCAACCTGCCCAACATGCTCACCTACGCCCGCATCGTCGCGGTGCCGCTGGTCGTGGTGTGCTTTTTCCTCGAAGGTCACCTGAAATCGAGCGATTTCGCCCGCTGGTCGGCGCTGGTGATTTTCCTTCTCGCCAGCATCACCGATTATTTCGACGGCTATCTGGCGCGAGCCTGGCAGCAGACCTCGAATATCGGCCGGATGCTCGATCCGATCGCCGACAAGCTTCTGGTTTCCACCTGCCTGCTGCTTCTGGCTGCGGATACCGACCGGCATGCCGGCATCGCCGGCTGGTCGCTGTGGGCGGCCATCATCATCCTGTGCCGCGAAATCCTGGTGTCGGGCCTGCGCGAATATCTGGCGGCGCTGAAGGTGAGTGTGCCGGTGACGAAACTGGCCAAATGGAAAACCACCATCCAGATGGTCGCCATCGCCTTTCTTCTTGCCGGCCCGGCCGGCGACAAGATTTTTCCGTTCACCACGCAAACCGGCATGGTGCTGTTGTGGGTGGCGGCGCTGGTGACGCTCTATACGGGCTATGACTACTTCCGCGCCGGGCTCAAGCACATCGTCGACGAGTAAGGCGATGAAACTTATTTATTTTGCATGGGTGCGCGAGCGTATCGGCAAGCCGGAAGAGGAAGTGGACCTGCCGCAAAGCGTGGCGACGGTGTCCGACCTGTTGCGCTGGCTGAAGGCGCGCGGCGAGGAATACGAGAATGCGTTGCAATATCCCGACGTGATCCGCGTCGCCATCGACCGTGAGCATGTCGATCACCATGAGAAAGTCGCGGGCGCGCGTGAAATCGCGCTGTTCCCGCCGATGACCGGAGGCTGAGGCGATGCCGGGCGCGGTCGTGCCGACGGTAAGCATCCAGCGCGAGGATTTCGACGTCGCCGCCGAGATCGCGAAGCTGACCGGAGGGCGCGCCGATGTCGGCGCCGTCGTTACCTTCTCCGGCCTGTGCCGCGACGAGGCGGGCGCGTTATCGGCGCTGGAGCTCGAACATTATCCGGGCATGGCCGAGGCAGAGATCGGCCGTATCGCCGCCGAGGCCACGAAACGATGGCCGTTGCAGGGGCTCACCGCCATCCACCGCTATGGAAAGATCGGACCGGGCGAAAATATCGTGCTGGTGGTGGCGGCATCCTCGCATCGGCATGCGGCATTCGAGGCCGCAAGCTTTCTGATGGATTTTTTGAAATCGCGGGCGCCCTTCTGGAAGAAGGAACACCATGCGGACGGTTCGGAAGGTGGCTGGGTGGACGCCAAGGAAGCCGACGAGGAGGCGGCCAGGCGCTGGAAACGTTAATCGGTGTTTACCTCAAATCCGAATAATGCCGCGCCCTAGCCACGGATTGTCCGCAATTCCACGACCATCTTGGCTCCGTAAACGGAGCAGGACAATGCTGGACAGGATCGCCGAACTTCTCATTTTCGGTTTCACGCCGCTGGCGATCGGCATGCTGGTCGCGCCCGGCGTGCCGAAGGCCGAGGAGCATCTGCTGAAAGGCGCGGTGACCTACCGCGAGCGGATCGCGCTGCCGCCCGGCGCGCTGGTGACGGTGCAGCTTGCCGATATTTCGCTGGCCGACGCGCCGGCGGCAGTCATTGCCGAGCAAAAGGTTGCGCCGACCGGCCAGCTTCCGATTCCCTTCGAACTGAAGTTCGACACCTCCGCCATTCAGCAGAAGAGCACCTACGCGCTTCAGGCGCGGATCACTTTCAACGACCAACTCATGTTTATGGCCACCGAACGGCATGAGGTCGATCCGTTGGTCGACGCGCCGCAGACGGTCGTCGTTACGCTGGTCCGCAAGAAGGGCGTCGAAGCCGTTCCGATCGTAGGGCAGGTATGGTCCCTTCAGTTCATCGACGGCATCGGCGGGGTCGAATCGAAGGCGACGTTTCATGTCGACGAAAACGGCAAGGTGACCGGTCAGGCGCCGTGCAACCGTTATTTCGCCAGCGCCGAGATCAAGGGGTCCGCCCTGACCGTCGGCAAGCCGGGCGCCACCATGATGGCTTGCGAGGCCAAACTGATGACGCAGGAACAGGCGTTCTTCGGCGCGCTGGAAAAAGTCACCGGCTTCAGGGTCGAAAACGGCCGGTTGATCCTGACGGCGGAGGATGGGCGCGAACTACTGCGCTTTGCGGCTTCCGCCTGACAGGCTCCGTCTTTGCCGGATTGCTCTGGCGGAAATGAAAAAGCCGGACAGCGAGCCCGGCTTTTGTCTGAAGACTGATTGCGTGGCCGGATCAGCCGACGATCTCGGTATCGGAAAACCAGTATTTGATTTCCTGCGCGGCGGTTTCGGGGGCATCGGAGCCGTGCACCGAGTTTTCGCCAATGGACAGCGCATGCACCTTGCGGATGGTGCCGTCGGCGGCCTGCGCCGGGTTGGTGGCGCCCATCACTTCGCGGTTTTTCACGATGGCGTTGTCGCCTTCCAGCACCTGGACGATGGTCGGGCCGGACGACATGGATTCAACCAGCTCGCCGAAGAAGGGGCGTTCCTTGTGGACGGCGTAAAAGCCTTCGGCCTCGCGACGGCTCATCCATACGCGGCGGGACGCGACGACGCGCAGGCCGGCGTCTTCCAGCATCTTGGTGATGGCGCCGGTGAGGTTGCGCCGGGTCGCGTCCGGCTTGATCATGGAAAAAGTGCGTTCGAGCGCCATGGGATGTCCTTCTGGATTGGAAATTGGTGGGTGGCGGCTCTATACAAGCGCGCCGGCCCATTGCCAAGAGCCGGCCCGGAACGTCGCTGTGGGGGTGATTTTGCAGATGAAGCGCCATTTCATGATGTTTGCGGCCTATAATCTTTGGGCCAACCAGCGCGTCTACGAGGCCGCCACCGATCTGGGCGACGGGGAATTCAACCGCGATACCGGTGCGTTCTTCGGCTCGATGATGGGCACGCTGAACCATATCCTGACGGCCGACAGGATGTGGATGAAGCGATTTACCGGCGAGGGTGACGCGCCGGCGACGCTGGACGCTATCCTTCACCGCGACTTGCCTTCGCTGACGGTTGCACGCGAAACGGAAGACCGGCGTATCGTCGACTGGGTCGAAACGCTTGACGACAAGGCGCTTTCCGGCCGCTTCACCTACATGACGGCGACCGACATGCGCACCATCTCGCAGCGGCTTTCGCCCGCGCTCGATCATTTCTTCAACCACCAGACCCATCATCGCGGGCAGGCGCATATGATCCTGACGATGCTCGGGCGCCCGTCAGTGCCGCTCGATCTCAGCTATTTCCAGCGGGCCGAGGAGGGGCGCGCCTACGCCTGACGGTTCCTCGGGGCTTGCAGTCGGGCGGCGTCCCGTGCAAAAGCCCCGCCATCATGCTGACCATCAACGATCTCTCGCTCCGCATTGCCGGGCGCCTGCTTCTCGACCATGCCTCGCTGGTGCTGCCGGCGGGCGCCAAGGCCGGGCTTGTCGGCCGCAACGGCACCGGCAAGACCACGCTGTTTAAGGCCATCACCGGCGACCTGTCGTCCGAGACGGGCTCGGTCAGCATCCCGAAGCAGACGCGCATCGGCCAGGTGGCGCAGGAAGCGCCCGGTACCGAAGAGCCGCTGATCGAGATCGTGCTGAAGGCCGATGTCGAGCGTACAGCGCTTCTGGAAGAGGAAAAAACGGCGACCGATCCGCAGCGCATCGCCGATATCCATATGCGGCTTGCCGATATCGACGCGCACTCGGCTGAAGCGCGCGCGGCCACTATTCTGGCCGGCCTCGGCTTCGACGACGAGGCACAGCGGCGGCCGGCGTCGTCCTTCTCCGGCGGCTGGCGCATGCGCGTGGCGCTCGCGGCCGTGCTGTTTTCGGAACCCGACCTGTTGCTGCTCGACGAGCCGACCAACTATCTCGATCTCGAAGGCACGCTGTGGCTGGAGAACTACGTCGCGAAATACCCGCATACCGTGCTGCTCATTTCGCACGACCGCGATCTTTTGAACCGTGCCGTCAATTCCATCGTCCATCTCGACCAGAAGAAGCTGACCTTCTGGCGCGGCGGCTACGACCAGTTCGAGCGGCAATGGACCGAACAGCGCGAATTGCAGGAAAAGGGCAGGGTCAAGCAGGAAGCGGCGCGCAAGCATCTGCAATCCTTCGTCGACCGCTTCCGCGCCAAGGCGTCCAAGGCAAGGCAGGCGCAGTCGCGCATCAAGGCGCTGGAGAAGATGAAGCCGATTTCGGCGCTGGTGGACGACCATGTGCGGCCGTTCCATTTCCCGGAGCCGGTCAAGACCGTGGCTTCGCCGATCATCGCGCTGGAACGGGTCGAGGTCGGCTACAAGCCCGGCGAGCCGATCCTGAAAAAGATGACGCTGCGCATCGATGCCGACGACCGCATCGCGCTGCTTGGCGCCAACGGCAACGGCAAGTCCACCTTCGCCAAGCTGCTGGCGGGCCGGCTGAAGGGCGAGACCGGTACGATGACGGTGGCGCCCGGCCTGAAAGTGGCGATCTTCGCGCAGCACCAGCTCGACGATCTGCGGCCAGAGGAAAACGCCTACGAGCATGTGCGGCGGTTGATGCCGGAGGCACCGGAATCGAAGGTACGCGGCAAAGTCGCCCAGTTCGGCCTGGCGACCGAGAAGATGAACACGCCGGCCAAGGACCTTTCCGGTGGCGAGAAGGCGCGGCTTTTGATGGGGCTGGCGGCGTTCGACGGGCCGAACCTGTTCATCCTCGACGAACCGACCAACCACCTCGACATCGATTCGCGCGAAGCGCTTGTGCATGCGCTCAACGAATTTCCGGGCGCGGTCATCCTTATCTCCCACGACCGGCACTTGCTTGAGGCCACCGCCGACCGGCTGTGGCTGGTCAAGGACGGCACGGTCAACCCCTATGATGGTGACCTTGACGACTACAAGACGCTGGTCACCGGCGTTTCTTCGAACAGCCGCGAGCGGCGCGAGGCGGACAAGGCTTCGAAGGCCGACCGTCGCCGGGAAGCGGCGGCGCGCCGTGCCGCGTTCGAACCCCTGGCCAAGGAAATCCGCGCTACCGAGGCGCTGATGGACCGGTTGCGCAAGCGCGCCGACACCATCGAAGACGAGCTGGCCGACCCGGTACTGTACGAGAAGGACCCGATCAAGGCGACAAGGCTTGCCAAGGAGCGCTCCGAGCTTTCGGCGCAGCTCAAGGGTCATGAAGAGCGCTGGCTCACCATGTCGGCGGAATACGAGGAAGGCACAGCGGATTAGGGGTTTTCCGCCAGAGCGGCTCGCAAACAGGTCCCGATTGGCCCTACATTGCTGCTTCGAAGTGCTGTAAAGGCGAGGCATGAACCAGCATGCCAAACTCAAGGTCGGTCATTCGGCCTGCCCACACGATTGCCCTTCCACCTGCGCGCTTGAGGTCGAGTTGCTCGACGAGCGCAGGATCGGGCGTGTGCATGGCGCGAAATCCAACAGCTATACGGCGGGCGTCGTCTGCGCCAAGGTGGCGCGCTACGCTGATCGCGTTCACCATCCCGACCGCCTGCTGAAACCGCTGGTGCGCTCCGGCGCCAAGGGCGAGGGCGGCTGGAAGGAGGCAAGTTGGGAGGCGGCGCTCGATCTGGTTGCTGAAAAATTCATCGCGGCGGAGGAAAAATACGGCTCGGAAACGGTGTGGCCGTATTTCTATGCCGGCACGATGGGGCTGGTACAGCGCGACGGCATCGACCGCCTGCGCCATGCGAAGAAATATTCCGGCTTTTTCGCCTCGATCTGCACCAATCTCGCCTGGACCGGCTGGATGATGGGCACCGGCAAGCTTGCCGGGCCGGACCCGCGCGAGATGGCGAAGTCCGACTGCGTGGTGATCTGGGGCACCAACGCGGTGGTGACGCAGGTCAACGTCATGACCCACGCCATCCGCGCCCGCAAGGAGCGCGGCGCGAAGATTGTGGTCATCGACGTCTACGAGAATGCGACAATCAAGCAGGCCGATATCGGCCTGATCGTCAAGCCGGGCACCGACGCAGCGCTGGCCTGCGCGATCATGCATATCCTGTTTCGCGACGGCATGGCCGACCGTGCCTATCTCGAAAAATACACCGATGACCCAAAGGGGCTGGAGGCACATCTGGAGACCCGGACGCCGGAATGGGCGTCCGCCATCACCGGCTTGCCGGTGGCGGAGATCGAGGCGTTCGCGCGGCTGGTCGGCACGACAAAGAAGACGTTCTTCCGGCTGGGCTACGGCTTTTCGCGTCAGCGCAACGGTTCGGTTAACATGCACGCCGCCTCCTGCATCGCCGCCGTCACCGGCGCGTGGCAGTATGAGGGCGGCGGCGCGTTCCATTCAAACTCGGGCATCCTGAAACTCAATACGGAGCTTCTGGAAGGCACGAGGCTGCGTGATCCGAAAATCCGCTATCTCGACCATTCGCGTATCGGGCCGGTGCTGACGAATGCCGAAGATGCGCTTTACGGTGGGCCGCCGGTCACCGCGATGCTGATCCAGAACACCAACCCGGCCAATGTCGCGCCGGAACAGCGGCTGGTAAAGCGCGGCTTCCTGCGCGACGACCTGTTCACCTGCGTGCACGAGCAGTTCATGACCGACACGGCCAGGCTAGCCGACGTGGTGCTGCCGGCGACCATGTTTTTAGAGCATGACGATATCTACAAGGGCGGCGGCAATCAGCACATCACGCTGGGCCCCAAGCTGATCGAGCCGCCGGAAGGACCGCGCACCAATCATTTCGTCATAGAGGAACTGGCGAAGCGGCTGGGTGTCGCCGACATGCCGGGCTTCGGCATGACCGAGCAGCAGCATATCGATATCATGCTGGCCAAGAAGGGGCTCGGCAGCTTCGATACGTTCCGCGAGGAAAAATGGGTGGATCTGCAGCCGCCTTTCGAAGAGGCGCACTACCTCAACGGCTTCGGCCATGCCGACGGCAAGTTTCATTTCCGGCCCGACTGGACCGGCCAGCGCGCACCCGGCAAGCCGCCGAAATCCATGGGCACGCTCGGGCCATTTCAGCGCTTGCCGGAATTGCCCGACCATGTGGACCTGATCGAGGTGGCGGACGAGGCGCATCCGTTCCGGCTGGCGACCTCGCCGGCGCGGAATTTTCTCAACTCGACCTTCACCGAGACGCCGGTTTCGAAAGAGAAGGAGGCTCGGCCGCAGCTTTTGATCCATCCGCAGGACGCGGCGATGCTCGCACTCAGCGACGGCGACCGCGTCGAGATCGGCAACAGCCGTGGCGAGGTGGTGCTGCATACCAGGCTGTTCGAGGGCGTGCGTCGCGGCGTGGTCATTGCGGAAGGCGTTTGGCCGAACAGCGCGCATGAGCGCGGCGAGGGCATCAACGTGCTGACCGGCTCCGATGCACCGGCTCCGTACGGCGGCGCGCCGGTGCACGACAACAAGGTGTGGGTACGGGCAGCCCCGGCGCTTATGGCGTGATGCGAGCCAACTGCTCCAGATCGACGGAGCCTTCCAGCGGGCTTGGAGCGGTGATGAGAACCGCTGCTTTTTCGCTGTCGTCGGCAAAACCGGAGAAGACGGTGCGGCTGCCCTCCATGCGCGCCTTGCCCTCGGCGACCAGCTTCAGCGCTTGTGGGTAGAGCCGGTGCTCGGCCCTCAGCACGCGCGCGGTCAGGTCTTCCTCGCTGTCGCCGACCAGAACCGGCACCGCCGCCTGTGCGATGATCGGGCCGTCATCCATCGCCGCCGTCACGAAATGCACGGTGCAGCCATGAATGCGCGTGCCTTCTTCCAGCGCGCGCTTGTGCGTATCCAGCCCTTTGAAGGCGGGTAGCAGGGCAGGGTGGATGTTGATGATGCGGCCTTGCCATTTCTCGACGAAACGAGGACCGAGGATGCGCATATAGCCGGCCAGCACGATGATCTCGGCGCCGAGCGCCGACAGTGCGGCGTCGATGGCCGCGTCGTGGCTTTCCTTGTTCGCATGGTCGGAACGCGGAAGCGCCTGCACCGGAATGCCTCTGGCCGCCGCGATGCCGAGGCCGGCGGCATTCGCCTTGTCGGAAAGGACGCCGACGATTTCCGCGGGATAATCCGGGTCGCTTGCTGCGGCGATCAGGGCGGTCATGTTGGAACCGCGCCCAGAAATCAGGATGGCAGTACGTTTACGGGGCGTCTTCATAGATCGATCGTGCCCCGGTAGATGACGCCCGCATCGCGACGCGGCACGATGCGGCCGATCGGTTCGACCTTTTCACCGGCTTCCTGCAGCACGGCGGCAACTTGCGCTGCCTGGCCGGAAGCCACCACGATAATCATGCCGATGCCGCAGTTGAAGGTGCGCATCATTTCTTCGGGCGCGACGCCGCCGGTCTTGGCCAGCCATGCAAACACCGGCGGCACGTCGATGGCGTCGAGGTCGAGCTCGGCCGAAAAATCCTTGGGCAGCACGCGCGGGATGTTTTCGGGAAAGCCCCCGCCGGTGATGTGGGCAAGCGCCTTGATGCCGTGCGTGTTGCGGATCGCCCTGAGGATGGATTTCACATAGATGCGCGTCGGCTCCAGCAGCGCTTCCGCCAGCGTCGTGCCGTCGGCGAAGGGCGCGGGCGCGTCCCAGCCAAGGCCGCTTTTGGCGACGATGCGGCGGACCAGCGAAAACCCGTTGGAATGGACGCCGGACGAAGCGAGCCCCAAGAGAACGTCGCCCTCGACTATATCGTCGGTCGGCAAAAGCTGGCCGCGTTCGGCCGCTCCCACCGCGAAACCGGCAAGGTCGTAATCGGTGCCGTGATACATGCCGGGCATTTCGGCCGTCTCGCCGCCGATCAGCGCGCAGCCGCCTTGCCGGCAGCCCTCGGCGATGCCGCTGACGATGGCCGCGCCCTGTTCCGGATCAAGCTTTCCCGTGGCGAAATAATCAAGGAAGAACAGCGGTTCGGCGCCCTGTACCACGATGTCGTTAACGCACATGGCGACGAGATCGACGCCGATCGTATCGTGCTTGCCGGCTTCGATAGCGATCTTCAGCTTGGTGCCGACGCCGTCATTGGCGGCCACCAGCACCGGGTCCGAAAAGCCCGCGGCCTTAAGGTCGAAAAGGCCGCCGAAGCCGCCGATCTCGCCATCGGCACCGGGCCGGCGCGTCGTGCGCACCAGCGGCTTGATCTTCTCGACCATGAGATTGCCGGCGTCGATATCGACGCCCGCCTCGGCATAGGTGAGCCCGTTCTTAAGCTTGCTCATCTCGTTTCCCTGCTCGCTTTCGGGCTCTTCGCACGAACCGCGGCATCCCGCAAGGCGACCGGCAATGCGGTGGCCCGCATGGCCAACAAAACCGTGGACAGCATGCCGGCCCTTGTCGAAACCCGCCATGCTGACCATCTATCGCAAGGCTAACGGACGGGAGACGCGGTGACCATTCCCAACATGATCACGATCCTGCGCCTGGTTCTGGTGCCCGGCGTGGTGCTGGCGATGCTGCAAGCGCGCTGGGAATGGGCTTTCACCGGCTTCGTCGTCGCCGGTATTTCGGACGGCGTCGACGGCTTCATCGCCCGCCATTTCAACCAGCGTTCGCGGCTCGGCGCCTATCTCGACCCGATGGCCGACAAATTGCTTCTGGTCAGCGTATTCGTGGTGCTGGGCATCGCCGGCGAGTTGCCGCTGTGGCTGGTTATCGCAGCGGTGTCGCGCGATGCCCTGATCGTTTTCGCGGTGCTTTTATCGAGTGTGATGGCGCAGCCCGTCGAGATGAAGCCGTTGATGGTGTCGAAAGCCAACACAGCCATCCAGCTCGTTCTGGCGGCGGTCGTACTCGGCGAACTTGCCTTCGGCGTCGATATAGGGGCATTGCGCCCCGCACTGATAATCCTGTCCGGGCTCTTGACCGTGGCTTCGGCCGCAGCCTATCTCGTGGCTTGGTTGAGGCACATGAGTGGTCATGGCGAAGGCGGCACCCCCAACAGCTGAGGAAATCACCGCTGCTCTCGCAGCGTCCGCCGCGTTCCGCCGCCAGATAATCTTCTGGCTGGCCGCGGCGCTCATCCTGACGCTTTTCCTCTATCTGTTCAGCAATATCCTGCTGCCCTTCGTTGCCGGCATGGTGCTGGCCTATTTCCTCGATCCGGTTGCCGACCGCCTGCAACGGCTCGGCCTTTCGCGCGTGATGGCGACGGTCGTCATCCTCATCACCTTCGTCGTCGTCCTGGTGCTGGCTTTCGTCATTCTCGTGCCGGTACTGGCCACGCAGATGAGCGAATTCGCCGGCAAGCTGCCGGAGTATCTGACGCGGCTGCAGGCGCTCATCACCAACTTCGATCCGCAGTGGCTTGAACAGAGGTTCGGCGTGGATGCCGCCAGCCTGAAGGAAGGGCTGAATTCCGTGCTGACGTCTGGCTTCGGCCTGTTGACGACGGTATTCACCTCGATCTGGAGTTCGGGCGTGGCGCTGGTTTCCGTGGTCAGTCTGTTCGTGGTGACGCCGGTCGTTGCCTTCTACATGCTGCTCGACTGGGACCGGATGGTGGCGACGGTCGATAGCTGGGTGCCGCGCGATCACGTCAAGACGGTGCGGGCGATCGCCACCGACATCAACACGGCGACCGCCGGCTTCGTGCGCGGGCAGGGCACGCTATGCCTGGTGCTCGGCGCCATGTACGCCATCGGCCTGACGCTCACCGGCCTGAATTTCGGCATCCTGATCGGCCTTTTCGCAGGCCTGATCAGCTTCATTCCCTATGTCGGCTCGATGACCGGGCTGGTGCTCGCCGTCGGCGTTGCCTTCGTCCAGTTCTGGCCGGACTGGACCATGGTGGTGGCGGTGGCGGCGGTGTTCTTCGTCGGTCAGTTCATCGAAGGCAATATCCTGTCACCGAAGCTGGTCGGCAAAAGCGTCGGCCTGCATCCGGTCTGGCTGATGTTCTCGCTGTTCGCCTTCGGCGCCCTGTTCGGCTTCGTCGGCCTGCTGATCGCCGTTCCCGCTGCCGCCGCCGTTGCGGTGCTGGTGCGGTTTGCGATTTCTCGCTACCTCGAATCGCCGCTCTATAAGGGCCACAACTCCGACACCGGACCTGTATCGCTGCCTGCCACGCGCAAAAAGGGGCCGCAGGCGCGCGGATGATGCAGGGGACCGACAAGCCGCGTCAACTGCCGCTCGACCTTGGCCACGGTACCGGCTATTCGCGCGACGACCTTGTGGTTTCGCCCGCCAACAGGGAGGCCGTGGCGCTGGTGGACCATTGGCCGGACTGGCCTTCGCCGGTTGTCGTATTGGCCGGGCCGACCGGTTCGGGCAAGACGCATCTGGCATCGATCTGGCGCGAACGGGTGGATGCCCGGCAACTGGATGGGCGTGCTCTTGGCGGGGACGCCCCCGGTTTTGGTCGTCGCCCGGTGCTGATCGACGATATCGACGGCGGCCCGTTCGACGAGCAGGCGCTGTTCCACCTTATCAACGCCGTTCGCGCGGCGGGTTCGCACCTGCTCTTGACCGCGCGGCGCTTCCCCGCGGCCTGGGACGTGAAACTGCCCGACCTGTCGTCCCGGCTGAAGGCGGCGGCAACGGTGGAGATCCACGAGCCGGACGATCTGCTGCTCGCCGGGGTCATCACCAAGCTGTTCGCCGACCGGCAGATCGAAGTCGAGCCGCATGTCGTGCAATATCTGGCGCGACGCATCGAACGCTCGCTGGCGACGGCGATGCGGGTCGTTGGAAAACTCGACCGCATGGCACTGGAGCAAAAGGCGCGTATCACCCGCACGCTCGCCGCCGAAGCGGTGAGTTCGATGGACGAAGGGCAGGGCGAGTTCGATATCTAGGCCGGATTGGGGAGCAAGCGGCCTGCTCTTGTTGGACGGGCGACGGTACGGGGCCCTTAAATCATTGATTTGAAATGGTCGGAGTGGAGAGATTCGAATTCGCGAATCGCGTAACAAAATCAATAACTTACGAGGTGTTTTGTAACATTGTGACGAGCCGAAAATTGGGCGATTTTAGCCTGTGGAAATCGTCATCGCCGTTGCCAAGGATGGCCTTGCGATAACAGCGCCGTGGGTATCCTATGGCAATCTGGGGCTGGATACGAAAAGGCGGGAGATATTAGTGGCATTGCTGCAAGCCGATTGTCCGAGATGCGGAACGGGACGCTCGACATTCGACGTCGAGGGGCAGAATTCTCTGGGGATTGTGAGAGCGAGTTGGGTTGAAAGATTTGAGTTATTTTCGATTTGTCGGCACTGCCATAAGGCAACAATATTTTTGGCAGATAATAAGGTGTATCAAATTGCAGATAAGCTTGGGGTGCCCGGAGAGCTTTTAAAGATATCCGGATATTTAAATGACACTCTGAACATCGAGAGATATGTCACTTTGCGTGATAAGGATATAGATCCATCTCCCGAATATACTCCGAAGGACGTGGAGGTTGCTTACTTGGAAGGCGCGACATGTGTGTCGACGGAATGTTGGAACGCTAGTGGCGCGATGTTCCGAAGCGTTATTGATTTGGCGACTAAGGCGCTATTGCCACCTGATTCTGAAGCTGATCCATCCAAGAACGTGCGCCGATCACTAGGGCTTCGGCTACAATGGTTATTCAACAATGGATTACTTCCGCATGATCTCCAAGAGTTAGCCCAAGCAGTCCAGCAGGACGGAAACGATGGGGTCCACGACGCAACATTGACCAAAGACGACGCGCTTGATTTGCAGGATTTCACCTACCAACTTCTAACGCGACTCTACACCGCGCCCGGTAAGATAGCTGCGGCAAAAGCCCGGCGTGAGGCGCGCCGGGCGGGGGCCGATTAAGTCAATGCCGGCGGGCGGCGATTCCCCCGCCTTCACCATCTCGTAGGCATTGCGCTTCGGCGTGGGCCGGTCAAGCGATGATCCCTTGATTGCCGCGAATGCCATTGACTCTATCCGCGCCCTAATCCATGTTCAGCGTGCTTCCGGATGGAGGCTGAAAAGAAACCTGAGATGGTTTCGGTTATTGGATGCCGCTGAAAAGTGGCGAGATCGGATCGACAAGTGTCGATACGGCTTGCATATGCGAGATGTGCTCGATTAGCCGAGGCCAGTCTCTTCTTGATGAAGGACTGGAAATGTTTGAATCTCCTAAGATTATTATCCGTTTCGCCCTTGTTGCCGAGCAGCCTAGCTCGCGTGACGAGGAGCGATTGAGTAGTCTTTCCTCCGAAAACTCAATCGCCGGCATCAAACGCTATACCGGATTTGTTCGCGGTCGTGATCTGTATCCGCTTTTTGATCACGTTTCCTTGGACGCTAATCCCCGAGCCGCGAAGACGGGTGCCGTAACCAACGCAATCCTAGAATCTCTCGAAAGAACGCCCGAATTATTTCCATTCAAATCAAAGGGTATCCTCATTGGAACCTCGAACTATGAGGCGTTGCAACGCAATCGGTTCGACCTTGTTTTTGAAGATCCGGATGCCGAAGGAATACTTGACGGTGGGCATAACATGCTCGCCATAGGGATTCATATGCTTTCCCAAGTGGTGGGAGAACGAGAACTCGCGCGTGTGACACTTTGGGACGACATGAAGCAGCTCTGGCAGGAATACCGGTCTGAATTGGACGAGATCAAAGAACAATTCGAATTTCTGGTTCCTGTGGAATTACTTGTGCCGTCGAATGCAGAAGATGACCGTTCTGTTCAGAAATTCGAGATGTCCGTTCTCGAAATTTGTGCGGCACGAAATAATAATGCACAATTGACCCAAGAGACAAAGTCTAACAAGTTGGGTTTTTATAATGATATTCGTGAGCGTCTTGATAAAGATATTGCAAAGAGAGTGGAGTGGAAAAGTAACGAATGGGAGAGCAGTGAAACACGCCCGATAAAAGTTAGAGATTTACTAGCTCTTGCTTGGATCCCACTTAATAAGGCAAATGAAGCGGGGCTATTACCTCTTGATATATCGGTTACGCCACAGAATATCTATCGAAACAAGGGGGAGTGTTCAAAGCAATTTGATAAACTCATGCTCAATCCCGGCGTATCTGAACCTGTCGAAGGCCCTACTCATGAATTGACCAATGATACGGTAAGAAGCTGCTTTGAAGTTCTAGCCGTATTGCCGAAACTTTACGACAAAATTTATTCCGACTTCCCCGACGCCTACAACTCAAACGGTTTTCGGTTTGGTGCAAGCTCCATTGTTAAAATCTACGACCCTGCGAGACGGGAAGCGTCGAAAGACAAGTCTGCTTATATTGCATCACAACCGTTTTCTCCGTTTTTAGGTAGGCCTGTTTCTTATCGCTATCCGGACGGTTTGATTATGCCGTTGGTCTATGGGCTTAAGGGCCTAATGGAAATTCAGGGCGACAAAGTAGTTTGGGCGACGGATCCATTTAAATTTCTCGATACTCACTTCCGCGAGATCGCCGGCGCATACCGTTTGGTTCTTGATATGGCTCGATTCGATCCGCAAAAATTGGCTAAAAATCAAGCAAGCCACGAGTTTGCCGTTGGTGAATTTGAAAAGGCACTGATTAAGCAACGTTCGAAAACTGGCGTTTAGAGCCGCTTTAGACAAGATATGAAAGCCCGCCGAGGAGACTCGGCGGGCTTCGGGTAGATCGGCGAGGATCGGGCGGTCAGGCGCTCATCTGCCGTGATGCTGCCGGAATCCGAATATGCAGCCTGTCAGGCTGGCCAACGAAATCGCCAAAATCGTCGGCCGCTGCACAAACACGATCCAGTTTCCGGCGAACGTCATGCCGATGCCGCGTGGTCTGTGCATCATCCAGTTCTCTGCGAAGGTCACGCGCGAAGGCGTCGAGCGTTGACCAGCGATTGCCGGCCGACATACCGGCAAGGGTTTTGCGGGCAGGAAGGCGGTTCATGCCGCACCGTCTTTCTTACCATGGGCCATGCCTTCGACTGCGCGAGTAGCATCACGGGTCGCATCGTCATGCCGGTCTTGAATTAAGCCCTTCAAGATGGTTTCGGCGTTTGGTCCGTGGATGCTGGATAGCGTTGAAGCTAAGAGTCGAGAGGTGAAAGCCTTGGTGGCCTCCCGCGCCGCCTGCGGGTAAAGGACACGCAAGACCCTGCCACGCTGGTAATATTCGACAGGCTTGCCCGTGCGGTTCGCCACGTCCTGAAATTGGACCATTTCCTTGGCCCAATCCCAAAGGACGTTCAACCGGTCTGCGCTCCGGTCATTTCCGGCATGGTCGATCAGCCATGCAAACTGCTCCAAACGCTCATGCTCATTGATGATCGTTGCGACAGATGCTTGGGCCGTGGTATTTCCGGTCGTCATTTGAAACTCCGTTTCATGTGATGGCAGGTGAACGCCTGCCGCGCTACGCTGCCGGTTCGGGTGCGGGTTCCAATCGACGCCCGGCCGGCAGAATTCCTTTGATAGAACACAGCTTCGCCGCCGAGCGCTTCCGCTCGCCGTGAAAATCCGTTTCGTTTTAGGGATGGCCCATATGACACAATTTTTGGGTTTTGTCCCATGGCTTTTGATGGCTTTTTGTGAGGGCTCATGAGCGCTCATGTATTACGGTTGCCGTTTCTGGCACTAAGTGCCTGATTCCACGGCTGTATCCGCGCCGGATAGATTTCGGCCTCATCCGCCAGCACCCACTTGATTTGATCGGCGGTAATCTTCCCCTCGAACGGGCAAGGCTCCAAAGCCGCGATTGCTGCAATGGCGCGGTCGTAAGATTCGTTCTCAATAAAAACGTCCATGATTGCTCCAAATGTTGAGTTGCAACGATGGTATGAATCAATTGGATTCATTATGTCAAACAGTAAGTTTGCGTGAATAGTCAGTAATGACTGAACATTATTTGCAAAAAAACCGCCCGGTGGAGTAAGGCCGGGCGGTTCTACAGAGAGAGACACCAGTCATCGGATGAAGACGATGCTGATAAATACATTATAGCAGTTTGCCGGCCGTATGCAGCGAAAATGATTGAAATTCTTACTTAAAATCGAAGTGGTATAAACCGGAGTAATCAATCACTCGGGCCTTCGGCCCTCCCTGCGCGGTCGCTTCGCTCCCTTGCCCGCGCTTCGCGCGATCTTTCTTCTAACCTTTTCCCGGTAGTTTTTTTTCGTTCTTAAATCTTCACGGTTTGAAGCTATAATCCCTGCGGTAATGAGCTATCCCCCCCCCTGTAGAACCATGAGAGAAAATCACGGTCCTACAAAGGGAGAAATCTCTAAATCTGCGTTTAAAGAGAGTTGAAGCTACTAGCACTTATCAGGTGCGGAAGGCGGTTAGCGTTACCTTCCATAAAGCCGAATCCCGGTTCTTGCGAACCTCTAACGGTCGCCGCTTTCGCGGCTCACTTCCGGCAAGCACATACATCAACCGACCGGAAGCATCAGGGTGTCCCTGCGCTATCCTGTAGCGCTTTCAACATTGCCTGAATCTTTTGGATATCCATTTGTGGTCAAGAGACACACTGGCGATAACCGAACTAAAGTATCTCCACGAGGGCCATTAGTCGATTTTCCATTCAACCCAGCGTCTCATAGCGCCGGTCTGATTCCCGGTATCGCCGTCTTTCATCAGTGCTGGTATGACCAAAGCCGATTGACGGTCGGCAAGGCTTTTCTGTCTCTTTGGATAGTATAGCAGGAATCACGCCCGGTAGCAGGACTTTCTATCACCGGGCGCGAGAATTTAGCACATTGCCGGGTCGAGTCTGCTTCTGGATTTCCGAACTCACAACGCCGCGCATGGTGGCCTCAAGCTGCTTTTGCATCCGCTTCGCCAAATCCTGATTTTGTTCCGGTGTGCCGGCGCTGCCGTTGACGGTGATCGGTGCCGAGATGGAAATCGCCGGCCCGGTGTTGATGTTGGTATTCGCCGGAACGTGCATCCGGTGGATAGCAGGCGCATCGCCAACATAGCCGCCACGGTCGAAGCCGGGGATACGCCCGCTATTCAGGGCATCAAGGGCCGGAACGCCGATCCGGCGCGTTGCCTCACGGTTCAAGACGTATTCCTCACCATGAACAACGCCCTTCGGTTCATACTTGCCGCCAGAGCCGGTGAAGCCACCATCCGAAAAACCGAAGATCGCGCCGAAGATGCCACCGCCAGCACCGCCAAACAGGCCGGCAAGCGGGCCTTTGCCGAGCAAGGCCGCCTGTAATGTCGCGTCGATCAAGCTATTAATCAGGCTACGCACCGCGCCATTCAAGGTCGCGGTGCCGGTCAGAAGGCCGGAAAGCGCGCCGGTAAACTGTTCGCCGAAAAACAGGCCGGCCTGTTGCAATTGCTGTTGCGAGGTCGCGGCCTGTTTGGTTTGGACGTCCAGTTGCTGGGTTGTGGCGATTTTCTCGCGCATCTTGGCGATTTCGCCATCGGTGAGCGTCACGCCGTCGCGCTTCGCCTGCGCAACGCGGTCGTAAACCTCAAGCTCGATACGCTGCTGCTGGGCGCTCATGCCGGAAATCTGTTGCTCGAACCGGGCGCGCGACAGGCCGGCGTCAATCGCCTGATTCAGCCGCTTGCGGGCTTCCGTCTGTTGGTTTGCAAGGTCGATCTGCTTTTGCTGTCCATCGGTCGGTGCAAGCTTTTGGGCAGCGGTCGGGGTGCCGTTGTAGGCATCGCGGATGGTGCCATCATCGACATTCTTCAGGCCGGCCCATTCCTGCCGAAGCGCTGCCGGATCATTACCACGGCGGCGAAGCAAGGCGCGGGCAAGTTCGTCTTGGGTGTCCTGATCAAAGAGCCTGTCGCCAGTCAGGCCAAGCTCTTTCATAAGCCCCTGTAGGGTTTGGCCGGTGATCTGGTATTTGCCAAGCGCCGACGATCCTTTGCCGTCACCATAGAGCGCCCGGTTTTCAGGGGTGCGCATACGGGCCTGCAATGCCTGAATCTGGTCAAGCGTCATGCTGGTTAGGTTCTGCGCACCACCGGTCCAGCGCCCATTATCGAGCGTGCTGTTATAATCGCCACCGCTTTCCGTCGCGCCGATCAGGTCGAGAATGTTATCATGCGCACCATAACGGGCGATGGTCTTGGCGCGGTTCGCAACGTCTACGGCATTCAAAACCTGCCCCATGGTGGTGGCGCTGCCGACTGCTTTTTTGAAAGCCGCGTCGATAGCGTCCAGCTTGCCGAGCGTGTCCAGTTCGGCCTTCAGGCCGGGAACCATTTCTTTCAGGGCTTGAAGGGCAGTCTTGAAGTTCGTCACCGAAGTGGCAGCGCCGTTGAATGTGCCGCCCGCCTTTTGCGTGAGGATGGAAAGTTCTTTAAGCGCCTGCTTTAGCTGGTCACTGCCTCCGCCAAGGGCGATAATCTGTTCCTCGACAGCCTGAAGGCTGGCCTTCAACTCACGGATTTCCACCGCCTTGCCAGCATAGTCGGGCTGGTCAATCGCCGCCTGAAGCTGCTTTTGGATGCTATCGCGCTTTGCTTGCGCTTCCTTCAGCTTGAAACCGGCAACGAAATTGTCGGGAACGTCCACGACGCGCGCCGACGGCATGATGTAGGCGAGCGCCTTTGCGCTTTCGAGCGCTGCTTTCTTCGAATAGACAGAAAAATTCCGCCAAACGGTATCCCATTCGGCATCGATCCTTTTCGCGGCTGCAATCTGTTCGTCGGTGAAAGTCGCGGCCTCGCTGCGCAAACGCTGGATTTCCTGCACCGACAGGCCGAGCACCTTGGCGAGATTTTCAGCACCTTGCCCGCCGAAAAGCTCATCAAGGGCGCGGGTTTGCGAACCGCTATCCAGCTTCTGAAGCTTGCCGATAATCTCATCAAGGAAGCGGTTCGGGTCTTGCAGCTTCCGGCCAACTTCCTCGGCGCTATAGCCAAGCCGGGTGAACCACTCCGCGCCGCTGCCCTTGCCGGTGAGGGCGAATTCGTTGGCGCGAATGTTCATCTCTTTCAGCGCGTCGGTGATGCCGTCCACGGAAGCACCGGCAGCGGTCGCGACATAGGTCCAGCGCTGCCACGTTTGGGCGCTCACGCCCGCCTTGCGGGCTTCCCTGTCTACCTCGGCGATGGAATCGGCAATCTGCTTCACCGCGCCGGCAGCGGCTGCTACGCCAGCGAATACGACGCCACCGCGCATGAACGGCGCGAAACCTTCGGTAATGCGGTCGGCAAGGCCATCGAAGGTCTTGCCGGTGATCTTCGCCATATCATCGGTGTTTTTCTTCGCGGAATCCCGCATCTTGCGGAAATTGTCATTGGTCGCGCTTCGCGCCCGCAACAGGTCATTGTTGTATTTTTCAAGGTTCGCCTTGAAGCTAATCGCTAATTGCTGGCCTTCATCCATCTTTCAAATTCCTATGCAGCGGCGTCGGCGAAAAGCCGGTCGAGTTCATCGGGCGGCAAATCGAAAAGAGATTTGCGGTTGTCGTTCGTGGCGGCGCGAGCAACGGCCATGGCGGCAGCTACCGCGCCGTCAATCCGGTCGGTCTTCTTAGCCTTGTGCATTCGGACAAGACCGGTGTCGTTTCGAGACGCCACGACGCTATCGAAGTGATGCCGAAGCACGGGATGCCCGTTGTGGCGAAGGTTTCGGCCGTTCACGACGCGCTCAAGGATGCCGATTGCCGGTCCCATGGTGAGCGGTCCCTGTCGCATCTCCATGGCCGGCAGGCCATCGTCATGAAGGCGCTGCATGGTCATGCCGGCAAGGTGCGGATCGAAGGCAATTTCCTGCACGTTGTCGTTGTCGGCGCAAAGCTCGCGAATATGCTTCTCGACTTCCTCCGGTTCGATCACCGGCCCGTCGATCACGGTAATCAGGCCATCGTCGCGCCACTCTTCATAGGGCACGCCGTCACGTTCGGCGCGGCCCTTCAAGTCATCGCCCGGCACGAAAAACCACGGATACACTGTGATCGTGCCATCATTACCGCGCCACGCCGCCACAACGGCGGTAAGATCACCATTCACCGACATATCCACGCCGATGAAACACGGCAGCGCCGCGAGGTCGGCGAGGTCGAGCGGGATCTTGCCGGCGTCATAGGTCGCCATGTCGAAAAGTGGGTCGCGGGATTGCGCCTGCCAGATATTCAGGTTGAATTGCTTGAAGGCGTGGCGGTCGGCTGGGCGGTGTTCGGCTTCTTTCGCGGCGTTCCGCAAGCCATTGAGGTTCGGAAAGCCATAGGCAAGGCCGGGATTGACGCGGTGCCATTCGGCCTCATCCTGCCAGTCGGCCGCCGGATCGGCTTCGAAGATGATTGGCAGATAAGCCGGATTGTCGATTTCGCCGAGCGCCACGCGCCGGGCATAATCGTATTCGGCAAAGCCGAGATTTTCCGAACCGCGCCCGGCAGTCGTGGCGATCACCATAAGCGTGCCGCTGGTCTTCACCATGCCGGATTTAAGCGCTTCCCAAAGCTCGCGGCCCTTCCATACGTGGATTTCATCAACCAGCACAAAGGCCGGCGTTTTCCCGTGCTGGGCCGCGCCGTCGCTGGAAATAGCCTGAAGTTCAACGCCTTCCGCCTTGTAGGCGATCTTTTTGGCGCTGTTGTGCGCGTCATAGATGCGGGTCGCCGCCACAAGGCGCTTATCCATCCGCACGATGTTCGCGGCTTCCTTGAAGCCAAGGCCGGCCTGCTCACGGTCGGAGGCAGCGAAAATAACCTGCCCGGCCGGAACATGTTCCGGCCCTATGGTGTGAAGTAATGCGAGAGCTGCCGCGAGCGACGTTTTCCGGTTTCCGCGCGGGATCATCCAAAAAACGGTTTCAACAATGCGCCGGCCATCCTTGTGCCGGGGTCCATATATCCGGCGCACAATGCGCTCTTGCCAGTCGTAAAGCTGGAAAGCGTTCTTCGGCGCGGTGCTGTTCGGGTGCTTGAGCATCCGCAAGAAATCGACGGCATCCTGCCCGTATCCGAAAGGATCAGGGATCGGCGATCCGTCATATATCCAATGCGGATAGGTGCTTTTGCTCATCGCCGGTTCCGGCCAATGGCAAGCGGATTGTCGGTGTCATCGTCGGGCGCATGGCTTCCGACGCGGGCGCGGCTGGTCGGCGTTAGGCCATATTCGGCGGCAAGCTGGCGGGCCGTCTGCATGTAGCGGATTTGCAAGCCGCCAAGCTTGAGGTCGGGGATAGCCATTTCGGCCATAAGATCGGTGATCTGGTTCACCGTGCCGACTGCCATGCAATAGTTCTCGACGCCGGCAAGATCGGCCTTCGTGATGATGCGATCCGCGATAAGGCGCGGGATAACGCGCTTCCATTCGGCGCGCGCATGGTCGTTGAATCGCTTCGGCATAGGCGGTGCCTTGGTGAGCGGTTCGCGATCCGGGAAAAGGACAGGCTTCACGCCGCGAAGATGCGTCATGACGTTGCCACCGCGCGAAGCTCAAGCCCGCGCCGCCTGCCGATTTCGGTGATTTCCTTCAGGTCGTAGAATTTGCAATCGTAGGAAATCCGGTCTGCGGTCGTGATGCCGGGAACATACCGGATGCGGAAAACGATGGTGCCGTTTTCGGCCTCACCGAAGCCGGTTAGAAATTCGCTCGCCGATTGTGTCACGATCTCCGCGCGGGCAATGGTATAATTCGTCCAGGCGGTGACAACGCTGCCGGAAGGCGTCACGGTTTCGGTTTGCCGTTCAATGGCAATGGTGCGGTCGAGCTTGCCGGCGCGGATCATACCAGCCACCTAATCAGGGCTTCCACCGACAGGACGCCGTGTCCGTAAGCCGGGTCCGGGTCGCGCGGATACACCGCGCCGGTGACTTCGAAATGGTCGCAATAGCCGCCGTCGATCTGCATCTTGTGCTTGTCGAGGGCCGTAGACACTGCGAAGGCGATGGCCTTGGCGGCATCCTCGCCGGCATCCAGCGCCCACACATGCAGGTCGAGGTTTACCCACGCGGCCCGCTGGGCGGTGTAATCGTGGCCGTGCAAGGCCGTGGTGCCGTTCGCCATGATGATGCACGGCGTATCGCCCGGCCGCGTCGAGCCGGAACGGATATTCAGGGGATCGACAAGCGCGGTCACGGCCGGCACGTCGATAAGCCGCGAGCGGATAGCAGTCTGAAGGGCAAGGGTCGGTTCGATCATTGGCCGCCCCACTTACTCCACGCCTTGCGCACGGCGCGCTTGTAGCGGGTCGCAACACGGCGTTTAATCTTCGGCGCAAGGTAGCGATATGGCGGCCAGAAAAACGGTTCGGCTTCCATCTTGGAGGTGCCGAATTCTACCATATGGGGATAGCGAACCACATGGTCGCCGACAGTGACAATCACCTCGTTCGGGCCGGCAACACGCGAGCCGCCCGGCTGCGAAAAGGCCGGTGTTGCCTCGCCGGGCATGGAGACATGAATACTGTCTGCCAGCGCGCCCGTATCTTTGGGCGCAAGGTGCCGTTGCAGCGCTGCAACTTCGTTGGCGCCACCGATCAAGCTGGTCATTGCTGCTTCGCGCGATGCTGCAATCACGCGGTCGAAGGCTGCTAGAACGTCCGCAAGGCCACCGTCATCATTCGCCATCGGTCGGGCCTTCCTCGCCGAAGAAGCATTCGCGGTATGAATCGGCAGCGTTGGTGACGCCGTAGGGCGCAAGCTGCATAGAAACGCCGAAGGATACGGCCTCGCGCTGCTCATAATAGAACGCGACAAGCTTCAGCAGCGCGAGCTTCAGGTCGGGCGGCAAGGGATTGAAGTCTGCCGGAAGGGGAAGCGGGTCGCCGGTTTCTGGATCGGTTGCAGTCGGGGTAGGATCGAATTCCGCGAACGGCTTGCCGATATAATTACCAAGCCACGCTTCAGCGGCATCGATGTAAAGCTGGATGAGGTCATCGTCGTTGAAATCGTAGATATTCATGTGGGCTTTCGCCAAATTCAGCGACACGAAGCTCATCGGTTTTCTGCCTGTTCTGAAAAAGTTATTTCGGGGATCGCTTGTAGAGTGCTTCCCGCGCCGGTCCCCTCGAAGGGCACAAAGTCGGAAGACACCCCCCGTCTGGCCTTGCGGCCGCGTGGGATCGGTCCACCCATAGCAACGGCTTCAGCAAGGGTGCGGCCTCTACGCGTTCGCCCGATCAGTGCTTCACAAGCAATGCCGATATGATCGGCCCACTGCTTGAGGCTCTTTGAAACGCCGTTGATTTCATAGAACCGAGTGTGGTTCCGCGCCCTCATCGTCACCGCATCCTCGATAGACATACCGGAAGCGAGACGGCGCTTAAGCGTGCTAGCGGAAACGCCAGCAATTTGCGTGAGTTCGGTCATTGTCTTTGCTTCGCCGTTCAGCATGTAGCGCTTGGATGGCCTCGAACATGAAGGCGGCCGGCGCGAGGATGGCGCGGGTTGAGGCTTGCCAATCCAGTTCTCCACCTTGCGGCGATCTTCCTGCCTGCGCTGTTCGACAAGGCGAAGGGCGCGCTCGCGAATAGCGGTGCGTTCGGCTTCAAGCTCTTGCTGTTCTATTAGGCGTGCGTGTTCGGCGGGCGTCATTTGTCCTTGCTCCGCTCAAGGCGCTGTTTCGTGCTGTTGTGGCAGGGCGCGCAAAGGGGTTGCCAATTGCTCCGGTTCCAGAACAAGGCGCGGTCGCCACGGTGCCGGATGATGTGGTCAACGGTCGTGGCGGGATTGGCGCACATACGGCAATAGGGATGTGCGACAAGGTAGGCTTTGCTTTCCCGCCGCCACACATGGTCATAACCACGTTGCCGGGCGGATGGCCGGTTCTGGTCATGGCGGGCTTTACGCTCGCGGGCTGCCTTCTCTTGGCAGGCGCAAAGGGTGCCGTGCGGAACGATGTTACCGCAACTGCAAATGCGTGGCGGTTTGCTCATGATGCCCTCGCCAGTGCCTTTAGTCTGGCAATGCCTTCTTTCGCCTGTTCGGGCGTGACTTGCTCAAGGGGATCGAAGTCGGGCTTGGTGCTATCGTCGGCGCTGCCGTGAATGGCTTTCAGCATGGCGGTATGGCCTGCGAAAGCTTCGTTGATTTCGGTAGGCGTGGCGTTCCACGCCGCTTCCGGGGTCCATAGAAGCCAGCCGGTCGCGGTGCGGAAAAGCTCGCGATAGACTTCAGGCCAAGGCATCGGTTTGGCGTTAGATGCCGGTTTGGCGTTCGGATCGGATGCCGGAATGAAGGCGCTGCAAAGAGCGAGGATCGGCGCGGTTACGGTATCGGCGACAATCTGCAATGGCGTCCGGTCGATACCGGAAAGGAAGGCGGATGCTTCCTGCCGATCGGTTGCGGTGATGGTGATGATTTCGCGGATGGTGCCAAGGTGGAATTCGTCGATCTGCCGGAATAGGGCGGCAAATCCATCGTGTAAGCGCTCAAGGATAGAAGCTGCCCGCAATGACGGGCGCATGCGCACGGTGTTTCCACCGAGCGCAAGCGTGATGCCGTCATATGCGGGCTGCAAAGCCATGGTTAGGCAGCAACCTTGAGCTTCAGGAATCGGTCGACGTTGGACACGTCGCCGCCGACACGCTTGCGGGCGTGGAAGCGCACAAGCCCCTTCGTCGCCTGCGAATACGGGTCGCGAAGAACGGACAGGCCGACACGATCAATGATCCGGTAGCCGGACAGGTCGCCGAACATGACCGGGTAGGCGTCCGCCGCTACGTCCGGCATATCCACCATTTCCACGATAGGACGGCCAAGCAATGTGACGGGCGCGCCTGCCGTGATCGGATCGAGCATGATGAAACGCCCGGTGCCGTCCTTCAGGGTGCGCAGCGTGCCGAGCGTGGTGCGGTTCATCAGCCACACGCCGTTCTGTGCCACGATGGACGGAACCTTGTGGAACATGCCGATGATGGTCGCGGCCGGATCGGTGCCGAGCGTGGCAGCGTTGCCAGTCTTGACTTCGGCGATACCGGCAGCGGCCAGAAGCCCCTTCGGCTTGCCGGTGCCATTGCCGGTTACGAATGCCGTTGCTTCGGTCTTGCCGAACGCCTCGCCAAGATCGGCGGCAAGCTCGCCTTCAAGATTATAGGCGTTGTCTTCCAGAAGCTGGGTCGAGATATCGACATAGGTCGCCAGTTCGTAAGGGGTAAACGTCGCCTGTTCGAATGTCATGTCGGACTGCGAGCGGTCGTCGGTTTCGCCTACCCACGTCGCTGCCGTGCCGGTCAGCTTCCGGGGAAGTTTGATTTCTGGGGAGGCAATCGACATGACGCGCGCGTAAGAGCGAACGGGCGAAAATTCCACGATCTTGGTGAGGATTTCCGCGCCGAAGGCTTCCGGTGCCAGATAGCCGCCCTGCGAATCCGTCGAGACGGTGAGCGCCGCGACGGCCTTCTGTTCCATCCGTTCGACGCCACGGCGGGCGAAGTCAATAAACGCCTTCACTTCCGTATTGTCGTTATCGGCGTCGGGATGGTTGTTGTTGGCTGCAACCGGGCGATTTGCCTTGGCTTCCAGCTTGTCGATACGTGCCTTGTCGGCGGCAATCTGGGCCTTCAGGGCGTCGAATGCCTTCTGTTCGATTACCGGATCAGCTTTCGCTTCCGGGGTCTTCTCAAGTTCGTTTTCCATAGTATTTTCCTCAATGATGGATTTGACTTCGGTGACGCGCGCGCCGGGGTTAACCGGACGGCGGCAGAGCGAAATTTCGGTGACGGTGAGACTAGACAGGATGCGGCCACCTTCAGGCCGGGCCTTCGCCTCATGAAGCCGGTATCCGATGGACAAGCCGGACATACGCCCGGCCTGAAGGTTCCGCCTCGCATCGCGGGCAGGTCCGATACCTTCGACAAACAAGTGACCCTTTACCTCAAGCCCCTTGTCGGTTTCGGCGATGGAATCCCAAACGCCGACAACCTGCTTCTGGTCATGCTCCATCACCATTGGCAGGGTGTTTCTTGCAAGATTGATCGCGCCGGGTTCGATCACGTCGCCGACGATATCAGTTGAACCGAAAGGCCAAGCCATGCCGGTCACGGTGCCGGCATCGTCAATGGAAATGTCGGCTTTGATTTCGAGGTTTTCGTTATCGTTCATTCGCTTACGTCCGCGTAGGCTTCATGGATTGCTGCCGCGAGGTCGCCGGCTGCTACCGCATCTTGAGATGCCGGTGCTTCGGGCGCTGTGCCATTCCAGCGGGCCGCGAGAATGTCGAAAGCAAGCTGAAAGGATTCCATGATCGGTGTGGGCTTGGCGTAGGCATCGACAAGGGCAGCGGCTTCCTTCGGCGATGCTCCACCGCCGATCATGCCAAGCCGGATCACTGCCATGATGTTGGCGAAGCCGGGCTGCAACGCCATGAATTGCGCCCAAACCGCACCGATGGTCGCGCCGGTAATGCGCTCAAGCTCAAGAATCTGTTCGGCGGGAAGGGCGAACGTCTTTTCGCCATCGCCAAAGAACGCCCGGTGTTCGATCATTCGGCGGCGTCCTGTTTCGCATCGATGGAAGCGAGAATAGTTGCGGCGAAAAGGCGCTGGCGTTCCGTGGTTCCGGTGATGTTGGCAGGGGCCAGGACAAGGCGCGCCGTGTCGCGAAGCAGGTTCAGGCCGGCGCGGGCGGTTTCGCTGATAGGAACGTCCGGGGCCAATGTCGCGCTGTATGCATCAACGCTTTGCTGAAGTGAGGTCATGCTGCATCTTTCGCCGGGTCGGCGTTGTCATTGCTGCCGGCAGGCTTGCCGGGCGTGATATGCGGGTTTGCTAGGGTGTCGCCGCCTTCCATGGCCGGAAGGTTCATCGCCGCCCGAACTTCGTTCGGCGTCATGGCGCGCATGGCGACCAGCTTGCCGAATATTTCGGCCCGGCCGGCAGCGTCGGCGCGCTGAAGGTCATCGATCACGAATTCAAAATAGAAGCCGTCGCGCTCATCGTCGGTTAGCAGGACGGTCGCGTAAGCATCCTGCCAGCGGTCCAGCCAAGGGCGAAGGCATAGCTGAAGGAAGCTTGCCGCCATTTGTTCGGCATTGCTCCATGTGGCGCGCTCAAGCTGGTAGAGCATGTGCGGCGGTATGCCGAAAATGCGGGCAATTTCATTGATCTGTTCAAGGCGGTTTTCGATGAACTGCGCATCGGTGCTGGGCATTGTGAGCGCTTCATACTTGCGGCCCTTATCGAGAATGAGCGGGTCGCCGTTGCTGCTCGCCTGCCAAACCTGCCATGCCTTCTTGATATTGTTCAGCGTGGTTGCGCCGGATAGATCACCGGTGATCGGGTTTTCGTCGGTGATGATGCCGGAAGGGCGAGCGCCGGAACCGAAGAATTGTGCGCCGTGGCGCTCAAGGATCATGGCAAGGCCAATGGCTTCCTTGCCGTAGGTGATCGGCGACACGGCATTGAAGGCCGGCAGGTAAAGCACGTCGCGATAGGACAGGCGCACCTGTCGGTTGCCCTTGTCGCGCACGATGTAGAAAGGTTCGCCGTCATCTTCGAAACGGCGCTGGACGTTGGCGGGGTCGAGGCGGTGAAGCTCATAGGGCTGGTCATCACCGACGCGCACAACCTTTGCGTATCCCGCGCCATGCAAAAGGGCGTCGGCGGTAAGATCGGCGCGAAGCTGCCCGGCGCTTGTCCAAGGATTGGCGCGGTCATGCACGAGCTTGTAGGCGGGATGATCCTTGGCGGCTTCCTTGCTGTCGCCTTCCTCGCGATAGAGCTTCGCCGGCAAGCTGCCGGCTGTTTCAGAAATAAGGCGCACCGACTGTAGGACTGCCGGCACTCGCAAGGCGGTGTTTGCAGTAACAGACACGCCGGCAGTGGTCGGGAAAGAGCCGAACAAATCGAGGATGGCAGGATCGGAAAGAGGCAATGCCTTCTGTTCCGATCCAAAGCCGAGTGACTTCTTTACGCTGCCGAACGCTTTACCGAACACAACTCAATCCGCGTGTAATTACTCTATGCGGATTCTCTCATGGGTTGAATCTGGCGGCAAGAGAAACATTCACACAAACGATATATTTCTCTTAAATAATCAAATTTATTGATCTATTTGGAGCGGGACAATCTGGTCCATCGCATCGGCTAGGCCGGGCAACATCACGTCCGAGCGCCCATACATTTCCTGCGAACGGCCATCCGAGCGCCCGGTGATATAGTAGCGGGCTTCCTCCTGCACCCTGTCGCGCCGGCATAGGTCTTCGAATAGATGCCGCCAGCCGTGGTTAGGCTTCAGGTTGGGGCGCTGTTCGACAGTGATAAGATCGCGCACCCACGCCGAGACGCGGGGTTGCAGATTAATCTCGCTTTTAGTCTCCCCACGGAAAAGCCGACCGGCAGGGGACTTCTCCACAAAGGTAATCAAGCCCTCATCCACCAGCGCCTTGTGAACCGGGATTCGGCGCTCGCTGGATTCATTCTTGAGGGTGCGCCCGCCAACGGTTGTCACCTTCCAAAACCAGCGTTCGCCGACTTTGAAAAAGTCTTCCTTCCGAAGCTTGGCAACTTCGCTGATCCTCATGCCAGAATAAGCGCAAAGCCATGGTATCCAGCGAAGGAAGGGCTTCGTTTCCTGCCGGGCCTTCGACAAGACAAGCTTGGCTTCATCAATGGTGAAGGCGTGAAGGTAACTAGGCGTCTTTTTGTAGTCGGGCGTCTTCAGGCCGATCAGCGGATTTCCGGCAGGCAGGAAGTTCACCGGATCGGCTTGTCTGCCCCAATTCAAGACGGTGCGCACATTCTGCAATTTCTGTTTCACGGTGCGGTTGCTGTTCTGCCCGGCGTCCTGCATGGCTTCTACCCACCGCTTGCCTTCATCGGCGGTGACGGTGGCAGCATTCGTAGATTTGCGCCACTTCGCGAAGGCGTCGGCATGATCGCGATATTTGCTCACGGTCTTTGCCGGGAAGGGCTTGGCATCCTTGCCACGCTCGCGGCGTTTCACTTCCGCATCAATGATGCTGGCGAAGGTCACAGGCTTAACCGGGCAGGGCGGTTCCTCTATTTTTGCTTGCGCTAGCATCGGGTGCGATGGTTGCCCGGTGAAATCGCCTTCATCACGTTCGGCGGCGCGGGCAAGCACTTCATATTCGGAAATGCAAACGGCGCGCGCCAGCGCCCGCCATTCATCGCTGCCCGGTTCGGCGGTCGTGTTGCCGATCTGCCGGAAACGCTCGATACGATGCCCGACAAGTTCGGCAAGTTCTGAATCGGAAAGCTGGCCTGCAATGCCTCGCCGAAGATCCGCCGCGAATCCATCATCGATGGTGAGCGCGGCCCATTGCGGCCCGGTGTTCCGCATGGCCTCATCCTGCGCCAGCCTGTCATGATAGTTTCGAAGGGCGATCTGGTCGGCGGCGAGGGGATAGCGCCCCACCGTCACCTTTTTTGTGCCTGCCGCGACGGCGCGCCGTTCGCCGAGTGCGATATCATGCTGAAGGGTGGCAACTGCGCCGGGCAAGAGCTTGAGGGCGGTTCGATAGTCAGGGCCGAGCGCTGTTCGCAATTCGGTCTTGCCATCCATGAAAGGCCGAAGCTCTTTCGGGATCACAAGGCGGGCGAAGAAACGCCCATCCCGGTTGAGCAAATTCCGAACTTTTCCAGCCATCGGCTTCCGTCCATTTTGTTACGAATTTTGTAACATCAATATGAGCAGAAACCCTTACGGGTCAAGCACTTCAGCGATTTCAAGGGGTTAAGGTGGTCGGAGTGGAGAGATTCGAACTCCCGACCCTCTGGTCCCAAACCAGATGCGCTACCAGGCTGCGCTACACTCCGAACGGTGTGTTGCCTATTGATTTCGACGCAGCAAAGCAAGAGCAAAAACCACCGCTCTTGCCGCCGAGGCAATTGGGCGATAAGCACCGGGTTACTTGTTTAGCGGTGGTGTCGTCCGCCGAAACGGCAATGAGGTTTTCATGTCTGCCCGCATTTTCAGCCCCGCCAAGACCGCCATGCAATCCGGCAAGGGCAAGACCGGCTATTGGGTTCTGGAATTCGACCCCGAAAAGCCGAGGAAAATCGACCCACTGATGGGGTATACCTCGTCAGGCGACATGCGCAGCCAGATCAGGCTGGTTTTCGACACGCGCGAGGAGGCGGTCGCCTACGCGGAAAAAGAAGGGCTGGCCTATCGGATCGATGAGCCGAAGGAAGCCAAGCGACGCCAGATTTCCTATTCGGACAATTTCCGCTACGACCGCAGGACACCCTGGACGCATTGATTTAAGGTAGCGCCGGGATTTAAGGTAGTTCCGGCAAGCCTTGCGGCAATGTCGTATCCGGCCCTTGTGGCCACAAAGGGGTCCCGTAGCTCAGCTGGATAGAGCACCGGCCTTCTAAGCCGATGGTCGCAGGTTCGAATCCTGCCGGGATCGCCATACCTTTCAAGCGTTTAGCTTGCTTTTCCTATGTGTTTCCCGTTCCGGCTTGTCGGTCGCGAGCATTGGTGCTTACCTGTGCCATCCAACTGCAAGGAGGCACGATCATGGCGGACAGTTTCAAAACCGGAGATGTCGTCCAACTGAAGTCGGGTGGCCCGAAAATGACGGTCAACGATGTTCCGGCCTCGGGCTCGGTCCTGTGCAACTGGTTCAACCGAGAGGGCGACGTCTGGACCCCGCAACATGCCGGGTTCAAGCCCGATCAACTGGTGGAGGCCGATCAGCCGTAATCGGTAGCCCCTTTATTTGACTGTTTCCCGTTCGTACTTGTTGTACGACGCTTAAAAAGGTGATCTTCTTCGCTTTCTTTCGGGGAGGAAGTGGAAATGGTCAGGAATGTAGCTGTCGTTGCAAGTATTGCCGCGGTGCTGGGTTTGATCGCGGTCGGGTCGGCCGATGCCAAGGGAATGGCAAACAAACAGACATTCGGATGCAAGACCGACAGGGTAAGGCTTTGTCCCCAGTCCGCCCCCGATAAAGCCGCTCCCTGTCTCAAAAAGCACATGAGCGAACTGAGCCCCGCCTGCCGGGCAAAAATGCAGGGAAAGTGACGCCCTGATACCTATGAGCCGGATGGCTGTTCGTCGCAGGCCTGACCGTGAGGGGTAAGGCCGGTTGCGGGAGCGCGTGCAATGGGTTAATTCACGGGCGCGGCTGATCCGGCACGGATCAGTCTGGCACCGATCCATCTGGGGTAGCTCGATGAAAGACCACCACGACGAGTATATCTACACCAGGGACCACCGGACGCCGGCGGAACGGCAGGCTGCCAACCGCGAGGCCCTGATCGGATGGATATCGCTCGTCGCTTTCACCGCCGCAACGTTTTTCCTGGCAGACTTTTTTCTCGTGAAGTGAGGCTTTAGCCTTCCTTCCGACGCGCCCGAGCCTGGCGCCGCTCCTGAAATCCGCGCCGCGCGTCATTTACCGGCGACGCGGCATTTGCGAGGCTGCAGGCGTCCAATCGAAAACGGCGCCGATATTTTCAGGTTATTAGACCGAGGCTGGACGCCGCCTTGTACTTCGATGGGAAGTACGGCGTTTTCGCTGCGTGGGCAGGGACCTACTGCTGCTGGGTGCCCTACACGAACATCATCAGGACAATGGCCCCGATGACGATCATGACGAGGCCGCCGATCAGCATCGGCAGCAGTGTATTGCCTTCTTCGGCGCCGCTCGCCGCCTGGGCAGTGCTTATGACGATCGGTTTTTCTTTGTCGTCTTCAGCCATCGCTCGTTTCTCCAGCCGGCCGGAAAGACCAGCTACGTCAAGGTAGATACGAAAAATAGCGCCGCCGTCTTTGCGCTGGAACAAACGAAATCCCGGCAAAGCCGCAGGTGCCCGCGCTGCCGTCCATCCTCAGGCCGCCGCCGCTGCCGCGAGGCCGCGTACCAGATCCGCTTTCAGGTCTTCGACGTTTTCCAGGCCTATCTGCAGGCGGATCAACGGCCCTTCGTATTTTTCCTTGGCGATCGTACGGTCGCCCAGGAAAACCGGCACGGCGAGGCTTTCAAAGCCCGCCCAGGAATAGCCCAGGCCGAAAATTCCGAGCGCGTCGAGGAAGGCGTGCTGCTGCTTCTGGCCGCCGCCGGCCAGCACGATGGAGAAAACACCGCTGGCGCCGCCAAAATCGCGCTTCCACAGCGCATGGTCGGGATGGCTAGCAAGTGCGGGGTAGAGAACACGCGCGACGCCCGGCTGCCCTTCCAGCCAGGTAGCGATGTCGAGTGCGCTTTTCTGATGATGATCGAGTCGCACCCCCATGGTGCGCAGGCCGCGCAGCACCTGGTAAACATCGTCCGGTCCGGCGCAGCAGCCGAGCGCGGTAAAAGCGGCATCGAGCCTGGGCCAGCAGGCTTCGTTGGCCGAAACGGTGCCCAAAAGCACATCCGAATGACCAGCCGGGTATTTCGTCGCCGCATGGATCGAGACGTCGACGCCATGGTCGAGCGGGCGGAAGAACAGCGGGGTCGCCCAGGTGTTGTCGATCATGACGACGGCGCCGCCGGCATGCGCCGCCTTGGCGATTGCCGGAATGTCCTGGACCTCGAACGTGTTCGACGCGGGCGATTCGGTGAAGACGATGGTCGTGTTCGGTTTCATCATGTCAGCGATGCCGGCGCCGATGCGGGGGTCGTAATACTGGACCTCGACGCCCAACCGCTTAAGCATCGTGTTGGCGAAATTGCGGGTCGGGCCATAGACGGAATCGACGATCAGCACATGGTCTCCGGCCGAGGCGAAGGCCAGCAGCGGCACGGTAACGGCGGCGAGGCCCGATGGCACCATAATGGTGCCCGCGGAACCTTCCAGTTCGTTCACGGCGCTGGCGAGGGCGTCCGTGGTCGGGGTCCCGTGGGTGCCGTAGGTGTATTTCTGGGCGCGCGAAACCAAAGTGGCCGCGTCGGGGTAAAGCACCGTCGAAGCATGCACCACAGGCGGGTTGACGAAGCCGAAATAGTCACGCGGATTGTTGCCGATGTGGGCCAGCCGCGTGTTGGTGCCCATTTCGATGCCGTTCTTTGCCATTGTCCTGCCGATTGATGGGAAAAACCTAGCCTTAGTGCTGCAATCTGGGCGGCGCAACCTTTCGGAATCGCCAGCGGACCGGGTTCGGCTGTGCCAAATACCGGCGGCGAGGGCAGGGAAAGGCTTTTTTGGCGCGGATCGATAGTGGTGAGCACGCCTCCCCACGCAGGGCCGCACCGGTTAAGGTCGCCCTTGCCGGGCGAGACTTTTGGCTTTTCTATCGAGCTGCGCATTTGCAGATTCGTTTTCCAAACTCTTTCGGATTCGGTCATTCCACTTGACCTCACGAAAATAATCGCTTTCGATGCCGCTCGTGAACGAACACGCTTGATGCATCAACCCCGATGCCGCGTTCTGGAAGTGGGCCGGAACGAATGCTGCGTTCATGTGGGAAAAAAGCTCAGGTATTGCCTGAATAATAGAGAAAAGGGTCAGTGGGTCATGAAACACATTGCAATCGGCATTCTCGGTGCCGCAACAATCGGATTGATGGCCGCTTCCGCGTCCGCAAGCACGCTCGCTGATGTCAAGGCCAAGGGCTTCATCCAGTGTGGCGTTTCGACCGGACTGGCCGGTTTCTCGGCACCGGACGACAAGGGCGAGTGGAAGGGGCTGGACGTAGACTTCTGCCGGGCCGTGGCCGCGGCCGTCTTTGGCGACGGCACCAAGGTTAAGTTTACGCCGCTCAGCGCCAAGGAACGTTTCACCGCGCTGCAATCGGGCGAGATCGACATCCTGTCGCGCAACACCACCTGGACCATCAACCGCGATACTGCGCTTGGCCTGAATTTCGCGGGCGTCACCTATTATGACGGCCAGGGCTTCATGATCAACGCCAAGAAACTGCCCGGCGTGAACTCGGCTCTCCAGCTTTCGGGGGCGGCCGTGTGCGTGCAGGCCGGCACCACGACGGAACTCAACCTTGCCGACTACTTCAAGTCGAACAAGATGGAATACAATCCGGTTGTCTTCGAAAAGCTCGAAGAGGTCAATGCCGCCTATGATTCTGGCCGTTGCGACGTCTATACGACCGACCAATCGGGACTCTACGGCATCCGCCTGACGCTCTCCGCGCCCGACGATCACGTCGTTTTGCCCGAAATCATCTCCAAGGAGCCGCTCGGGCCGGCCGTTCGCCAGGGCGACGACCAGTGGTTCCACATCGTGCGCTGGACCTACTACGCACTGGTGCAGGCGGAAGAACTGGGCATTACCCAGGCCAATGTCGACGAGATGAAGAACTCGCCCAACCCCGAGATCAAGCGCGTGCTTGGCACCGAGGCCGACACCAAGATCGGCACCGATCTTGGCCTGACCAACGACTGGGTCGTCAATATCGTCAAGGCGACCGGCAACTATGGTGAAATTTTCGAGCGCAACGTCGGCTCGGGTAGCCCGCTGAAGATCGCGCGCGGGCTGAACGCGCTGTGGACCAAGGGCGGATTGCAATACGCCATGCCGATCCGCTGATCGATCGGAGCACGATCCGGAAGGCGGCGTTTGCCGCCTTCCGGCTTCTCTCATCAGGGAGGCCATCGCATGGCATCGCAAGATATTCTTGACGGTGACAGGGCCAGTCGTGGTTCGTTCATCAACGATCCCAAGGTGCGCGGTATTTTCTTTCAGGTTCTGGTCGTCGTGCTGCTCGTCGCGGGGATCTGGTGGATCGTCGACAACGTCATCGACAATCTGAGGCGATCCAATATCGCGTCGGGGTTCTCGTTCCTGCGCAGCCGGGCAGGCTTCGACATTTCGGAAAGCCCAATCGCCTACACGTCCGATTCGACCTATGGCCGCGCCATTCTCGTCGGCTTTCTCAATACCCTCATCGTCGCGGCCTCGGGTATCGTCACCGCCTCGATCATCGGCTTCATCGTCGGTATCGGCCGGCTCTCGCGCAATTGGCTGATCCGCAAGATCTGTACGGTCTATATCGAGCTGTTTCGCAATATCCCGCCGCTTCTGGTCATCTTCTTCTGGTATTTCGGCGTCCTCTCGGTGCTGCCCGGATCGCGCGACAGCATTCATCTGCCGCTGGGGTCCTTCCTGAACAACCGTGGCTTCTACTTTCCCCGCGCCGTCTGGGGCGAAGGGTCGTGGCTGATCCTGCTCGCCCTGGCGATCGGCATCGCGCTCGCATGGTTCGTCGCGCGGCGCGCACGCCAGAGGCAGATGGCGACGGGGCAGCCGTTTCCGGTGTTCTGGACATCCGTCGCGCTGATCGTCGGTCTGCCGGTTCTGGCGTTCGTGCTCAGCGGCTTCCCGCTCAGCTTCGACGTGCCGAAACAATCCACCTTCAACCTGACCGGCGGTTTCCAGCTCAAGCCAGAGTTCCTGTCGCTCTATCTGGCGCTGTCCTTTTATACAGCGGCCTTCATCGCCGAGATCGTGCGCGCCGGCATCATCGGCGTCAGCAAGGGGCAAACCGAGGCGTCCGAGGCACTAGGCTTGCGGCCGCGGCAGGTCCTGAGGCTGGTCGTGGTGCCGCAGGCGATGCGCATCATCATTCCGCCGCTGACCAGCCAGTATCTGAACCTGACGAAGAATTCTTCGCTCGCCATAGCCATCGGCTACCCGGACCTTGTCGCCACCGGCGGTACGGTGCTGAACCAGACCGGCCAGGCCATCGAGATCGTGGTGATCTGGATGGTCATCTACCTGGCGATCAGCCTCGTCACCTCCGTGCTCATGAACTGGTTCAATGCCAAGATGGCGCTGGTGGAGAGATAGATCATGCAGGAACACGATCTTTCCTTCGTCCGCGTGGAGATGGCCATCGCGCAGGCCCCGCCCAGAAGCGAGGCCGGAGCCGGCGCGTGGGTGCGCAAGAACCTGTTTTCCTCGGTGGGCGATTCGATCCTGACCGTTATCGGCCTGCTGCTGGTCGCCTATCTGCTGCCGCCCTTCCTTGAGTGGGCCTTTGTCAACGCGCAATGGACCGGGACGGATCGCTCTTTCTGCGCCACCGTGGCGCAGGGCGGTGCCCAGCCGGATGGCTGGTCGGGGGCTTGCTGGGCATTCGTACAGGCGAAGTTCGGGCAGTTCATGTTCGGGCGCTACCCGATCGACCAGCGCTGGCGCCCGATCCTCGTCGCCATCTTGTTCGTGGCGCTGTTCGTGCCGCTGCTGATCCCCAAAGTGCCGCGCAAGGGTTTGAATGCGGTCCTGTTCTTCATCGTGTTCCCGATCGTGGCCTTCGTGCTTCTGAGCGGCGGCTGGTTCGGCCTGCCGCATGTCGAGACGCCGCTCTGGGGCGGCCTGCTGGTGACGCTGGTGCTGTCCTTTGTCGGCATCGCCGTATCATTGCCGGCAGGGGTGATCCTGGCTTTGGGGCGGCGCTCGAAAATGCCGGTGGTGAAGCTGGTCTGCGTCATTTTCATCGAGACGGTGCGCGGCATTCCGCTGGTCACGGTATTGTTCATGGCAAGCGTCATGCTGCCGCTATTCCTGCCTGAAGGCGTCACCTTCGACAAATTGCTGCGGGCGCTGATCGGCGTTGCCATGTTCGCCTCGGCCTATATGGCCGAAGTGGTGCGCGGCGGCCTGCAGGCTATTCCGAAGGGGCAGTACGAGGGCGCCGATTCGCTCGGCCTCGGCTATTGGCAGAAAATGATCCTCGTCATTCTGCCGCAGGCCCTGAAGCTGGTTATCCCCGGTATCGTCAACACGTTTATCGGCATGTTCAAGGACACCAGCCTGGTTTACATTATCTCGATGTTCGACCTGCTCGGCGTAGTTCGCCAGAACTTCTCGGATGCTACCTGGGCGTCGCCGCAGACGCCGATTTCGGGTCTGGTGTTCGCGGCCCTGGTCTTCTGGCTGTTCTGCTTCGGCATGTCGCGCTATTCGATGTTCATGGAACGTCGGCTCGATACCGGTCACAG
This sequence comes from Mesorhizobium sp., assembly GCA_049647745.1. GTDB lineage: Bacteria > Pseudomonadota > Alphaproteobacteria > Rhizobiales > Rhizobiaceae > Mesorhizobium. The sequence continues at coordinate 49,192 of JBARYG010000014.1, forward strand.
ATGAAAAACAGATAAAAAGGGAACTGGCTCATGGCCGTAGAGAACGCAGTCAAGGCCGATGAAATTGCCATCGACGCCTCCAAGATGCAGATATCGGATACCGATGTCGCCATCGAGATCGTCGGCATGCACAAATGGTACGGCGAGTTTCATGTGCTGAAGGACATCAACCTGAAGGTGATGCGTGGCGAGCGCATCGTCATCTGCGGGCCTTCGGGTTCTGGAAAATCGACGATGATCCGCTGCATCAACCGGCTGGAGGAGCACCAGAAGGGCACGATCAAGGTCGACGGCAAGGAACTGACCAACGACCTCAAGAAGATCGATGAGGTGCGGCGCGAAGTCGGGATGGTGTTCCAGCACTTCAACCTGTTTCCGCACCTGACCATCCTGGAGAACTGCACGCTGGCGCCGATCTGGGTGCGCAAGACGCCCAAGAAGGAGGCGGAGGAAACCGCCATGCATTTCCTCAAGCGGGTGAAAATCCCCGAGCAGGCTAACAAATATCCCGGCCAGCTTTCGGGCGGCCAGCAGCAGCGCGTGGCGATCGCGCGTTCGCTGTGCATGAACCCGCGTATCATGCTGTTCGACGAGCCGACCTCGGCGCTCGATCCGGAAATGATCAAGGAAGTTCTGGAAACCATGGTTGGCCTGGCAGAAGAGGGCATGACCATGCTGTGCGTGACCCACGAAATGGGATTTGCCCGCAAGGTCGCCAACCGCGTGATCTTCATGGATGCCGGCCAGATCGTCGAGCAGAACACGCCGGCCAAGTTCTTCGATCACCCGCAGCACGAGCGCACGAAGCTGTTCCTCAGCCAGATCCTGCACTGATCGGTTTTTGTTCACTAAAAAAGCCCGGCCCTTAGTCCTGTCGGGCTCTTTTTAACTACCACAGGCCGCCCGTCGTTTCCTTCGGCGGGCGCCAGCCGTAGAGCCAGTCGAGATCAGCAGCCAGCGTCTCGGACGAACGCATTTTCAGCACCAGATTGCGTGCAAGCGCCACCGGGCCGGCGGCGTGCCAGGCAAGATGATTGAAGGCACCGCGCCGGGCGACCCGCGCGATGCGGACTTTGCGCGATTTCTCCCATGAAGCGAGCGCTTCGGAAAGATTTTCGGGCGCTTCGGCGACGGAAGCGGCCAGTGTCGCGGCATCTTCGATAGCCATGGCAGCCCCTTGCGCGGCGAAGGGCGTCATCGCGTGCGCCGCATCGCCTATCAGCGCCGTGCCGCTAGGTGATGCCCAGACATGATGCGGGTCGACGGTGTGGACTGGCCAGGCCGTCCACGGACCGGCGCCTGTGGCGAGACGTGTCAGGGCGGGCGAAGTGCCGGACATGGCGCGGCTCAAGATTCCGGCATCGGCTTTGCCGGACCAGCTTTCGGCAATTCGCTCGCCCTTGGTGAAGGCAACGAGATTGAACGCCGTGCCGCTGCGCATCGGATAGGCGACGAGATGGAAGCCGGGATGCAGAAATGTGGTCACGCAATCGGGCTTTGCGATCTCCGCGAAGGCAACGCCCGCCTCGCTTTCCGCGGAGATGGTGGCGCGCCATGCGAGTTCGCCGGTGAATTTGCTTTTGATCGGGTTATCGAGGCCACGAATCGTCGACCAGACGCCGTCGGCACCGATCAGCAGGAAGCTGCCGACTTCTTCGGCTTTGCCGTCGACATGGATCGACGCCGTGATGCCACGCGGTCGAACGGTTAGGCCGGTTACCTTAGCGCTGGTGACGAGTTGTATCTCCGGAATGTGGGCGATGACGGCCATCAGCGCGTTCTGCAGGTCGCCGCGATGGGCGACGAGATAAGGAGCCTTCCAGCGCGCCTGGCCTTTCGATCCAAGCGGAACAGTTGCCAGGGTGCGCAGGTTTCGGGCGTCTTTCAGGATCACCGCGGCCGGGCGCACGGCTGCGGGCAAAAGATGTTCAAGAACGCCCAGCCGGTCGAGAATATGGGTGGCGTTGGGGGAGAGCTGGATTCCGGCACCAGCCGCCTCGATGCGCTGCGCCTGTTCGAACAGGCGCACGGTGTAGCCGCGTTCGGCGAAGGCAAGAGCTGCGGTCATCCCGCCGATGCCCGCCCCGGCGATGACTACCTGCCGGGATACCGTATCGTCCACGGGAGGCCGCGTGCCGGTCAGGCGACCCGGTCGATGTAAAGGCAACCGGCGGGAAGGGTTTCGGTCGGCTTCAACGCAGGCGAATAGCGGTAGAGCGTCGAGCAGTAGGGGCAGACCTTTTCGGTGTCGTCGCCCAGGTCAAGAAATACGTGCGGATGGTCGAACGGCGGCTTGGCGCCGACGCACATGAACTCCCTGACGCCGATGTCGATGGCCGGGTGGCCTGCATCGTTCTGGAAATGGGGAATGGAACCGCCGGCCATCTTCGTCTCCGTCTCAATTCAGTCGGACTTGCTGCGTTTGGAACATAAGGCGGACTTTTGCAAGTTCGATGAAATGAAACTGTCGTAAAACCATGCCACAGGATAAGTTGAGCCGGTTAACCGGCGAAAACAGAGGCACATGGCCAAGAGCAGGAACATGAACGAGCTAAAGCCGGTCCAGACCGAATTCGCGACAAGCGAGACGGAAGTCGCCGAGGGGGGCAATCCCGACCGGTTCGTCAATCGCGAATTCTCCTGGCTGCAGTTCAACCGGCGCGTCCTCGAGGAATCGCTGAACGTCCATCACCCGTTGCTGGAGCGCGTGCGCTTCCTGTCGATCTCGGCGGCCAATCTCGATGAATTCTTCATGGTCCGGGTCGCCGGGCTTGCCGGGCAGGTGCGGGAGGGGATCGCACTCAAGAGCCCCGACGGGCGTACGCCGCAGCAGCAGCTCGACCAGTTGCTGCGCGAGGTCGAGCGCCTGCAGGAAGACCAGCAGAAAAGCCTTTCGGCGCTGATGGTGCTTCTCGACAAGGAAGGCATCGAAAGCATAACGCGCGATGCGCTCACCAAGGACGAAAAAGCCTGGCTGGAAGAGCATTTCCAGGAGCAGGTCTTTCCCGTGCTGACGCCGCTTTCGATCGATCCGGCGCATCCGTTTCCCTTCATCCCCAATCTCGGATTCTCGATGGCCTTGCAGCTTCGGCACCGCAAGAACGGCGAGGAGATGAGCGCACTCTTGCGCCTACCGGTCGCGCTAAGGCGCTTCATCCGCCTGCCTGACCGCAAGGACCTCGTCCGCTTCATCCCGCTGGAGGAAGCGGTCGGTCTTTTTATCGGCAGGCTGTTTCCGGGCTACGAGGTTACCGGATCGGGTACGTTCCAGATCATCCGCGACAGCGATATCGAGGTCGAGGAGGAGTCCGAGGATCTTGTTCGCCTGTTCGAGACCGCGCTGAAGCGCCGGCGGCGCGGTTCGGTAATCCGTATCGAGTTCGACAACCAGATGCCGGAGGAATTGCGCGATTTCGTCGCCGGCAAGCTTGGAGTCGCCGCCAACCGCATAAGCGTGCTGACCGGGCCGCTGGCGCTGAGCCAGATTTCCGAGATCGTCGCGGTCGCGCGCGACGACCTGAAATTCATTCCCTACAATCCGCGCTTTCCCGAGCGCATCCGCGAGCATCGCGGCGATTGTTTCGCCGCTATCCGCGAAAAGGACATCGTCGTCCATCACCCTTACGAATCGTTCGACGTGGTGGTGCAGTTCCTGCGCCAGGCGGCGATGGATCCGGAAGTCGTGGCGATCAAGCAGACACTTTACCGTACCTCCAACGATAGCCCGATCGTGCGGGCGCTGGTCGATGCGGCGGAGGCCGGCAAATCGGTGACGGCGCTGGTCGAACTCAAGGCGCGCTTCGACGAGGAAGCCAATATCCGCTGGGCGCGCGACCTCGAACGCGCCGGCGTGCAGGTGGTTTTCGGCTTCCTGGAACTGAAGACGCACGCCAAGATGTCGCTGGTGGTGCGGCGCGAGGACGGCAAGCTTCGCAACTATGTCCATCTCGGGACCGGCAACTACCATCCGGTCACCGCCCGCATCTATACCGACCTGTCGTTCTTCACCACCGATCCGGAAATCGCGCGCGATGTCGCCCAGGTCTTCAATTTCATCACCGGCTACGCCGAGCCTGCTGAGGAAATGCGGCTGGCCGTATCGCCCTTTACGCTCCGGAACCGCATTCTCAAGCACATCGCCGACGAAATTACCCATGCCCGCGAGGGGCGGCTGGCGCGCATCTGGATGAAGATGAACGCGCTGGTCGATCCGATCATCATCGACGCGCTCTACGATGCCAGCCGCGCCGGGGTCGAAATCGACCTGGTGGTCCGCGGCATCTGTTGCCTCAGGCCGCAGGTGCCGGGCCTGTCGGAGAACATCAAGGTCAAGTCGATCGTCGGCCGCTTTCTCGAACACAGCCGCATCTACTGCTTTGGCAACGGCCATGGCCTGCCGTCCGACGACGCTATCGTCTATATCAGTTCGGCCGATCTGATGCCGCGCAACCTCGATCGCCGGGTCGAAACCATGGTGCCGATCACCAACCCGACCGTGCATGAGCAGATCCTCGGACAGATCATGCTGGGCAACATCATGGACAACCAGCAAAGTTTCGACGTATTGGCTGACGGAACCTCCCGACGGGTGATGCCGGAAGAGGGCGAAGAACTGTTCAATGCGCAGGAATATTTCATGACCAATCCGAGCCTGTCGGGAAGGGGTGACGCACTGAAATCGCATGCCCCCCGGCGCATTGCGCAGTTCAAGCGGCGCAAGAAACAGAACGCAGCGGCGGGCGAATGATTTCAGCCTCGCAAGGGCGGCTTCAGGATCGCCGCCCGATTTCGGTGATCGACATCGGTTCGAACTCGATCCGCCTCGTCATCTATGAAGGGCTGTCGCGCTCGCCGACCGTGCTGTTCAACGAAAAGATGCTGGCTGGCCTCGGCCGTGGCATCGTCTCGACCGGGAAGCTCGATCCGGAAGCGGTGACGCGTTCGATGGCGGAGTTTCGACGATTCCGCAGCCTGTCGGAACAGGCGGGCGCGGAGCGCATGTATGTGCTGGCGACGGCTGCGGCCCGCGAAGCGGTCAACGGCCCGGATTTCATCCGGCGCGCCGAAGATGTGCTGAAAACCGCGATTCGGGTGCTGAGCGGGCGCGAGGAAGCTTATTACTCGGGGCTTGGAGTCATCTCCGGCTTTACCCCGGTCGACGGCATTTCCGGCGACCTTGGCGGCGGCAGCCTGGAACTCGTCGATATCAGGGGCGATATCCGCGATGTCGGCGTCACCCTGCCGCTGGGCGGCCTGCGCTTGCAGGACATGGCGAAAAACTCTCTCATGCAGGCTGCCCGCATCGCGCGCGAGGAGATCGCGCGCGCCGAATTGCTGAAGGGCGGGCAGGGCCGGCCGTTCTACGCCGTTGGCGGCACGTGGCGAAACCTTGCGCGCCTGCACATGGAAATGACGAATTACCCGCTCGGCGTCATGCACCACTATGAAATCGGGATCGAAAGTGCGGCAAGCTTCCTGAAGCAGGTGGCGAAAGGCGACGTGGAGAAGACCAAAGGCATCGAAGGCATTTCGAAAAACCGCCGCTCCCTGCTGCCTTATGGCGCGATCGTGCTTCAGGAGGTGCTGGCGGCCATGAAGCCGTCGAAGATCATCGTGTCGGCGCTCGGCGTTCGCGAAGGGTTTTTATACTCGCTGCTCGATGCCGATGTGCAGAAAGCCGATCCGCTGATCTCGGCGGCCGAGGAACTTGCCCGGTTGCGTTCGCGTTCGACCGCCCATGCCCACGAACTGGCGGCATGGACCGGTGAGACTTTCGCCGCCTTCGGTATCGACGAGACGCGGGACGAGGCGCGATACCGGCGGGCGGCCTGCCTGCTCGCCGACATCGGCTGGCGGGCGCATCCGGAATATCGCGGCAAGCAGTCGCTGAACATCATCGCGCATGCTTCGTTTATCGGGGTGGATCATCCGGGTCGGGCTTTCCTGGCGCTGACCAATCTGTTTCGCCATGAAGGGTTGTTCGATGATTCCGCCTCGGAGCTTAAATCGCTGGCGACGCCGCGCTATCTGGAGCGCACCCGCGTGCTGGCAGCCACGATGAGAGTCGTCTACCTGCTGTCGGCGGCGATGCCCGGCGTCATTCCCCGGCTGAAATGGGAAGCACAGGGCGACGGCACGCTGGCGCTGGTGCTGCCGCGTGAACTTGCCGGGTTGTACGGGGAGCGTCCGGTCGGCCGTCTGGCGCAACTGGCGAAAATCGCGAACCGCCCGCTTATGCTGAAGGTGGACGGGCAGGGCGGAGACACGGTATCTGGAAAATGAAAAAGCCCGGATCGCTCCGGGCTTTTTGATCGTTCGGCGGCGTGGGGATCAGCCGCGACGGCCGTCGATCGACAGCGGACCGGCACCGAGGACGGCGAGCAGCAGCAGGCCGCCAGTAATGGCGAGGTTTTTCTGCAGCATCAGGGCGTTGCCGGCCTGCGAGAAATCGAGATGGGCTACCGCCGTGGCAGCCAGCACGAAGATGGCGACGACGATCGCCGCGATGCGGGTCTTGAAGCCGAGCAGAATGGCAAGACCGCCGAAAAATTCGACAAGGCCGACAATGACGGCGGTCGCGGTCGGCATCGGCAGGCCGAGGCTGCCGAAGAAGCCGGCGGTGCCGCCGATCGCGGTCAGCTTGCCGTAGCCGGCGATGATGAACAGGATCGACAAGAGTACGCGGCCGGCTAGCACGGCGGCCGGGGCATTGGAAACGGTGCCGGAACCGGCGTTCGAAACGGAAGTGGACATTTTGGCTCTCCAAGGTTGAATGTCCGCCATATACGCGACATCGACTGTTCACCAAAGATGCGATTCCGACGACACATCGTTTACAGTAACGTGCGATTCCGGGTCGCCGCCGTGCTTTAGGGCCTGACCCTACAGCAAGACGTGTGCGATCGGATCCATGCGTCGTGCTGTAAGCTTTTGTTTTTGCGCATGTTGTCATCGCAAAACCGCTGCGCACTTTTGGGTGACGTGCCTTAGCCTGGATGCGTCATGTCTTGCGGCCGCACCAGCCGGTCGAAATCAGCTTCGCTGACATAGCCGCCGCCGACCGCTTCCTCACGCAGGGTGGTGCCGTTCTTGTGGGCGGTCTTGGCGATCTTGGCGGCATTGTCGTAGCCGATGGTCGGCGCCAGCGCCGTCACCAGCATCAGCGAGCGGTCGAGGGCGGCCTTGATGTTTTCCTCCCGCGCCTCGATGCCGACGACGCAGTTGTCGGTGAAGGAGACGGAGGCGTCGGCCAGCAACTGCACCGACTGGAGGAAATTATAGGCCATCAGCGGGTTATAGACGTTCAGTTCGAAGTGTCCCTGGCTGCCGGCGAAGGTGAGGGCGGCATTGTTGCCGAACACCTGCACGCAAACCTGCGTCATCGCCTCGCACTGGGTCGGATTGACCTTGCCCGGCATGATCGAGGAGCCCGGCTCGTTTTCCGGCAGCGCCAGTTCGCCGAGGCCGGAGCGCGGGCCCGAGCCGAGGAAGCGGATATCGTTGGCGATCTTGAACAGGGCGGCGGCGGCGGCGTTGATGGCGCCGTGCGAAAACACCATAGAATCATGCGCCGCCAGCGCCTCGAACTTGTTCGGCGCGGTGACGAAGCCGATGCCGGTGATGGCGGCGATGCGGTCAGCCACCTTTTCGGCAAAGCCGATCGGAGCGTTGAGGCCGGTGCCGACAGCGGTGCCGCCCTGCGCCAGTTCCTGCAAGCCCGGCAGCGTCAGTTCGATACGCTTGATCGAGGAGGCGACCTGCGCGGCATAGCCGGAGAATTCCTGGCCCAATGTCAGCGGCGTGGCGTCCTGCGGATGGGTGCGGCCGATCTTGACGATATGGCTGAAGGCCTTCGCCTTGGCGTCGAGGGCGGCGTGCAGATGCTTCAGCGCCGGCAGCAGGTCATGGACGATGCGCTCGGCGCAGGCGATGTGCATGGCCGTAGGGTACGTGTCGTTGGACGACTGGCTCATATTGACGTGGTCGTTGGGGTGAACCGGCTTCTTGGTCCCCATGACGCCGCCCAGCAATTCGATGGCTCGGTTCGAGATGACCTCGTTGGCATTCATGTTCGATTGCGTGCCGGAGCCCGTCTGCCACACGACCAGCGGGAAATGATCATTGAGTTTTCCGTCGATCACTTCCTGCGCGGCCTGGACGATGGCCTTGCCGAGCGCAGGGTCGAGCCGCTTCAGGTCCATGTTGACCTCGGCCGCCGCCCGCTTGACGATGCCCAGCGCGCGCACGATCGAGGCCGGCTGCTTTTCCCAGCCGATCCTGAAATTGCCCAGCGAACGTTGCGCCTGCGCGCCCCAATAGCGGTCGGCGGCAACCTCGATCGGGCCGAACGTGTCGGTTTCGGTTCTGGTCTTTTCAACGCTCACGGCCTGTCTCCACTTCAATAAGTGGCAACGGCCTATCGCGTTGCACAAGAGGCTTCAAGCGAAGATTTCGATGCGAATCGGTTCAAGCCGGGATGCTGGCTGAAGCAAGGCAGGCCTCTCAGCGCCTGCTCAACAGATTCCGCACCCGGTTGCGCACGATGCGCGCCATGTTGCGCGTCTCGCGGTAGAGGTGTAGCTGCGCTGCCGCCTGCCGGGTCTGACGGTCCGCATCCGGCGTCAGGCCGACGACGAAGGTTCCGACCGGCCGCCGTTCCGTCCACAGCCGGCTCATGACCGGGTGATCCGGCACCGCGCAGGAATCCGTCATCATGATGTTGGGGTCGTCGAGATGCTGGCCAGTCACTTCGATCATCAGCAGCGTACCGGGCGAATAGGCCGACAGCGTCTCGTCATAGGCCGTTTTCCACGTATAGGCGAAGCCCCGCTCGACGAAGACGATCAGGCTGGCGATGGTGCGCCCGCCGAGCATCAGCGAGTGGATGCGGCACAAATCCTGTTCGGCCAGCCGGTGCACCGCCTCGCGGGCGAAGGCGGCGCGATAGCGGTCGATGGCCATGGCGGTGCGTTCGCGGCCTTTCCAGCCGGCCGCTTCCAGCGTCAGGAAGCTTTCGATGGCATGGCGGATCTGCTCCGGCCCGCGTGCGACGACATGCTCCAGATGACCCGTTTCGGCAAGGCGGCGCTTCAGCCGGCGGAACTCGCGATAGTGGTGCGGGCGCAGCGCGTTCTTCAAATAGTCCTCGCCGTCGAGTTCGCTTTGCAGAACGGGACGCAGCACTTCGCCGGTGGTAGCCAGCGGCAGGCCGCGCGTTTCCACCACCGTGCGCAGCAGGCCGGCGGTCGGGCCGTCCATGCGCATGTCGGGGAGCGCAAGCACCTTGGGCAGCTTGAGATGCGGCCGCGCAAGCATCGAGAAAAAGTCCTCGATGACGCCCACCGGATCGTCGCGGTCGATCAGCGGGGTGCCGATCGGGCCGAACGGGCTCGACCAGGTGCGCATGATGGCCGCGCCCATCGGTATCATCGGCTTTTCCACCGAGAACGGCACCAGCAGCCGCAGCCGGTTGCGGAACTCGTCGCCGTCACGAATGACCGCCAGCCTCACCTCCCGATCCTCCAGCCTCGGCATGGCGGGTGCCAGGAAACGCGGATTGAAGAAGACGTTCGGCTCGACCGTGCGGGCACACAGATACTCGAGTTCCTCGACCAGATCGAAACCGGCCGAGGCTGGGTAGATCGCAAGCTTGCGTTCCGGCCGGTTGTTGGCCAGGAGTTCGACATAGGCGCTGTCGGCATTGTCAGGGGCGAGGCCCGCCAGCCCGGAAACCATCGCGCCGGCCGAACCGCCGTTTGTTTCTTCGATGAGGGGGGTGGCGGCCATCATGTTCCTCGTTTGGAAAGAGTGGCGGGAACGAAGATCGCCATGACGATGCCGAGCCTGCGCCACACGGTGAACGAAAGCGCCGTCGCTTCGAAGATCATGGCGAAGGCCGTGGCGATTGCGGCCCCCCACAGGCCGAACAGAGGGATCATCAAGACATTAAGGCCGACGTTGAGCGTCAGGGTCATCGCGTAGACGCCGGCGCAGACATTCTGGTTGCCGCTCATGGTGAGAAGGCTTTCGCAGGGGCCGACCGCGGCACGGGCGACGACGCCGAACACTAGCAGGAACAGCAACGGGTAACCGGCGCTGAATTCGGGGCCGAACAGTGTCAGCATCGGCTTGCCGAGCGCAAGCACCAGCAGCGCCATGAGTAGGGACGGCCAGAACGTCCACGACACCGTTTCGCGGGCAAAGGCGGCGAGCTTGTCCGGCTCGCCATGGGTGAATTGCGCGTAGCGTTGGGCGACGCCGGCCTTGACCGAGAAATAGACGAAGTGAACCAGCGCCAGTGTCTTCACCGTGGCGAAGTAGATGGCGACATCGTTGGGATCGAGGTAGGCGCCGACCATCAGGACATCGGCGTTGGTGAGCAGGAAAAAGAAGCTTTCGACTAGGAAGATCGGCAGCGACACCGCCAGCCAATGGGCGAAGTGGATTTTGGCCGGACCGGCCGGCACCCTGGCGTCGATACGGGCGGTCACGCTGGTCAACTGGGCGAGGGTGGTTGCATAAGTTGCGGCGATGGTGGCGAGGATCGCGGTTTCAGCATCGGGTGTGCATCCCCACAGGAGCGCCGCCGCCATGAACAGGAGGATCAGCACCGGGCGCACGATGTAGGTCGGCAAAAGCGCGAACAGCGCCCATGAATAGGCCCGTGCGTGGCCTTGCATCAGATCGCCCATGGCGATCATCGGCAGGCAGATTATGCCGAGCGCGAAGGGGATGACATAATAGCTTTCGATCCAGGGCGAGAGCAGCCAGATGCCGGCTGTGCCAAGGCCCGCGACTGCGGTGGAGGCGACAAGCACGAACAGGCGGCTGGTAAGCAGGATGCCGCGAAGCTCCGCGAGCATGCCGCGCTCGATATATTCAGGAATAAAGCGGATGACCGAGGTGTGGAAGCCGAGACAGGCGATGTTGCCGACGATGACCATCGTCACCCAGACAAGGACGAAGATGCCGTACTCGAAGCTTCCCATCCAGCGCGCCATCATGACCTGGCTGGCGAAAGCGATGACGGCGCTGACGATGCGGACGGCGAAGGCGATGACCGACATGCGGCCGGCTTCACCGCGCGCATCGGCGGAAAACAAGGCCGCATCGATACGGCCGAGCAGCGGGCGGACGCGCAACGCAAAGCGCTGCGGCAAAAGCCGCTCGGCTGTCATCGCCGCGGAAAACCGCACTTGAAACTCTCCGTCTTTCCGCCCTGTTCAGGTCTTTGTGTCTAGCAAGGACACCTTAAGAAACGGTTGGGTGGCGCGCTGGTTTTTGCCGGAAAACAAGGAAAAGCCCGACTTTCGCCAGGCTTTTCCTTGTTCCTGATGCGGGACAGCTTTCCCTCACTGAATACGCGGCAGCGACTGGAACTGGTGGTAGGGAGGGGGCGAAGACAACGTCCACTCCAGTGTAGTTGCACCAACACCCCAGGGGTTAGCCGCGGCGATGCGCTTGCGGCTGAATGCTTCGGCTATCATGACGAAGAAGACGAGCAGGCCGAACGCCGAGATGTAGGAGCCGATCGAGGAGATGAAATTCCAACCGGCGAAGGCATCGGGATAGTCGGCATAGCGGCGCGGCATGCCGGCCAGGCCGAGGAAGTGCTGCGGGAAGAAAACGAGGTTCACACCGATAAACATCAGCCAGAAATGCAGCTTGCCGAGCGTCTCGCTGTACATGTAGCCGGTCATTTTGGGGAACCAGTAATAGAAGCCGGCAAAGATGGCAAAGGCGGCACCAAGCGACAACACATAGTGGAAGTGCGCGACGACGTAATAGGTGTCCTGCATGGTGCGGTCGAGCACCGGATTGGCGAGCTGGACGCCGGTGACGCCGCCGATGGTGAACAGGAGCACAAAGCCCGTTGCCCACAGCATGGGCGTCTTGAAGGTGATCGATCCGCCCCACATGGTGGCCAGCCACGAAAAGACCTTCACGCCGGTCGGCACCGCGATGACCATCGAGGCGAAGGCGAAGTAGCGTTGGCTGTCGATCGAGATGCCGGTCGTGAACATGTGGTGCGCCCACACGACGAAGCCGATCAGGCCGATCGCCACCATGGCGTAGGCCATGCCGAGATAACCGAAGATAGGCTTCTTGGAGAAGGTGGAGATGACGTGGCTGATGATGCCGAAGCCAGGCAGGATCATGATGTAGACTTCGGGGTGGCCGAAGAACCAGAACAGGTGCTGGTAGAGGATCGGGTCGCCGCCGCCATCGGGAATGAAGAAGGTGGTGCCGAAATTGCGGTCAGTCAGCACCATGGTGATTGCGCCGGCCAGAACTGGCAGTGCAAACAAAAGCATGAAGGCGGTCACCAGCATCGACCACGCAAACAGCGGCATCTTGTGCATCGTCATGCCGGGCGCGCGCATGTTGAAGATAGTGGTGATGAAGTTGATGGCGCCGAGGATCGATGAGGCGCCCGACAGGTGAATGGCGAAGATGACGAGGTCGACCGCCGGCCCTGGCTGGCCAGACTCAGAGAAGGGAGGATACATCGTCCAACCGCCGCCGTGACCGTTGACGCCGGGCGCTCCGGGCACGAACAGCGATGTTATGAACAGCGCGAACGATACCACCAGCAGCCAAAACGAGATGTTGTTCATACGCGGGAAGGCCATGTCCGGCGCGCCGATCATGATCGGGACCATCCAGTTGCCGAAGCCGCCGATCAGTGCCGGCATGATGACGTAGAAGATCATGACCAAGCCATGCGAGGTCATCACCACGTTATAAACAGCAGGGTCGCCGAATATCTGCAGGCCGGGTTCCTGAAGCTCCATGCGCATGAGGACGGACAGGCCGGTGCCCAGAATGCCAGCCATCATCGCGAAGATCAGGTAGAGCGTGCCGATGTCTTTGTGATTGGTCGAGAACAGCCAGCGACTGATGAACCGGGGCTTGTGTTCTTCCGGGACTGTTGTGGAAATCGACATGTCGTAAACCCTGCCTTCTTCTTGCCGGCAGGCCACGCTCTCTACGATGAACGGCTAATCAGAAAGTTGGTCGTTGCAAGGGGGAACGGGCTCTGCCCATATGATTTCATTTATCGGTGACGATCGCGTCCATTGGAATGTCGTGTGGTTGCGGGTAGATAGTCGGGATCCTTGATGTGGCGTAGCCAACGCCGACGACGAAAGCCCGCTTCGGCATTACCGCAAGCGTCCTGTCGAAAAAGCCGCCGCCGTAACCGAGGCGATAGTGCGCGTCGTCGAAGCCGACGAGAGGGGCGATTACCACATCCGGCTGCACCGACGGTCCGCGTGACGGGACAAGAATGTCCCATATGCCGCGCTCCAGCGGGTCGCCCGGCGACCACACCCTGAATTCCAGCGGCCAGCCTTTGCGGATGACGACCGGCAACGCTATCCTGCCGCCGCGCTCGACGATCCTGATGGACCAGTTGCGTAGATCGGGCTCGCCCCGGAACGGCCAGTAGCCACTGATAATGCGCCCGCTGACCTTGCCGATGGTGCGGTCCAGCGCCGAAGCCATGCGTTCCGCGCTCGCGTGGCGGGCCTTGGCGTCGAGCGCCACGCGGGCATCCAGCAGGCGCTTGCGCTCCGCCTTGCGCCAGCGTGCGACATCCGTCCATGCGTCCTGCCGGACCGGACCGGCGTCATAGCCGGGTTCGAGTTCGTGCATGAAGCAGGGAGGAGACGCGTAGTCACTCGCCTTTGAATGGGAATTGTCCTCGTGAGACATTACTCGCCTTGTTTCGCGACTGGCGCGGGATAGAGACTACCCCGCTTGTCCCGCAAACGGTGCTCCGCTTAAAGAAAGAAGGCAAACGGAATTAAATGTTGTATTAATGCAATATTATTGCACTCATGGAGAGCTGTCTTGGATATCGATCGTGCTCGTACGTTCCTGGAAATCGTCCATTCCGGCAGTTTCCTGCGCGCGGCCGACCGCCTCCACGTAACGCAAACCACGGTCAGCGCCCGTATCCGTACCCTCGAAGACGAGCTTGGCAGACAATTGTTCGTCCGCAACCGTAACGGCGCGCATCTGACGCCGGCGGGCAAGGAGTTCGAGCGATTCGCGCAATCTTTCGTGCAGATATGGGAACGCGCGCGCCACCAACTCGCCATTCCTGTCGGCAGGACGAGCGTCGTGGCGATGGGGGGCGAATTGAGCCTGTGGAACCCGTTGCTGCTCGACTGGCTGGTGTGGATGAAAAAGACCAAGCCCGAGATTGCCATCCATGCGCATGTCGGGGTGCCGGATCAACTCATCGACCAGTTGAGAACCGGTGTCCTCGACATTGCCGTGCTCTACGCACCCAAGCTTTTGCCCGGCTTCAGGGTGGAACTCCTGCAGGAAGAGCAACTCGTGCTAGTGCAGACCAAGGGCAGCGAAAACGAAGAGGCGGACTCAAAGAATTACGTCTATGTCGATTGGGGGCCGCTGTTCGCCGCACAGCATGACGTCAGTTCCGCCGCTTTCGGCGAACCCGGGTTGTTGGTCGGGCTCGGCCCGCTTGGCCTGAGCTATATTCTGCGGGCGGGAGGAAAGGGCTATTTCCGGCGCGGCGCAGTCGCCCCGTATGTAGCGAGCGGCAAACTGGAACTCGTGGAAGGCGCGCCCGAATTCACTTATCCGGCCTATGCGGTCTATGCCGAAACCGGCGAGGCCCGCCCGGATATCCTGGACGCGCTGCGAGGGCTCAAGGAAGTCGTGGAATAAGCGGTGGGCGGGGTGAGACGATCATCCCTTCGATGAAAGATTATCGCGGGCGGCAAGCAGGGTGGTGATGACCAGGTCGCGGCCAGCCCGATTGATGCCGACGCCGCGCGGTCGCGCTTCGGCCAGCCCCAGTTCGATCAGCCTCTCGGCCAAAGCCGTCTCGAGTTCCGGATAGGGGCCGCGATTCATGCGCTTGAGTGCCGTCTGTTCGTCCTTTGTCAAATCGTTCCAGGCAATCATCGGTCAAAATCATCCATACTGTCATGCGGGAAGGCCGGGCGATTACGCCGCCAACGCCTGCTTTCCATAAAAAGCATGAAATCCGGGGCCGGAAAAGCATGGATGCGCCATCTGGCGTCGCAATTCTTCACGCAAAATAATTGCGTTGAACTAACTATAAGTTGCGCCCACCTTGCATCAACAGCGAGAAAACGCTCGGCTGCGTTGCCATGGGCACGGGATGACCGGAAGGTCGGCTTGACTTGTACTCGGACACGGGCAATGCGTCTGCCTTATCTTGCTGCCCAGGAATTGGGCACTGTTGCAGCGCCGGTCTGCCTTCCATCCTTTTCGGCCCAGCGGACGATGCCTGCCCGTTGCAAGGTTTCACGACAGTTTTCAGGCGGTAGAAATGACAATAACTGTGACCCATGCCTCCTCGCTCTATCTCGGTATCGATACGGGCGGCACCTATACCGACGCGGTGCTGTGGTCGGAGGCAGCCGGGGTCGTCGCCAAGGCGAAATCGCTGACCACGCGCCACGACCTCGCGCAAGGTATTTCCGGAGCGGTCGATGCCGTTCTGCATGAGGCAGCCATCGAACCGGGCGTCATCAAGCTCGTGTCGATGTCGACGACGCTCGCCACCAATGCGCTGGTCGAGGGGCAGGGCGGGCGCGTCGCGCTGGTCATGATCGGTTTTTCCGAAGACGACCTTGGCCGCAGCGGTCTGGCGAAAGCGCTTGGCTCCGACCCGGTTATATTCTGCCCCGGCGGGCACAATGTTCACGGCGATGCCAGCGACCTTGACCTCAGTGCGTTGGAGGAGGCCTTGCCGACGCTCACCGAAACCGTTTCCGGTATTGCCGTCGCCGGCTATTTCGCCGTCCGCAACCCGGAGCACGAGATTGCGGCGCGGGATATGATCCGAGAGCGGACCGGGCTTCCCGTCACCTGCTCGCACGAACTGACGTCGAAACTTGGTGGGCCGCGCCGCGCGCTGACGACACTTCTCAATGCGCGGCTTATCTCGATGATCGATCGACTGATCGATGCCACGGAAGGTTTCCTTGAAAAGCGCGGCATTGCCGCTCCCTTGATGGTGGTGCGTGGCGACGGAGCGCTGATCACCTCTGAATTCGCCCGCTCCCGCCCTATCGAAACGATCCTCTCGGGTCCGGCGGCAAGCCTTGTCGGCGCACGCCACATGACTGGCCTCGACGATGCCGTGGTCTCCGATATTGGCGGCACCACCACCGACATTGCCGTGCTCGACGGCGGCCGTCTGCGGCTTGACCCGGACGGAGCTACGGTGGGCGGTTTGCGTACCATGGTCGAGGCGGTCGCCATGCGCACTTTCGGGCTCGGCGGCGATTCAGAGGTGGCGCTGCATGAAAGCTCGCTGATCCCGACCATCCTGCTTGGGCCGCGCCGGCTGGTGCCGCTGTCGCTGGCCGCGGTCAAGCATCGTGAGATCGTCGAAAAACATCTTGGCCGTCAGTTGCTCAGCCCCACGACCAGCCGGCTGGATGGGCGCTTTGCCATGAAGACCGGTGTGCCGAAGCGGCTGGAATCCGGCCTGAGCCATACTGAGGCACGGCTTTATGCCGAGATCACCGCTGTTCCGGCGCCGCTCGACCGCCTGCTTTCATCGAACTCTCAGGTCGCGACGCTGAACCGCCTCGTCGGGCGGGGGCTGGTGCATATCATCGGGTTCACGCCGTCGGATGCCGCCCATGCGCTGGGCAGGCAGGCCAATTGGGATGCCACCGCAGCCCGTCTCGGCGCGGAACTTTTTTCGCGCCGGCGCGACGGGCAGGGTAGGCTGATTGCCGACGATGCCGACGCTTTTTCCGAAATGGTGCTGGCGGCGGTCACACGGCATTCCGCCGAGGTCATGCTGGAGACGGTCTTTTCCGAAGACGGGCTGGAGGGCGCGGCTTCCGTCGCCAATCCGTTGGTGCAACGGGCTGTGAGTTTGCGCGACGGCATGGCACGGCTTTCGATCGTGCTCGATCGCCCGGTAATCGGTCTTGGCGCATCGGCGCATCTCCACTATGTCGACCTGCCGCGCCTGCTCGGCAACGAATGCGTCGTCGCAAAACATGCCGACGTCGCCAATGCGCTCGGCGCGGTCGTCGGCCAGGTGCGCATGTCGAGCGAGGCGCGCGTGAGCCAGCCTGAGCCTGGCCTGTTCAGGCTCAATGCCGGTGAGCGGCTGGACGATTTCGAGACCGAGGAAGAGGCAATGGTCGCTGCCGAAGCCCATGTCAGGGCGGCAGCGGCTGAACTGGCCGAGCGCGCAGGCACCGATCAGGCCCGCATCGAGATCGGCCGCGACATTCGCGTCGCCACCATCCAGGACGAACGCACCTTCGTTGAGGCGTTCGTTGTGGCGACCGCGTCCGGCAGGCCGCGCGTCGCCTCGTAAAGGTGCTCAGCGTTTGTGCGAGGCCTCCATCGAGGCCTCGCAATCTAGAGCCTGGATATCGCGTCCGATCGCGGCAATGGCGATGACCTTGCCGCCTTTTTTATAGCCCACCACGCAGTCGCGGTCGGCCAGACTGCCGTCGATTTCTATCTCGTCCCAGGACGAGGCATGCCCGACATAGCGTATCGTCATGTCATAATGCGCGCTCCAGAAGAATGGCACGTCGAGGAACGCGCGACGCAAGCCAAGCATGTTGGCGGCGGCGGCCTGCCCCTGGCGTTCGGCCACGACCCAGTGCTCGACGCGCCTTTGTTCGCCGCTGGCAAGGTCGCGCCAGCGTGCTACGTCACCGGCGGCGAAAATCCCCGGCACGCTTGTTTCAAGAAATTCATCGACCTGTATGCCACGGCTGGTCGTGATCCCGCACGCCTCGGCTAACGCCACCCGCGGCCGCACGCCGACGCCGATGATAACCAGATCGGCGTCGAGTTCGCGGCCGTTGCCCAGCAGCACTCTTTGCTCGTCTATGCCGGCGATGGTGGTGTTGAGGTGAAATTCGACGCCGTGTTCCTCGTGGACGGAGCGGATCAAATCACCAAGGTCGGGACCGAGCACCGTCTCGAACGGGCGCGCATCCTGCGTGACGACGTGGACCGCCAGCCCGCGCTCGCGCAGCGAGGCGGCCACTTCCAGGCCTATGAAGCCGGCGCCCAGGATGACGGCAGTTTTCGCGCTCGCTGCGCGGTCGATGATGGCGCGACTGTCCGCCATCGAGCGCAGGATGAAGACATGAGGGTGCTCGGCGCCCGGTATTTTCAGGCGAACCGGTTCAGCGCCCGTTGCGAGCAAAAGGCGGTCAAAGGGGAAACTGCGTCCGTCGGCGGTCGTAACGATGCGGGCCTGCGTGTCGATGCGCTCCACGGTGGCACGCAACTGGAGGTCGATCCGGTTGTCGGTATAGAATTCGTCGGAGCGTAGCGGCATCCATGCTTCTTCGGCGGTTCCGGCGAGATAATCCTTGGAAAGGTTGGGGCGGTCGTATGGCGCGTCCTCATCGGAACTGAGCATGGTCAGCTGGCCGGAGAAACCGTGTCGGCGAAGCATTTCGGCGGCGGCGAAACCGGCGGCGCCGCCCCCGACGATGACGATCTTTTGCGGATCGTTCGTCGTGTCGCGCTTATCCCAGGCGGCCTTTTGCTCCTCGGCAGGCACCTTCTGCGTCACGAACGCCTTTCCATCCCTGCGCTCCACCTTCCATGTCGCCAGAGGGTCGAAGGCCGGGGCGCCGAGCGCCTCGCCAGTACGCAGGCTGAAGCAGGCGTGATGCCAGGGACAGCGAATGGTATCGCCGACGACGATGCCCTTTGCCAGCGGCCCGGAGTAGTGCGTGCAGGTGGCGCCGACCGCCAGCACCTCGTTGCCTACCCGCGCCAGAACGACGGCTTTTTTGCCGACGTGCCCCTGCAACAGATTGTCGTCGCCAAATGCCGTAAGCGGAATTCCGGCTGCGAGGTCGGGGCCGGCCTCCTGGTTTTCGTGCGACGCCATGCGGGTTCTCCTTCGATTGGATGCAAGGCGCTCGCTGGCCGGCACCCGGCATATGGTTCGATGCTTTCCCCTGCAAAAGGTTCCGCGATGCGGGCGGCCCTTCGTTCATTTCCCGCATGGCGCGGGAACCTTTCGCCTTGGACGGCATCCTATCGTGCGTGCTAGGAGAAATGAAATGGCCGATGCCCGAAATAAAGCCACTGCGGTTGTCGTAACCCCGAGCGACGCGGAACTGGTGCGCCGGGCGCTGGCTCGCGATGGCAGCGCGTTTCGCGCTATCATGAAGACGCATAACCAGAGGCTCTACCGGCTGGCGCGCGGCGTAGTACGCAACGACAGCGAGGCCGAGGATATCGTCCAGGAAGGCTATGTGCGGGCGTTTTCGCATCTGGACGGTTTTCGCGGCGATTCCACACTTGCCACCTGGCTGTCGCGCATCGTCATCAACGAGGCGCTCGGCCGGTTGCGCAAGCGGCGGCGGGCTGTTGAAATATCCATGTCCGACGATCCCGTGCTGGAAGCCAAGGTCATTCAGTTTCCCCTCAAAGCCAACAAGGACGATCCGGAGCGGACGATGGCACAGCGGCAGATCCTGCAATTCGTGGAGCGGGCGACCGACGATCTTCCCGACCTCTACCGGACGGTGTTCGTCGCCCGCGTCATCGAGGGACTGAGCATCGACGAAACCGCCGAACTGCTCGGCATCAAGCCCGAAACGGTCAAGACGAGGCTTTTCCGCGCGCGCAATCTGCTGCGTAAGCAACTGGACGCGCAGATCGGCCCGGTGCTGCTCGATGCTTTTCCGTTCGCTGGCAAGCGCTGCGAGCGCCTGACAGTTGCCGTGCTGAAGCGGCTCGGCCTGCTGGAGCAAGGGTAAGGGCCGGCTTTCGAAAAACCGCGCTGATTGCGGGAACGTTTTCCCGCGCGCCGCATCAAATGAGTGTTCACTGAAAAACGATGCCCGATGCCTTTAGCGCATCGAGCCAAGGAGGCTTTTATGCATATTCGCCCGCTCGCGGCCATAGCCGCGCTTTGCCTGCTCACTGCCGCGCCGTTCGCCCAGGCTGCCGATAAACCCACCGATCCGCAGATCGCCCACATCGCCTACACCGCCGGTGTCATCGATATCGACGCGGCCAAGCAAGCCATCAAGAAATCCAAGAACAAGGATGTCGTGTCCTTCGCCAAGGATATGGTGCGCGACCATGAGGCGGTGAACGAGCAGGCGCTCGCGCTGGTGAAGAAGCTCAAGGTTACGCCCGAAGACAACGCCACCAGCAAGGCGCTGACCAAGGCGGCGAAAAGCGAAAGAGCCAAGCTTGCCAAGCTCAAGGGTGCGGCCTTCGACAAGGCCTATGTCGACAACGAGGTCGCCTATCACAAGCAGGTCGACGACGCCTTGAAGACCTCGCTGATCCCGTCGGCTCAGAACGCCGAACTGAAGAGCCTGCTGGAAACCGGCCTGAAGATTTTCGAGGGCCATGAACAGCATGCCGAGATGGTCGCGGCCGGTCTGAAGTAAGGGGCGCCATGTTGTCGAAGCTGCATTTCTGGGCACCCATGGCGGTTGCTTTGGCCATGGGTGCGGTTTCGGCGCAGGCTGAAACCATCACCGTGACGGTCGACAAGATGGCGTTCTCGCCGGCCGAGATCAACGCCAAGGTCGGCGACACTGTCGAGTGGGTGAACAAGGATCCGTTCGCCCACACCGCGACCGTCAAGGGCGGCTGGGAGGTGATGCTTCCGGTCAAGAAGTCGGGCAGCATCACCCTGGATAAGGCGGGAACGATCGACTATTTCTGCCGCTTCCATCCCAATATGAAGGGCAAGATAACGGTCTCCCCGTAAGGGCTTAGTCGAAGCGTTCCGTCAAGTTTGGGGCGTGCGGCGGCGGCAGGTTTTTGCCGCCGCCGCTTTGTTGCTCGTTCGGTTTTTCATGGAACCCAAATGATTTGTTGCGGGGGATTCGGGCAGGCTTCACCCGAAAAGAAACGCTCGGGGCAGGCTAAACGTGCCGTTTTGGCCTTCCCCGGATAAAAAAGTGAAGACGTCCCAATCGCACGTTTCGACCACGCTGTTTGTCATTCCTAGAAGGATCGTTTCGTCCTTTAGCTCCCTTGTAGGACGGGTGTTTCAATAATTTTTCAGTGCAATTTTTTTGTTTGTAGCTAACAATATCATTCATTTGAAACGCTGAAAAAGGCGAGGCAAATGTCCCCGCGCAGCGGTTAGAGCGTGCCTTCCAAGCATTTGAAAAACCTGCCTAACCCGACGAAACGCACCGGCGCAGCGGTACCGGAGGAGGCGATCAGATGACGGCATTCGAATTTCCAGGACCGGGTTTTACGGCCGACCAATGGGAGCGCCTCAGCGGGCTGGCGACGACACTGAAACCGGGCCAGGCGCTGTGGATCAGCGGCTATTTCGCCGGCATCGACTACAGCGTGCGGGCGTTGAATGGCGCGACCGCGATCCCCACCCGGCTGGACGATCCGGCAGTGCTGGCTCCTGTTGCCGCCGCATCGCGTACCCTGACCATTCTTTACGCCGGCGAGACCGGAAACAGCGCCGGCGTTGCCAAGGCGCTTGCCGAGGCGTCTCGGACGCAGGGCGGTGTGCCGACACTGGTCGACGTGGCTGACTACAAGCCGCGCAAGCTCAAGGACGAACAGGACCTTTTGATCGTTACCAGCACCCATGGCGAGGGCGAGCCGCCGCTTTCGGCCGTTGGCTTCTTCGAATTCGTCGAGGGGCGCAAGGCGCCGCGTCTCGAAGGCGTGCGCTTTGCCGTGCTGGCGCTTGGCGATTCCACCTACGAGCATTATTGCGGCGCCGGCAAGCGGCTCGATATGCGGCTTGCCGAACTCGGTGCCGAGCGTCTGGCCGAGCGCGTCGATTGCGATGTCGATTATGACGAGCCCGCAGCCGCCTGGGCGAAAACGGCGCTTGAACTGCTTGCTCCGACATCTCCGTCGAGCGTGCCTGCACAGGCCGTCGGTAATATTGCGCCATTGGGCGATGCTTCCGCGTTCGGCAAGAAAAATCCGTTTTCGGCAACCGTCATCGATAATTTCGTGCTGACGGGCAGCGGCTCCAGCAAGGAGACGCGGCATATCGAATTGTCGCTGGCCGGCTCAGGCCTGACTTTTGAGCCGGGCGATGCGCTGGGCATGATGCCCCGCAACGATCCGGCCCTTGCCGAAGCCTTGCTCGGCGCGTTGTCGCTCGATGCGAATGCGCCTTTGGCGATCAAGGAGCGGGCAACGACGCTGGGCGAAGCGCTGGTCGATACGCTTGAGATTACGGCTGCCACGCCGCGCTTCCTGGACCATTGGGCGGGCTTGAGCGAGGCCAGCGAACTGCAAGCCCTGCGCGGCGAGGGAAACACCGAGGCGCGCAGCGCTTACCTGCGCGATCATCATATCATCGACGTTGTCCGGCGCTTTCCCGTTGCCGGTATTGATGCCCGGACGTTCGCTGCCGGCCTGCGTCCCTTGCAGCCGCGCCTCTATTCGATCGCGTCGAGCCTCAGCAACGCGCCAGACGAGGCTCATTTGACGGTAAGCGCCGTGCGTTACGACTTGCATGGCGAGGCGCGTGAAGGCGTGGCGTCCGGCCATTTCGCCAACCGCGCCGAGCCTGATGCGACGATACCGGTCTATATCCAGGCCAACAGCCATTTCCGGCTGCCGGACGACGACAAGCCTATCATCATGATCGGCGCCGGAACCGGTATCGCGCCTTACCGCGCCTTCCTGCAGGAGCGCGAGGCGAGGGGAGCTTCCGGGAAATCCTGGTTGTTCTTCGGCGAGCGCAATTTCGACAGCGATTTCCTCTACCAGACCGAATGGCAGGAGTTGCTGAAGGATGGCGTTCTTTCCCGCATGAATGTCGCCTTTTCCCGCGATGCGGCGACCAAGACCTATGTGCAGCACCGGCTGCTGGAACAGGCGCGCGACGTCTATGCCTGGCTGGAGGAGGGCGCGCACGTCTATGTCTGTGGCGACGGCGCCAAGCTCGCGCCCGACGTCCATGCCGCGCTCCTAGCGGTCGTTGCCGGGCAGCGCGGCTGCGACAGCGCTGCCGCCAGCGCCTATGTCGGCGCGCTCAAGGCCGATCACCGCTACCAGATCGACGTTTACTGAGGTTTTCCGTGAGCACGCTTGAAATAGACCGCAGCCACGATATTTCCCAGCCGCTGGAAAAGCTCGGGCCGGACGAGACGCTGAAGGCCAACAGCGACCAGTTGCGGGGCACCATCGCCGCAGGGCTTGAGGCTGAATTGACGGCGGCCGTACCCGGCACCGACATCAAGCTGATGAAGTTCCACGGCGTTTATCAGCAGGACGACCGCGATATCCGCGACGAGCGCCGCCGGCAGAAGCTGGAGCCGGCCTATCGTTTCATGGCGCGCGTGCGACTGCCGGGCGGCGTGCTTTCGCCAGCTCAATGGCTGAAGCTCGACGAACTGGGTCGCGCCTATGGCGGCAACTCGCTGAGGCTGACGACGCGTCAGACTTTCCAGTTCCACTACATCCACAAGAAGAATTTGCGCGCGCTGATGCAGGGACTGCGCGACGTGCTGCTCGACACCCGTGCCGCCTGCGGCGACGATTCTCGCGGCGTCATGGCCTCGATCAATCCGCAGCTTTCGGCGCTCCATGCGCAGATCCACGCGCTGGCGCAAAAGGCGAGCGACCACGCCATTCCCAAGACCCGGGCCTACGATGAAATATGGTACGGCGAGGAGCGAAAGCCGGCCAGCGGCCCCGAAGAACCGCTTTACGGCAAGACCTATATGCCGCGAAAGTTCAAGATCGGCTTTGTCATTCCGCCGATCAACGACATCGACGTTTATGCCCAGGATCTCGGCTTCATCGCCATTGTCGATGACGGCAAGCTGGTCGGCTTCAACGTCGCCATCGGCGGCGGCATGGGCCGCACCGACCAGGCGCCGAAGACCTATCCGCGGCTCGCCAGCGTCATCGGCTTTTTGCCGGCCGACAAGGTTCTGGAGATGTGCGATGCGACCATGATGGTCCAGCGGGACTATGGCGATCGGGTGGATCGCGGCCGCGCCCGCTTCAAATACACCATCGATGACAAGGGGCTGGATTTCATCAAGGGTGAGATCGAAGGGCATCTGGGCTTCGCGCTGGAACAAGCGCGCCCCTACACCTTCACCTCGAACGGCGACCCGATCGGCTGGGTGCAAGGCGAGGACGGGCGTTGGCACCACACGCTGTTCATCCAGAACGGCCGGGTCAGCAATTTCCCGAACAAGCCTTTGCTCGACGGCCTGCGCGCCATCGCGCAGATCCACAAAGGGATGTTCCGGGTCACGCCGAACCAGAGCCTGATCATTGCCGATGTTGCGGCCGGGGACCGGCCAGCCATCGACGCGCTGCTCAAGGAGTACAAGCTCGACGGCCTCAATGCCGGTAGCGGCTTGCGACTGAATTCCATGGCTTGCGTCGCCCTGCCGACCTGCGGGCTGGCAATGGCGGAGAGTGAGCGCTATCTGCCGGACCTCATCACCAAAATCGATGTCATCCTAGCCGAGCATGGGCTTTCCGAAGAGCCGATCACCATCCGCATGACCGGCTGCCCCAATGGCTGCGCGCGGCCCTACATCGCCGAGATCGCGCTGACCGGGCGCGCGCCGGGGAAATATAATCTCTATTTGGGCGGTGGCTTCCACGGCCAGCGCCTGAACAAGATGGTTCTGGAAAATGTCGGTGAGAAAAATATTCTAGAATATCTTGCAAAAGTAATAGGCCATTTCGCGAAAGATCGTCTGGACAAAGAGCATTTCGGCGACTTCGCCATCCGCGCGGGCTATGCTGCCGAGGTCAAGGAAGGGCGGTACTTCAACGATTGATGCCGGGCAGTCTCGCTGCCCTAAGCGCAGGACTGAAACACCGACAAGCTGAGAAAACAACCGTGCGCCGGTGGTGCGCGGCAGCCTTCGGCTTGCTCCGCGACAGGAATTTGGTTTTTGGAAAGGCAGGAAGTCCCATGGCTAACTCGGTTTCTCACTCGCTCGTCACAGCCGAATGGCTGCAGGAGCATATCAACGATCCCAAGGTGCGGCTGTTCGAGGTGAGCGTCGATCCGGGCGTCTACGCCGGCGGCCATATTCCCGGTGCTACCAATCTCGACTGGCATGTCGATCTGGTCGACACTATCAATCGCGACATCGCCTCGCGCGAGAAGTTGCAGGCGACGCTGCGCAAGGCCGGCGTCGATAAAGACACCACCGTCATCATCTATGGCGATCACAACAACTGGTTCGCCGCCTGGGGCGCCTGGGTCCTGGACGTCTACGGGTTCGGCGACCGCGTCAAACTGCTCGACGGCGGCCGCAAGCTGTGGGAGGCGCGCAAGCTGCCGCTGACCACCGAAGTGCCGTCGTTCAAGGCCTCAAGCATCGAACTGCCTGACCGCGACAACAGCCTGCGCGCGCGCCTGACCAACGTGCTCGACGTGGTCGAGGGCCGCATCGACGGCAAACTGGTCGATATCCGCTCGCCCGACGAATACACCGGCAAGATTTTCGCGCCGGAGGGCGTCAAGGAGTTGTCGATCCGCGCCGGCCATATCCCCGGTGCGGAAAACGTGCCGTGGGCAACCATCGTCAACGACGACGGCACCTACAAGCCGCTTGACGAAATCCGTAAAATCTATGCCGACAAGGGTGTCGACGGCTCCAAGCCGGTCATCACCTATTGCCGTATCGGCGAACGCTCCAGCCACTCCTGGTTCGCGCTGAAGCGCCTGCTGGGCTATGAGGTGCGCAATTATGACGGCTCGTGGACCGAATACGGCAACGCCGTCGGCGTGCCGGTGACCAACAAGAGCGGCACGGTCTGGCTCGGCAAATAGCGCCCCGCCTCATTGGGCCGCTCTTTCGGTCTTTCCGTTTGATACATCAGCCGCCTCGGAAATTTCGGGGCGGCTGATGTCGTATTTTCGCGCCAAAACGTCGATTCTGAGATAGGGAAGGTCGTTTCCAACTCACTGCCCATGATCCCACGCCCGTAGCGTAAGCTTGCAATCGGCTCCGCCGGGGCCGAACGGTCTTGGGAGGCGGGAAATGAACGATATGTCAGGGCTGAAGGAGCAGGACCTCCTGATCGGCGGCCAGCGGGTTGCGCCGCGTACCGGCCAATATTTCGAAAGCATCAATCCAGCCACCGAACAGGCCATTGCCCGCGTCGCCAAGGGCGGGGCGGAGGATGTCGATATCGCGGTTTCGTCGGCGCGCTCCGCCTTCGAAGGCGAGTGGGGCCACCTGAAAGCCAGTGATCGTGGCCGGCTTCTGCTCAAGCTTGCCGATCTCATCGAAAAGAACGGCGACGAACTGGTGATGCTGGAAAGCCTCGATTCCGGCAAGCCGGTCTCCGCGGTGCGCCGTCAGGATTTGCCCGCGGTCATCGACACGCTGGTCTTCTATGCCGGCATGGCCGACAAGATAAACGGCCAGGTCATTCCCGCCCGCACTGATGCTCTGACCTATACGGTGCGCGAGCCGCTCGGGGTCGTTGGCGCAATCATTCCCTGGAATTTCCCGATGATGATCGGCATGTGGAAGTTCGCGCCGGCGCTGGCATGCGGCTGTACGCTGGTGGTCAAGCCGGCGGAACTGACTTCGCTGACGGCGCTCAGGATCGGCGAATTGGCGCTCGAGGCGGGGATGCCCGCCGGCACCTTCAATATCGTCACCGGCCCCGGCCGCGTGGTCGGCGATGCGATGGTGCATCATCCCGACATCGACAAGATCACCTTTACCGGCTCGCCCTCCGTCGGCCGCCAGATCATGCAAGGGGCGGCCGGCAACCTCAAGCGGGTGACGCTGGAACTGGGCGGCAAATCGGCCAACGTCATCTTCCCGGATGCCAACATCGATGCGGCGGTGAAGGCTGCGGGCTCCGGCATCTTCTTCAACACCGGCCAGGTCTGTTCGGCCGGTTCGCGCATTCTCGCGCACGCCTCCATCTACGACGAGGTGGTCGAACGGCTGGCGGCGCGAGCCAATTCGATGCGCATCGGCGATCCGCTGGAGGCGTCGACCTCGATGGGTCCGCTGGTTTCGGCCACGCAGATGAAGCGGGTGCTGGACTATATCGATATCGGTCGAGGCGAGGGCGCTTCGATTGTTACCGGCGGTGAGCGCAGCGGCGATACCGGCTACTACGTCCAGCCAACCGTTTTCGCTGGGGTCGAGCACGAGATGCGGGTGTCGCAGGAAGAAATCTTCGGACCGGTGGCCGCCGTCATCAAATTCGAAAACGACGACGACGCGATCCGGATCGCCAACGGCACCGCCTACAGCCTTGCCGCCGGCGTGTGGACCGCCGACGTCACGCGGGCGCATCGCTTCACTCGTGCGCTCAAGGCGGGGACGGTGTGGGTCAACACTTACGGTCCGACCGACATTCGCCTGCCGTGGGGCGGTGCGCGCGATTCAGGGCTCGGCCGTGAGCACGGCGACATGGCCATCGACAATTTCACCGAGCCTAAGGCGGTCTGGATCAACACGGGCCGCTGACCGGCAGGCAGGGGCGGGTATCGACGATAGCCGTGGAGGCCTGACGCCGCCACGTGCGATCGTCTTCGGGACAAAGGGGGGAAATTCATGCGACTTGCCATCATCGGACAGCAGGCTTTCGGCGTAAGCGTTCTGGATGCTTTCCTGAAGCGTGGCGACACGGTCGCCGGGGTGTTTTGCGCGCCGGAGAAGGAGGGCGCGCGGCCCGATCCGCTGAAGGTGGCCGCGCAGGAGCGCGGGCTTGCCCTGTTCCAATTTGCGTCGCTGAAAAGCGACGCGGCCAAGGATGCGCTGCGTGGTCTCGATGCAGAATTGGGCGTCATGGCCTATGTGCTGCAGTTTGCACCGCAGGATTTTGTGACAATCCCGAGGTACGGCACCATCCAGTATCATCCTTCGCTGTTGCCGAAGCATCGAGGGCCGAGTTCGATCAACTGGCCGATCATCAAGGGTGAGACGGAAACCGGCCTGACCATCTTCCGCCCGACTGACGGGCTCGACGAAGGGCCGGTGATCCTGCAGAAGAAGGCAGCTATCGGTCCCGATGACACGCTTGGCAGCGTTTATTTCAACCATCTGTTTCCGCTCGGCGTCGAGGCAATGCTGGAAGCCGCCGATCTCGTCGTTTCAGGCCGGCATACGCAAACGGTTCAGGACGAAAGCCGGGCGAGCTACGAGGGCTGGTGCCGCGACGAAGAGGCGCAAATCAATTGGCACCGGCATCTCGACCACATCTACGATCTCATCCGCGGCTGCGACCCGGCACCGGGCGCCTGGGCGATGATTGGCGGCAAGAAGGTCCGGGTATTCGACGCGCGCAAGCATACGGCTCGCCGTTTTGAGGATGTGCAGGGCAAGCCGGGTCTCATAGCCACGATCGGCGAGCAATCGGTCAAGATCGTCGTCCAGGGTGGGCTACTGGAGATTTCCAGGATGCGCGCGGATGGTGCCCCGAAAAGCTCTGCCGCCGATCTCGTCAAATCGCTGGGCCTGACGACGGGAAGCTCAATCGCCTGACACCAAGTTCCGACAAGGATTCATCTGCTCAGGCGATCCTGTTGTCTGGAAACGCTTTTTGATCGTTCCGATTCTGAACGGAACGATATCAGTCAGACACTTCGGTTTGTGGCCGGTCGCGGCCGTCGGCGACTTCCTCGTGCCACTTTCCTTCGGTGTCCTCGTAGCGGATACCGTCGGTCGAGCCTGCGACCTGTTGCTCTGCGGAAGCCATTTCGGCCGCGTGCAGCGCTTGCGCATGGCTTGGAAAAGTTTCCGAATAGGTGTCCCCGACTTTGTACGCCCAGCCACCGTCATGTTCGACAATGGTGTAAGTCAGTTTTGCCATTGAAACCTCCAGGTTGAATTGTTCCGCTTGGGGCATCGGATCGAAAAGTGGAATCCGGTTTTCGGTGAACCCGATGCTCAAGCAAAAAGATAGGTCGCCATTTTGCATCCACCAGGATGCAGGGCAATCTGGCGTCGCACGTCGATGTCGCAAACCTTACCTGCTCGCCCTGACGGTCGACAGCTTCCTGACAAACGCAAAGCAGCACCAATGGTTGCAGGGAACCGCTTTAGTTTGCCGCCTTCGCCCAGTGTTCCATCGTCGTCACGGAGCGTACCAGTTGCGGCGGCGCATGGATTTTTTCGCCGAGCGTCGCTGCCGCGCGCCAGCCCCAGCGCGGATCGGCAAGGAAAGCACGGGCCAGTGCCACCATGTCGGCGCGGCCTTCCGCGACGATTGCGTTGGCATGGCTGGGATCGCTGATCAGCCCGACGGCGCGCGTCGGAATGCCAGCGCCCTTGCCGATGGCTTCCGCCAGATGCACCTGGTAACCGGGACCGGAAGGCAGCTTCTGCAAAGGCGAGTTGCCGCCGCTGGAGCAGCATATATAAGCGACGCCTTCGGCCTTCAGGGCCTTTGCCACCTCGATGGCTTCCTCTATCTCGAAGCCGCCGTCGACCCAGTCCGTTACCGAAAGCCGCGCGCCGAGCATCAGTCGCGGTGCGGCCTTTCTCACTGCCCTGGCGATCTCGACGGCAAAGCGCATGCGGTTCTCCAGAGACCCGCCCCAGCGGTCGGTGCGCCGGTTTGAGAGCGGCGACAGGAACTGGAAGATCAGGTAGCCGTGCGCTCCATGCAGTTCGATGAAGTCGAAACCGGCTCGGTCAGCGCGCCTTGCGGCATCGGCGAAGTGCTCGATCACTTGCAGGATTTCGGCATCCTCCAGCGCGTGCGGTACCTGCCAGCCCTCGTCATAAGCGATGGCTGACGCCGAAACGATCGGCCATGGGTCCTGATAGGGCTTGAGCGGCCCGCCGCCTTCCCATGGGCGCTGGCAGGAGGCCTTGCGGCCGGCATGGGCCAGTTGGGTGCCGAACTTCGTATCGGGGGCGGCGACGCGCCGGGCCGCGTCGAGCGCGCGTCGGGCCGCTGCCTCGTTGTGGTCGGAATAAAGGCCTAGGCAGCCGTGCGAGATACGGGCGCGGCGCTCGACATTGGTCATCTCGACCGTAACCATGCCGGCGCCCGACATGGCGTAACTCATCCACTGCTGCAAATGCCAATCTGTGGCGGAGCCATCGTCCGCCGAATACTGGCACATCGGCGCCACGGCGATCCGATTGGGGAAGGTGAGGCCGGCAAGCGTGATCGGCTGGAAGAGAGGCGCTGTCATGAAAGGCTCCGAATGGACGATATGCCCCTATGTAGACACCTTGGTTTTTATTCGCCAGACGGCCGTCCGCGAGAGGTATGCGGTGCAGGAATGTGCATGACGCTTATGCCGAGCCTACATCGCCAGTTGACGTTTCGGCGCAAAGCCCTGAAAAGCACGGGGCGCGGACGTGGTGGAACTGGTAGACACAAGGGACTTAAAATCCCTCGGGCTTGCCCGTACGGGTTCGATTCCCGTCGTCCGCACCATATTCATTTCTTGCCAAAAGAGAGGTCAAGGGACGCGAGACGGCCGGCGGGCATTCCCCCCTGGAACCAATGCCTCGCGCCGGCGAATGCCTCGCGCCCCCGGTGCCTTTGTGTGGTAATCCTTAACAAAGTGCAAACGGATCGGGGATTTAACCTTATCTTCTAACCTTAACCCCCGGCGGATGCGTTTCCGGTCGGCGTCCGGTATCACTGGCCGGTCACGACAGTCAGCACCTTGAACGGCGTGGTGATGACGATCTCGGCCACCGCGCCCACGGCCTGGCCAATCCCCTGGCCAAGGTCATTGATGCGCTGTTCGCTCAGGGGCGGTTCCGTATCCGACAGGCTGGCGGGTGCCGACAAGCGGTCGCCGAGCAGCTGAACCAGGATGGGATTGTCGGCGAATTTCGCGTGGTTCAGCCGGTCCCCGCCCTTCGTGTTGGTCAGGTCGACCACGATGACGCCGTAGCTGGCGAGGTCGGCGGCATCATTATAATCGCCGACGCGCGGCTTGGAGCCGGAAATGAGGCCGGAAAGCTTCAGGGCGCGATCGTCGCCCGACAACAATACCGTGAACGGCTTGTCCGGCTTCCCGTAGCGGATCATCTGCTTCTTGAACACGTCGACATCAATGTCGGGAGAGGCGAGGATGACATAACCCAGCTTGCCGCCGAGATCGCGGTCGCCGGTGATGGACAACTGCCTCAGCGCTTCCATGGTCACCCATGTGCCCATCGAATGGGCAATGATATCGATGCTTTTCACCTTGGTTTTGGCAAGCAGGCGCAGCGTCGCCTCGAGGTCGTCGCGGGCGGCGTTGGCGCTCTCCTTGTCATAGACATAGTCGGTGATGCGGCCGCCGGATGCCCAGGAGAACAACACGGGCGTGCCGGGATAATTGGTGTCGGCGACGATCTGCGTCAGCCGGAAGATACCGTCGTCGAAACCGTTGTTGAAACCATGCACGAAGACCAGCGCGCGGTCGCCGCGCAGCGCCACATCGGCCCCGAGCGCCTTGGCGAATTGCTGCCGGTCGGGATAGGAGACAACCCGCGTCGCGGTGAAATCCTTGGCAGGGTCGCTTGGCGCGCGCCCCTTGGCGCGCTCGATGCTGCCGACTTGGTGGGTTTTCGGCACGGTAACGTCGACGCGCGCGTAGTTCGTGGTCAGCGAGCGGTCGCGGTCGAATACCTGTCGCGGATCGGCCACTGCCTTCTGGCGCGTGGTGGCGACAAAGATTTCGTGCTTGGAAGCGATGCTGGAAGCCGGCGCGTCGATCGCTACCTTGTTGAGCAGGTCATGCGTGCTGTTTCCGGCGCAGCCGGCAAGCACGAGCGCAAGCAGAATGGCGGTCAGCGACCTCTGGCGCACGACTACATCGCTCCTCAATCGTGGGTGGCGTCCTGTGCCTGGAGTTACCGAATAGATAAAGAACCATCCTGGGTCCAGTGGCAAACGAACCAGGTGGCAAGATACGCCGCCGCCGCCGCTACATCACGCCGGCGCTGAGTTGCTTGATGCGGTCGGTCACTTCGCGGTCGCTGGCGAAACCGTCGTCCTGCCGCAGCCGCTGGCCCAGTTCCTTCACAAGAGCCGGATTGTCCGCGAATTTGGTGTGGTTGAACGTATCATTTCCCTTGGCGCTCGACAGGTCGACGACGGTAACGCCGTAGTCGGCAAGATCGGCGGCGTTCTTGTAGTCGCCGACACGCGGCTTCCAGCCCGCGATCAGGCCGGACAGCCGCAGCGCCCGGTCATCATCTGACAGAAGCAGGATAAACGGCTTGTCCGGCTTGCCGTAGCGGCGCATCTGGCTCTTGAACACGTCGACGTCGATATCGGGTGAAGCGAGAACGACGTCGCCGAGCTTGCCGCCGAGATCGCGGTCGCCGGTGATGGCCATCTGCCGCAGCGTCTCCATGGTCACCCAGGTGCCCATGGAATGAGCGACGATGTCGATGCGCCGCGCGCCTGACTGCTCCAGCATCCTCAGCGTCACTTCGAGCTGGTCACGGGCGGCGCTGGCGCTTTCCTTGTCGTAGACGTAGCTGGTGGTGGAAGCACCGGACGCCCATGAAAACAGCACTGGCGTGCCGGGGTAGCCGGCATCGTGCACGATCTGGGTCAGGCGGTAGACGGCGTCGTCGAAGCCGGTGTTGTAGCCGTGGACGAAAAGCATGACGCGGCCGCCGCGCGCGGCGATGTCTGCATTGAGCGCTTTTGAGAATTTCGGTGCGGTATCGTAGCCGACGACTTCCGTTGCCATGAAATATTTAGACGGATCGTCCGATTTACCGCGGCTCTTCCGTTCGATCTGCCCAGTCTTGTGGATGGCAGGAACGGTGACGTTGACCCGAGCGAAATTGAGCGTCGCCGAGCGCTGGCCGTCGAAAACCTTGTTGGGGTCGTCGGAACGTTTGCGCGTCGTTGCGATGAAAATCGAGTGATTGCCGGAAATCTGCGACACCGAGGCGTTGACGAGGGCGCTGCCCAGAAGCTCGTCGGTCCGGTGGCCGCCGCAGCCGGCCACGAGCAGGGCAAGGGCTGCGGGAAGAAGGATGTTCAAACGCACGATAGGTCCAGTCAAAGCGCAGGCTCAGCCCCGAGGTGGGGAGGTCTGGCCCGGCGGTTCTTTCCATTTTTGCGAAAACCTTTCCCGACAGCCAAGTACGGCGGAAGTAAGTCAGACTTCACTGAAACCGGGCAACGCCCTCAGTGTAGCAGGCACCTGTTGCGCGAAAGCCAAAATGGCGGCAGGAACGCTTCCATCAGGAACCGGGGACCCGTGCCATGACCAGTTTCACCGACAGTGTTTCGAATGCTGCGTCAGCGGTGCGCGAAATCTTCCCGCAGACGCCGCTGCAGGAAAACGACTATCTGTCGAAGAAGTTCGGCGCACGCATCTATCTGAAACGCGAGGACCTGACGCCGGTGCGCTCCTACAAGATCAGGGGTGCCTTCAATTTCTTCCGCAAGGCGCTCGCTGCCGGTAACCAGGCTGAATTGTTCGTCTGCGCTTCGGCCGGCAACCATGCGCAGGGCTTTGCCTTCGTCTGCCGCCATTTCGGCAAGAAGGGCGTGGTGTTCATGCCGGTGACGACGCCGCAGCAGAAGATCGACAAGACCCGGCTGTTCGGCGGCGACTTCGTTGAGATCAGGCTGGTCGGCGACTTTTTCGACGACTGTTATCAGGCAGCCCTTTCTTTTACCGAGGAGGCCGGGGCGCACATGGTGCCGCCGTTCGATCATCGCGACATCATCGAGGGGCAGGCAACGGTTGCCTGCGAACTGCTTGCCCAGATGCCGGGCGGGCGTGTGCCGGACATGGTGCTTTTGCCCGTGGGCGGCGGCGGGTTGGCTGCCGGCGTCACCCATTATTTTGCGGCGATCGCCGCAGGGCAGACCCACGAAACGCGGTTCGTGTTCTGCGAACCGGCCGGTGCGCCGAGCCTTCGGGAAAGCCTTGCCGCCGACAAGCGCGTGAAGCTCGCCAAAATGGACAGTTTCGTGGATGGGGCGGCGGTGGGCGAGATCGGCCGCGAAAACTTTCGCATGCTCAAGGAATTCGCGCCCGATGCGGTACACCTGATCCCGGAAAACCGGCTGTGCGCGACGATGATCGAAATGCTGAATGTCGAGGGTGTGGTGCTGGAACCGGCCGGCGCGCTGGCCGTCGATGCGCTCAAGGATTTTACGAAGAAGGAAATCCGGGGCAAGTCGATCGTCTGCGTGGTTTCGGGCGGTAATTTCGATTTCGAGCGGCTGCCCGACGTGAAGGAGAGGGCACTGCGCTTCCAGCGTCTGAAGAAATATTTCATCATTCGATTTCCGCAGCGGCCCGGCGCTTTGCGCGATTTCCTTGAAATGCTTGGCCCCGAGGATGATATCGCGCGCTTCGAATATCTGAAGAAATCGGCGCGCAATTTCGGCTCCGTGCTGATCGGTATCGAGACGAAGGACCCCCGCAATTTCGATGTGCTGATGGCGAAGTTCGACAGCGAGGGCGTGCAGTATCAGGACATCACCGACAACGAGACGCTGGCCGGTTTCATCATATGAGTGCCGCAATGCCGAAACCCGTATTCATCGTGCTTTTCCGGGGCGTCGGCGGGGCGACACAACTGCCAACGGCGCCACTCAGGAAGGCGTTGGGCGACGCCGGGTTCGGCAATGTTTCTACCTATATCAACAGCGGCAACGCGGTGCTCTCGTCCGGCCTGACCGCAAGCGAAACCCATGCGCGGATCGCGGATATCGCAAAAGTGGATTTTGGCTTCGAAAAGGAAATCATGCTGGTGAGCCGGCCGGACTGGGAACGGTTGATCAACGAGAATCCGTTCCCGGAAGCCGTCGACCAGCCGACCACGCTGCATGCCTTCGTGCTCCAGAAAGTACCGGCGCAAAGTGCGGTCGTGGCCTTGACGGTGCGACTTGCGCTGCATGAACGAATGGTCGCGAAGGGAAATTTCCTCTACCTTCACGTCCCCAACGGGTTCAGCGCCTCGAAATTGCCGCCGGTTATCGACCGTGTGCTTGGTACCGTGTCGACGGCGCGAAACTGGCGAACCGTTCTCGCGCTCGGCAAGCTGGCCTCCGAAAAAGGGTAGGGCCTGCTACCAGCTTCCCGTATTCGGCATGGAGGCCCAGGGTTCGGCTTTCGCCTTGGCCGGGCCTTTTTGCAGCAGCTCGATGGAAATGCCATCCGGCGTTCTGATGAAGGCCATATTGCCGTCGCGTGGCGGACGATTGATGGTCACGCCCTTGTCCATCAGCTTCTGGCAAGTGGCGTAGATATCGTCGACCTCATAGGCGAGGTGGCCGAAATTGCGGCCGCCGCTATATTCTTCGGGGTCCCAATTGTGGGTGAGTTCGATCAGCGGAGCCTTTACGGCGGCGGCGCTCTGTTCGTCTTCGGGAGCGGCGAGGAAGATCAGCGTGTAGCGGCCCTGTTCGCTTTCATGGCGGCGTACTTCCTTGAGGCCGAGCTTGTTGCAAAAAAAGTCGAGCGACGCGTCCACGTCGCTGATGCGGATCATGGTGTGCAGATAGCGCATGTGTTTCTCCTTGGCATTGCCGCGGACAATAGGGTCGGTCGGCCTTCGCGGCAACCTCCCGGCAAAGGCCGCATGCGGGCAAACAACAATTTCGGTATTGTTGGGAAGAGCCGCGAAAAAAGGCACGGCAGGCCTTGCACAGATCGGAAATGGCAGTGTTAATCTGCCAGTAAGAATCAGTTACAGTATTTTCGACAATGGGGGGCGTTCCGATGGAAGACAAAGCCTCTTCGGTGAGGCGGAATGCGACCGTTGGCGACACCGTGACACGGGATGAAGCCGGCGAGACTGCCGACCTTGTCGAGGTTTCGGGAGCCATAAAGTGGTTTGATGTGGCCAAGGGCTATGGCTTCATTCTCCCTGACGACGGGGTTTTGGGCGACATCCTGCTTCACGTGACTTGTCTGAGAAAGGACGGCTTCCAGACTGCGCTGGAGGGGGCACGTGTCGTCTGCCTGGCCAGGCAGGGTGAGCGCGGCCTGCAGGCGTTCCGCATGCTGTCTATGGACATTACGACAGCCGTGCATCCTGCCGAAATGCAGGAGCAGCGCACCCATGTTTCGGTGACGCCGGAGAGCGGCCTCGAGCGGGCGCTGGTGAAGTGGTTCAACCGCACCAAGGGTTTTGGGTTCCTGAGTCGGGGCGAGGGAACCGAGGATATTTTTGTTCATATGGAAACGTTGCGCCGGTACGGCGTTACCGAGCTTCGTCCGGGGCAGGTCGTGCTTGTCCGCTTCGGGCGTGGCGATAAAGGCCTTATGGCCGCCGAGATTCACCCCGATATGGGCACCTTGCCGGTCTCGCATTAACGCGAAAAGACCGGGCGAGGAGTGACGATGCATAACAGGAAATGGCTGGCTGCGGGCGCCGTTCTCGTGACGCTGGTTGCGCTTGCGCTCTTCCAGGTGCAGCAGACGTTTGCCGGTGGCCAGGCGATGATCCTGCCGGTCGATCCGGTGCGGCTGGTCGCGGTGACGGGCGCGGGAGAGCGTTCCTTTACCATCGAAGTGGCCGACGACGGAGCCGAGCGATCTGCCGGCCTGATGTTTCGTGAGGATATGGACGACGATCACGGCATGCTGTTCGTATTCCAGCAGACCCGTGCGGTCGCTTTCTGGATGAAGAATACGCCGATGCCGCTCGACCTGATTTTCATCGGGCAAGACGGCAGGATACGCGCGATCAAACAGGGCGAGCCGCAGTCGCTGGCGGTCATCGCGCCCGCCGAGCCGGTTCGATTCGTGCTTGAACTGAAGGCTGGAACAGCTGCCAGGCAAGGCATCAAGGACGGTGATCTTTTGAAGCATCCCGTCATCGCTGCTGAACGCGGCGGTTGAGGGATTTGTCGCCGATGCAGTTCTTCAATCATGACGGCTTCGACCTTGCCTTTCTCGATCGCGAGTCGGCGTCAGGCGGTGGCGATCCGGTGTTGATGATCCATGGCTTTTCCTCCAGCCACTATGTCAACTGGGTAGCGCCCGGCTGGTTCAAGACCCTGGGCGATGCCGGCTACCGCGCCATCGCTCTCGATAACCGCGGCCATGGCCTGTCGACGAAATCCTATGAAGAGGCCGACTATACACCGCAGGAAATGGCCTCCGATGCAGCCGCCTTGCTCGACCATCTCGGCATCGGCCGTGCCCATGTCATGGGCTATTCGATGGGCGCGCGCATTGCCGCTTTCATGGCGCTTTCCGATCCCGACAAAGTTGCGACGCTGGTGCTGGGTGGCCTTGGCATCGGTATGGTCGACGGCGTCGGCGACTGGGATCCGATCGCAGATGCGTTGCTTGCCGAGAGTCCCGCGACCATTACCCATGCGCGGGGAAAGATGTTCCGTGCTTTCGCCGACCAGACCCGTAGTGACCGGCAGGCGCTGGCTGCCTGCATAATGGGCTCGCGCACGCTGTTGAGCGAAGATGAAGTGGCGCGGATCAGCCAGCCGACCCTGATTGCCGTCGGCACGAAAGACGATATCGCGGGATCGCCCGACGAACTTGCTGCGTTGATGCCGAACGCCGAAGCGTTTTCCATCGAGGGGCGCGACCATATGCTTTCGGTCGGAGACAAGACGTTCAAGCGGCGCGTGCTGGAGTTCTACGCCGAGAATCCGCTTTAAGCCTTTCCTCGGAAAGGGCCCGGTTTCCGGAACCATGCTTTAAGCCTGCTTCTCCAGTATCACCAGCGATCGCCCCATGTTTATTCGTGCCTGCTCTTCGAAACGGTTGCGGAATTCGGGCGTGTGAAAAATAGACGTGCGGGCGAGAAAGTTTTTCAGCACGGCGCCGCGCCCGGCAACCCATGTCGGCTCCGGCACCCAGGCATATTCCTGCCGGACGGCACGTTCGTATTCGGCGAAGACTTCCGGCGCTGCGCCAAGCACCGATAGATCCATGTCGAGAAAAAGTGCTGTATCGCGTGCTGTGCCCGGATCGGCGAATTTGGGCAATTGGTGGGTGGCTGTGGCCTCTATCATAGCGACGATATGGCCCAGCCGCTCGGTGTCGACGCGCCCGCTTAGTTTTTCCCGCGCCAGTGCCGCGCTTTGCGTTTCGTTGTCCTTGGCGCGGCTGTCGTAGACGGCGTCGTGAAACCATATCGCGGCCTCGATCGCCTCGGGGTCAGCCAGCGCCCAGCGATATTCGCACGCCAGTGCAAGCAGCGCCTCGATATGGGAGATGCCGTGATAGTGGCGCCCGGCGACGCCGTAGAGTGCCGAAATATCTTGTTTCAGGGCTGTATCGATCAAGGGAAGCTTTTCCATTGCCGGTTGAATTTAAGTCAGGCCAATCCATTTGACAGGGAACTTAAGGAAAATTGAGTTCACCCGTGCTACTATCTGGCTTATAGGTGCGGCCCTGAAATGGATGAGCCGGCTGGCGGAGACCGTCGATGAATATCAATCCTGCTCGCACGAGCGCGTTACAGCCCGTAGACCCGATCTGGCGCTCCGTGCGCGATGAAGCCATGGCGGCGGTGACGCGCGATCCCCTGCTGTCTGCGTTCCTTTATTCGACCATTCTTAACCAGGAAAGCCTGGAGGATGCGGTCATCCATCGGCTGGCCGAGCGGCTTTCGCACCAGGATGTCGGGTCCGATCTCATCCGCCAGACTTTCAAGGCGATGGCTGCCGACGACTCCGATTGGGCAACGACCGTACGTGTCGATATCCAGGCCTATTACGACCGCGATCCGGCCTGCGACCGCTTCATCATGCCGATCCTCTATTTCAAGGGCTTTCATGCCATCCAGACGCATCGGCTCGCGCATTGGCTGTGGAACCACGGCCGCCAGGACTTTGCGCTTTATCTGCAAAGTCTGTCGTCGTCGGTGTTCCAGACCGATATCAACCCGGCCGCACGGATCGGCAAGGGCGTGTTCCTGGATCATGCCACCGGGCTCGTCGTCGGCCAGACTGCGGTGATCGAAGACGACGTTTCGATCCTGCACGGCGTGACGCTGGGCGGGACCGGCAAGGCCGGCGGCGACCGCCATCCGAAAATCCGCCACGGCGTGTTGATCGGTGCGGGCGCCAAGATTCTCGGCAATATCGAGGTCGGTCATTGCTCGAAGATCGCGGCCGGATCGGTCGTGCTTTCGCCAGTGCCGCACAACAAGACGGTTGCGGGCGTGCCGGCGCGAGTCGTCGGCGAAACCGGCTGTGACCATCCTTCGAGGCAGATGGACCAGCTTTTGCCGTCGCAATCCATGGACCAGGTGATCAGCTTCGATATCTGATTTGTCCTGCATTGAAAGCCGCGCGGCCTTGCCGTGCGGCGCCTGCCTTTACATCGCCATCGTTGACGTGCCAGAAGCGCTCGCACGGCCAGAGCACCAGACCGAAAGCCGAGTCCGGTTTTCGGATTGTCCTGGTGCCCGGCCAGAATATCAGATCGCCCTTTGTGCGCCCGGCAGGACGCGCTGCGATTTAAATCCATTTGACGATCGGATCGGAGAATACCGTTGAAGCCGGAAGAAATCAGAAAACTGGATGCCTATTTCAAGCGCGTTTTCCAGAACCCCACGCTGGAAGTGAAGGCGCGTCCGCGCAAGGACGATTCGGCCGAAGTCTATGTCGGCGACGAATTCCTCGGCATTGTCTTCAAGGACGAGGAAGACGGCGACTACAATTTTTCGATGGCCATCCTCGACATCGACCTGGCCTGAGACGTTACGGCCGCTGCCTCAGCGTCCTGTCTTCAGGATGCGTGCTGTTTCCGCAGCAACGGCCTTGTCGAGCGCCTGCCAGTTCGCCAGAAACTCCTGCGGGAAGCGGTAGGTGAGGCTCAGATTGTCGCCGACATGGATGTCGCGCTCGCACGGGGCCAATGATTCCCCGGCGCTCGGCCCGCTCAGGCAACGGGCAACGAAGGGGGCCAGTCCCGGACGGTGGGCGACCGCCAGCACCTCGTTGAGGTAGCCGGATTTTTCCTTGAAAGCGTAAAGCGTAGTGCCGCCGGGGCCGGGCGATCCGGGCTGCGTTATCAGCGCGCTGTAGATGGGCGCGAACCGGCCGCTCATGTCGCGGGACATCATCTGCTCTTCAAACGACAGGAAAATGATGTTCTTGAGCGGTCCCCGGCCGTTGAAATCGTCGCGCGCGGCGTCGCTGTAGCCGTCCATCGTCGGATAGCGCAGGTAAAGATCGAGTCTGGAGGCGACGCCGTCGTGGCGGGCGCGATCGAAGCGAATGGCGTTCGCCGGAACCGCAATCACATTGTTGCCGATCACGACTTCGCGGATGGTTTTGTCGTCGCTGTAGCCGGCCATCGCGATGGAATGGCCGAACCATTTTCCACCCAGGCTGATCGCCAGGGAGAGAAGCGCCAGCGCCGCGAAGGCATAGAAAACCTTTATCATCAGCGATGAATCGATCACCGTGAATTCCTGGCTTTCGGCAAGCGCCGCCTGTTTCATCAAAACCCCTGTCGGTGCATCGGACGGGTACTCCGCTGTGCGCGAATGGCACACATGGCGCGGCATGGCCCTTGCGTATCCTTTGGTTACGACTGTGCTGTTTCATGGTAAACGGAAGGTAAAGATGGACCCGGTGGCATCGATTGCCTTCGCTTTTCTTGTCGGTCTGACCGCTTGCGGCCTTGCCGGATCGGCGATGGAACTGGCGTCAGGGCGCAAGCTTGCCTTTGCAGAACCTTATGTATCGCCTTCTCACGTCTTGCGTTCGCTGGGCGCGACTTCCGTCGTCGGGCCGTTCATGCTTTGCAACGAAGCGCTTTCAGCCTACCGGGAGAACCGGATTTCCATGGCTGTGATGCTTTCGTGCGCATGCACCGCGCTGGTATGGATCATGGCACTTGGCGTCGTGCTGATCGCTATTTTACAGGAGAGCTCAGCGCTTTTAGGTTAAGCCGCTAAGCCGGAGCTTCATTCGATTCTGGGAGAAAAAATGCCTATCTACGCACTGGACGGAACGACGCCCCGTTTCGAAGACGAAGGCAGCAACTGGATAGCGCCCGATGCGGTCCTCATCGGTGCCATCGATATTGGCCGTAATGCCGGCTTCTGGTTCGGCGCCGTTCTGCGCGGCGATAACGAGACGATTACCATCGGTGCCGACACCAATGTGCAGGAGCATACCGTCATGCACACGGACCTCGGCTTTCCGCTGTCGATCGGTACGGGCTGCACGATTGGCCACCGGGCCATGCTGCATGGTTGCACTATCGGCGACAACAGCCTGATCGGCATGGGCGCCATCGTTTTGAATGGCGCGAGAATCGGAAAGAATTCGCTGGTCGGAGCCGGCGCGCTTGTTACCGAAGGTAAGGAATTTCCGGACAATTCACTGATCGTCGGCGCGCCGGCCCGCGTAGTCAGGACGCTGGACGAAGAAGCCATTGCAGGATTGCGGGCCTCCGCTGCGCATTATGTAGCCAATGCGAAGCGTTTCATGGCTGGGCTGACAGAGGCCTGAGCGGCAGCGAGACAGCCTGCATAACGAAAGGGCCGCCCGAAGGCGGCCCCGATCTCTCCCACGTCGTGACGCGGAACCTGAGATTTACCAGCTATCACGGGGTCGTGGTCTTACCCGTGCTGATCGCCGTAGCGATGTCGTTGAACTTCTTGCCGATGTTATTGCCCAGCGCGCCAGCGCCGACCATGATCGCCAGGGCGATGAGGGCCGCGATGAGGCCATATTCGATGGCGGTCGCGCCAGATTCGTCCTTGTAGAAACGCGAAAGGAGCTTTGTCATTTTGATGTTCCTCTGACCCAGGTTGTGACATTCATCTGTGACGGTTTCTTTTCGAACCGTGCCTCACATTAGGAAACATCGATTTCAGTCAGGTTAAAGAGGATGGTAAACGAAGAGTAGCGTGAGTTTTGTTTAACAAATACAGAACGCGGATATGCTCTTTTGATACTCTTTAAAACGCACCAGCAGGCAACTATTCGGCTGTGCCTGTAGGGCTGGTAGTGATGGGGACAAGTCGTCAAAAAAGACAGCGTGACGCGGGCCAGATCGGATACCGGCCCTCGCGTTCGGGTGTGCGCATTCTTCAGGATTTTCCTGATGCGCCAGATCGTTCTTGAAACGCCCCCAAAAAAGGCGGAGCCGGCCCGGGGACGGGGCCGGCTCCTTGAACCCGGTCGTTGGGGACGGGGAGGGTGGGGACTCGACCGGGTTTTCTCGCGGCGTCCTTACTGGACGCTGGCAACCGCGTCGGCGCGACCGTCGTTGATCGTCACCCACACGCCGGAATTCGTTTGAGACTGGCGCTTGAGATAGCTGTAATCGGTGGCGGTCCAGGCGAGCACCTTCGGCTCCAGATTGTCGAGGATGAACTCGCCAAGGCTGGTGCGCACGGTAAGCACGGCATGACCGTCGCCATTCGGCTGGCGGACCACGGTTATCAAAAGGTCGCCGGCGGGCATCCCGGCCTTCATCAGTTCGCGGCGCTTCTCCAGCACATAGTCCTCGCAGTCGCCGAAACCGTTGTCAGGGAAGGACCAGACCTCTTCCTTGCCCCACATCTCCATGTCGGTGCGCGGCGTGACCGTGGTGTTGACGGCATTGTTGACGGCTACGATTTTCGCCCACAGGCTGCGTGTCAGTTCCGTCGGCGCCTGCCTTGGCGTCATCTGCCGGCATTCCTGCGGCAGCTTCTGGCAGAATTCGTAATGGCCGACCGGTTGCGTGGTGCGACCGCCGGTGTGCATGAAGCTTGCTCCGGCATAGGCGGTTCCCCAACCGCCTAACTGCAGGGCCATTGCCAGAAGCAACAGCTTGCCCCTCATCTTGTTCATTTTGTCGTCTCCCCGTTTGAGGAGACAATGACACGGCTGGATTTATTTGACGCAAAGGTCCGAAGTAGATATTAAGTAAAACGTAGATAGATTTAATATAGATTTTAAATAAAATATTCTGAGAATTTTCGTAAAATTTTATCGATCGATTTCCCTGAGGATATCGCGTCCTCGCGAGGCTCCGGAGGGGTGGGGTGTTTCCCTTGCTCCGTGACAACAAAAAAGCCGACCTTTGAGGCCGGCTCGTTGATCTTTGCGGAAGGGGGCGTCAGGATCGTGGGGTGTTGAACTCGGAATCGAGTGTGTCCACTCGTTGTATGACGGCAAACTCGATGGCGACGCCGTCCTCGAAATGGCGCACGACCTGACCGCGCATCGTTCCTAGCGTGACCTGCACGCCGATTGCCGGCTTGACGTCGATCTCGATGGCGGCGCCCGAAAGCGACAGGTCGATGATGCGGCATTGGTAGTGACGCCCATCAGCCAGCTGCAGGACGCTCATCGGGTTGCGCGGCGCGACACGCTCATGGCGGCGGTCTTCCGGCAGGTCGAGTTCG
The DNA here is from genome assembly GCA_049647745.1 of Mesorhizobium sp. GTDB lineage: Bacteria > Pseudomonadota > Alphaproteobacteria > Rhizobiales > Rhizobiaceae > Mesorhizobium. Next base: position 92,445 of record JBARYG010000014.1, read on the forward strand.
TGCTTGTTGGCGAGCCAGGTCAGCTGGGCCGCCAGCTTGTCCTTCTTGCGGTCGGAGGCAATGACGGTCATGGCGAACCCGTCCTGCAGGGTGCGCGTGACGACACCCTCGATGCGGCCGATATGATCGATATAGGCGATGACCTTTTCGCCCGGCTGACCGATACGCTCGGTGCGCAAAGCTACGTTGCCCGGCGACATGTCGACGACCTGGCAGGGGTGTTCGGTGCGGTCCTCAAGCATGAAGCGCCCGTAAATCTTGACGCGAACGCGCTGAAAGTTACGCCTTTCAGCGTTGGACGGTGCCACTTCGACCGCCGCTGACCTCATGACTGCCTACACCCCGTTGGCGTTCCCGCGCTGATGCAGGAATTTTCATGGGAAAACTACGTCAATAGAGGTTAACAAATGGGAAACCGGTGGCGCTAATATATGAATTTGCCCAGTGCTTTAGTCTTGGGCCAAAGTTGGCGGGGAGGCTACTCCTCGCGCCCGCCGTCGAGCACGACAAGGTGGCGGATGCGCCTTGCCCGGCTGAATTCCGAAATTGTCGTCGGCGCATCGAGACTGGACGGCGCGAGCGGCGGTACGACGATGGCAGGCCTGTTTTTCAGGAACATCGGCTCCTTGTCCGGGTCAACGACACGGATCGAATCGATGAGCGCATCGGCGATGGGGTCGGCACCAAGCCAGAACGGCTTTTCGGCAGCTGTCATGATGCCTAGGCAGCGCGGGTTCTCGACGCCGCCGTCAAGCGGCAGCGCCAGCAGTTCGAAGTGGTTGGAGCGGCCGTTGCGGCTTAATCCTTCATAAGAGATCACGACGACGGATTTCTGCTGAAAGACGCCATGGATCAGCCGTGCGATCAGCCGCTGGTCCTTTTCCCGCCACAGCGACGGAAACGAAAAGCCCTTGAGTTCCCGCCCATAGGTCGCGCAAAGCCGGGTGCCGGCGAGGCGGAACACGGCTTCGCCGCGCGTGTCCCTTTCCAGGATGAACGTGTCGGCCAGCAGCGCCTTGATGTCCGACGGCTCGACTTCTGTGCGCTTCGGCGCCGTGCGGCCGTCGCGAAGCCGGTTCCAATATTGGAACAGTGCGATCGATCCGTTCAGTTTCATGCCTGTTCCACTCCGCGCTTTCTGCTGTCCGGTGTGCCATCGGTGGACAGAAGGGCGCCTCCCTGCGACCTACATGCTTCGCGTTGCAGGACGCATGCCAGCACAGTTAACACTTGTTCACGGGTCGGGACCGTTAAGGTTAACAGATGGTTTAGATTGCCGCAGCCGGCCTCCTGTGAGACACATAAACCACTCCATTTGGCTGCTTTTCGGTACTTCGGACAGCAGCACTCCAGTCAAGAGTTTGGGGAGAAGGGGACTCGACCCGCCGTTCAAGGGAAACCTTGAACGGCTTTTTTTTGATTCGCGGCCGGCGATTCGTAATTTCGCGGTTCGGTGTTCACGGGTGCGCTATTTGTGGATCGGCGGGGAGTGTTCTACATGCCTGCCATGGAACCGGATCGAACACCCATGAGCGAAAAGCCAGGCCCGACCCAAACAGACGAGATGTCCGGAGCACCGGAGCCAGGCCAACCTGCCAACGGCCCCGAGCCCATATTCAACGTTCCGGCAGTGGTGATGGCGATAATCGGCCTTTGCGTGGGCATATATCTCATGCAGGCCTATGTGCTTAACGACAGCCAGAACCTGGTGCTGCTCTACGACGCCTCGTTCATTCCCGCTCTCTATACCGGCCAGTACGGCTTCGACTGGTTCATGCTTTCGCGGCCGTTCACCTATACTTTCCTGCATGGCAGCTTCACGCATGTCGCCGTCAACATGGTCTGGCTGGCCGCTTTTGGCCCGCCGCTGGCCAACCGTTTTGGCGCGGCGCGGTTCGCGTTCTTCTTTGCGATGACCGGATTGGCCGCAGCCGCGTTTTTCTGGGTCATCCATCCGACTATGGAGGCACCGCTGGTTGGTGCGTCAGGCTCGATTTCAGGCATGATGGGCGCGGCGGCCCGTTTTGGCTTCCACATGGACCGCTCTTCCGGCAAATCGGCTTTCGCCGGCGCGCCGCTGCCGTTCTCGGCGGTGGTGCGCTCGCGCAGCGTGGTGGCGTTCCTGGCCGTGTGGATGATCATCAACCTCGTCACGGGGCTGGTCGGGCTCGGCGCCGGCGGCTCCGACCAGATTGCCTGGGAGGCTCATATCGGCGGTTTCCTCGTTGGCTTCTTCGGCATCCGCCTTTTCGATCGCAGGCCGTACCCCGAGGCGTGATTGATAGTTCCTGTCGGTAGATGGCGACACTTGAAATGGAACCGATCACGGCGCACCATGTTCACTGGAACGTGAAGGCTGGGCGAGGAAAGGGCATCACACAGAGGAGGTCGCCATGACGGTCAAGGCAATACTCGACAGCAAGGGTCACGACGTGCTGACGCTCGGGCCCAACGAAAAGCTTTCCGACGCCATCCGCATCCTCGCCGAGAACCGGGTCGGTGCGCTGGTCATCACCAACGGCGATCGCAAGATTGTCGGCATCCTTTCCGAGCGCGACATCGTGCGGGTTGTCGCGAGGCATGGAGCAGGCGCCCTCGACCTTACTGTGCGCGAGGCGATGACGCCGAAGGTCAAGATCTGCAACGAGAACCACACGGTCAACGAGATCATGGAAATCATGACGACGGGCCGTTTCAGGCATCTGCCGGTCGAAAAGGACGGACTGCTCTACGGCATCGTTTCCATAGGCGACGTGGTCAAGCGCCGTATCGAGGACGTTGAGCGCGAAGCCGAGGAAATCAAGGCCTATATCGCCACCGCGTAGCGGGAGGCGGGAAGTCGCCTGCAACCCCTTGTGAGGGCTGGCGGTTCACGCCAACCCTTGCCTCTCCTTGCTGTTTGCACTAGCGAAGGCCCAACGCTGAAAATATGCACTACGTGCATTTTCGACCCTAATTGCGCAGGCCCGACTATGACCATCATCGACACACGCACTCCCGACGCCAAACGCCTGATTCCGGGCGCTACCGGCGACTGGGAAATCATCATCGGGCTTGAAGTGCACGCCCAGGTGACGTCGGAAGCAAAGCTGTTTTCCGGGGCATCGACCAAATTCGGTGCGGCGCCCAACGCCAATGTTTCGCTGGTGGATGCGGCGATGCCGGGCATGCTGCCGGTCATCAACGAGGAATGCGTCAAACAGGCGATCCGCACCGGGCTCGGTCTGAAGGCGCAGATCAACCACAAATCCGTCTTCGACCGGAAGAACTACTTTTATCCGGACTTGCCGCAGGGCTACCAGATTTCGCAGTTCAAGCAGCCGATCGTCGGCGAGGGCACGGTCATTGTCTCGGTCGGTCCGGACCGCGAAGGAAAGTTCGAGGACATCGAGGTCGGCATCGAGCGTCTTCATCTGGAGCAGGATGCCGGCAAATCGATGCACGACCAGCACCCGACCATGTCCTACGTCGACCTGAACCGGTCCGGCGTGGCGCTGATGGAGATTGTTTCGAAGCCCGATATGCGCTCGCCCGACGAGGCCAAGGCGTATCTGACCAAGCTCCGCACCATCGTGCGCTATCTCGGTACCTGCGACGGCAACATGGACGAGGGCTCGATGCGCGCCGACGTCAACGTTTCGGTGCGCAAGCCCGGCGGCGAATTCGGCACGCGCTGCGAGATCAAGAACGTCAACTCGATCCGCTTCGTCGGGCAGGCGATCGACTATGAGGCGCGACGCCAGATCGCTATCCTGGAGGATGGCGGCAGCATCGATCAGGAAACGCGGCTGTTCGATGCCGTGAAGGGCGAGACGCGCTCGATGCGCTCGAAGGAAGAGGCGCACGACTACCGCTATTTTCCCGACCCCGACCTGTTGCCGCTGGAGTTTGACCAAGCCTATGTCGATGCATTGGCGAAGGATCTGCCGGAACTGCCGGACGCGAAGAAGGCACGGCTGGTCGAAAAGCTCGGCCTGTCGGCCTATGACGCCTCGATCCTGGTGTCGGAAAAGGCAATCGCCGACTATTTCGAAAAGGTGGCAAGCGGGCGCGACGGCAAGCTGGCTGCCAACTGGGTGATCAACGATCTTCTCGGTGCCTTGAACAAGGCGGGCAAGGACATCGAGGATGCGCCGGTTTCACCGGAACAACTCGGCTCGGTCCTTGATCTCATCAAGGAAGGCACGATTTCCGGCAAGATCGCCAAGGATTTGTTCGAGATCGTCTGGAACGAAGGCGGCGACCCGCGCCAGCTGGTCGAGAGCCGGGGCATGAAGCAGGTGACCGATACCGGCGCTATCGAAAAGGCGGTGGACGAGGTGATTGCCGCCAATCCCGACAAGGTAGAGCAGGCCAAGGCCAAGCCGACCATGGCCGGCTGGTTCGTCGGCCAGGTGATGAAGGCGACCGGGGGCAAGGCCAATCCGCAGGCGGTCAACGATCTAGTCAAGACCAAGCTCGGGATCGAGTAGCGATGTTCGTTCGCACCGCAAGCGAACGAGATCTGGCGGCGGTGCATGATCTGCTGGTGGAGACCTGGCACGCGACCTATGATTCCATCTATGGCGCGGAGCGGGTGAGGGAGATCACCGATGAATGGCATTCGGCGGCATCGCTGAAAGCGCGGCTGGCCCGGCCGAATTCGGAGTTTCTGGTCGCAGACGACGGCAAGCGGATCGGCGGCATGGCTTTCGCGGCGGCAAGCAGCGATCCGGCCACAATTCTTCTCCACCAACTGTATGTGCGCCCCGATTGCCAGAGGAAGGGAATCGGAAAACTGCTGTTGGACGAGATCGAGGAGAGCTTTCCCGAAGCTAAAATCCTTCGGCTGGAAGTGGAGGAGACTAACGATGCGGCTGTTGCGTTCTATCGCGTGAACGGCTTTCTGCCGGCCGGCAGCACTTCGGATTGCGGTGGCGGTTCGGGCCTGCCGGCGCTCGTCTTCGAGAAAACGCTGTCCTGAGGAACCCAAGCGCTTTGGCCGTCTGTTTCAATTAGATGCGTTGTGCGATGGATACGCAAAACCCTTGCCTTCGCGGCTTCCTGCGGCCATAAGCAGGCAACGTGAATTCGCCGCCGCGAGGACGGGCATGAAGCTACTTCTGCAATTTTTCACCTGGTGGAACAGCCAGACCTGGGGCACGCGCTTTCATACCTGGCGCCATGGCAAGAGGGTCGGCCAGGACGCGGCCGGCAACGTATATTACGAGGGCGGCATCAATTCCGACGGGCAGACTCGGCGCTGGGTCATCTTCAATGGCTATTCGGAAGCCTCGACGATTCCGCCCGGCTGGCATGGCTGGATACATCATCGCGTCGATGTCGCGCCACCCAGCGAAGACTACAAGCCGCGTGAATGGCAAAAGCCGCATCTGGAAAACCTGACCGGCAGTGCCGCCGCCTACCGGCCCAAAGGCTCCATTCTTGGCATCCAGCATCGTCCGCAGGTTACCGGCGACTACGACGCCTGGACGCCCAGCGGCTGAAAGACGCTCTGATAGCCTGCTTGTCGTGATGGTTCAGAGCAGTCCCTTATGCGTCGGGTCTTTTCTCGCCACAATTGACGTTTAGGCGCTTGCTGATCCGGCAGGGGTGAATAGCCTTGGCGGTACGGAATCACCCCGGACGCAAACCACCGGTATCCTGCATGAGCTTTCTTTCTCGAATCACGGCTAATGGACTGGTGGCGGTTGCCGCCCTGACCCTAGCCACTGCTGCCTTTGCGCAGGAGGATGCGCCAGCGGCTGGCGCCAAGCCTTCGAACGCTGGCCGGGTCGCCAATCCGGTCGCCGAATTCGCCGGGCTCGACAAGATCACCGGCCGCATCATCAGCTTCGACGTTTATATCGACGAGACGGTCCAGTTCGGCGCTCTGCAGGTGACGCCGCGTGTCTGCTACTCGCGGCCCGAAGCCGAGGAGCCGAAAACCGATTCGTTCGTGGAAGTCGACGAGATCACGCTCGACCGCAAGATCCGCCGCATCTTCACCGGCTGGATGTTTGCCGAAAGCCCTGGCCTGAATGCCGTCGAGCATCCCGTCTATGACGTGTGGCTGAAGGCCTGCAAGCAGAAGTCGGACGTGCCGCAACCGGACAGCGCGAAGGCCCCGGCCGGCAAGGCGGCGCCGACGGATGCGCAGCAAGCCCCAGCGGATTCATCGGCCGCTGCCACTGCGAACTGATCCGTCACGGATAGAAGGCGGCTTCGCCCTTCAGCGCTTCGGCCAACATTTTTTCGTATTTTGCGCGCGGCACGTCGACTGCCCCGAAATGTTTCAGGTGCTCGGTGGTAAACTGGGTGTCGAGCAGGGCGAAACCGCGTTCGTTCAACCTTTCGACCAGAGCGACGAGACACACCTTCGAGGCGTCCGTTTCCCTGGAGAACATGCTTTCGCCGAAGAAAACGCGGCCGAGCGCCAGTCCGTAGAGGCCGCCGACCAGCCGATCGGCATGCCATGCCTCGACCGAGTGGCAGTGGCCCATGCGGTGAAGCTGGATATAGGCCTCGCGGATCGGCGCGTTGATCCATGTGGAACGGCGTTCCTCCCGCTTTTCGGCGCAGGCGTCGATCGTCGCTTCGAAATCGGAATCGAACCGGATTTCGAATCGGTTTTTCCGGATCGTCTTGCGCAGGCTTTTCGGCGTGTGGAAACCGTCGAGAGGGATGATGCCGCGCGTTTCCGGGCGAACCCAGAAGACTTCCGGGTCCGAGGCGCTTTCCGCCATCGGGAAGACGCCCGAAGCGTAGGCCTTCAGCAGAAGGTCAGTCGGAATACGATAGCCGGGCGCATAGGGCCGGGTCATCGCGCCATCACACGCTTAATCGGTTTTGGCGGCCAGATATTTTTCCAGCCAGTGGATATCGTAGTCGCCATTGGCGATATCGGGATTGCCGACAAGGTCGCGAAACAGAGGCAGCGTCGTGTTGATGCCGTCGACGACGAATTCGTCCAGCGCGCGCCTGAGCCGCATCATGCATTCGACGCGGTTGCGGCCATGCACGATCAGCTTGCCGATCAGACTGTCGTAGTAGGGCGGAATGCGGTAGCCGGAGTACACGCCGGAATCGACGCGGATGCCGAGGCCGCCGGGCGTGTGGAAATGGGTGATCGTGCCCGGCGAGGGGACGAAGGTTCGTGCGTCCTCGGCGTTGATGCGGCATTCGATGGCGTGGCCCTGGAAGCGGATATCTTCCTGCCGCACCGAAAGGCCGCCGCCGGAGGCTACGCGGATCTGCTCGTGGACGAGATCGACGCCGGTGATCGCTTCCGTTACCGGATGCTCGACCTGCAGGCGCGTGTTCATCTCGATGAAATAGAATTCGCCGTTTTCGTACAGGAACTCGATGGTGCCGGCGCCGGAATAGCCGAGATCGGCGACCGCCTTGGCGCAGATGTTGCCGATGCGGGCGCGTTCTTCCGCATTGAGGGCCGGCGAATTGGCTTCTTCCCAGACTTTCTGGTGACGCCGTTGCAGCGAGCAATCGCGCTCGCCGAAATGAACTCCGCGTCCGGCGCCGTCGCCGAATACCTGCAGTTCGATGTGGCGCGGCTTTTCGAGGTACTTCTCGATATAAACGGCATCGTTGCCGAAGGCAGCCCCGGCCTCCTTGCTTGCCGTTTGCAAGGCCTCGATCAGGTCTTCCTCCGAGCGGGCGACCTTCATGCCGCGTCCGCCGCCGCCGGCCGTCGCCTTGATGATGACGGGATAGCCGATGTCGCCGGCGATGCGCTTGGCGTCGGCCTCGTCACGGACCTCGCCTTCCGAGCCTGGCACCACCGGAATACCTAAGCGTTTCGCAGTCCGCTTGGCCTCGATCTTGTCGCCCATGATACGGATATGGTCGCCGGAAGGGCCGATGAAGGTGATGTTGTGGGCCGCGAGGATATCCGCGAATTTCGCGTTTTCGGACAGGAAGCCGTAGCCGGGGTGGACGGCGTCCGCGCCTGTGATCTCGCAGGCCGCCACGATCTGGTGGATATTGAGATAGCTGTCGCGCGACGGCGGCGGGCCGATGCACACGCTTTCGTCGGCGAGTCGCACATGCATGGCGTCGGCATCGGCGGTCGAATGGACCACGACCGTCTGGATGCCGAGTTCCTTGCAGGCACGCAGTACCCGGAGCGCGATTTCGCCGCGATTGGCGATGAGGATTTTCTGGAACATGTTCGCCCCTGTTCCCGGGCCTATTCGATCACTACGAGCGGCATGCCGTATTCGACCGGCTGGGCATCCTCGATGAGGACGGCCTTTACCGTACCCGAGCGCGGCGAGGGTATCTGGTTCATCGTCTTCATGGCTTCGATGATCAGCAGCGTCTGCCCCTCCTTGACCGCCTGGCCGATCTCGATGAACGGCTTGGCGTCGGGCGAGGGGGAAAGGTAGGCGGTGCCGACCATGGGCGAGGGAACCGCGTTCTTGGAGAGGTCGGCTGGGGCAGCGGATGCGGCGACCGCGGCCGGTTGCGGTGCTGCGGCCGGCGGCGCGTAGGCTGGCTGGGGTGCGGCGACGGCGTGGATCGTTTGAGCCTGGCGCGAGACGCGTATCTTGAGATCATCGAGTTCCACCTCGATCTCGGTCAGGTTGGTGTCGTTCAATATGCCCGCGAGATCGCGCACAAGCTGCTGGTCAACACCGTTTTTCTTTGTTGTCATGAGAGAGCTTTCTTTCGTCATTTCTCAGACCTGGCCGCCAGCGCCTGAAGCGCAAGCGTATATCCGAGTGGTCCGAAACCGCAAATCATGCCCAGTGCATGGGGTGCGACCAGAGATTTGTGCCGGAATGGTTCACGAGCGTGAATATTGGACAGATGCACTTCCACCACCGGCGTCGGCGCAATGGCCGCAATCGCGTCGTGAATTGCGATGGACGTGTGCGTGTAGGCCCCGGCGTTAAGCACGATCCCGCTGGCCGCCTCGCGGGCTTCCTGTATCCACCCCACCAGTTCACCCTCGTGGTTCGTCTGGCGGAAATCGATTTCAAGGCCGAGCGCAGATGCGGCTTGTTTGCACTCGACGGCAATATCGTCGAGCGTCTTCGATCCATAAATCTCCGGCTCGCGCCTGCCGAGCATATTGAGATTTGGACCGTTAAGAACGAAAACCGTTTTCAAAAATGCCGACCTTTCCCGCGCCGCGAAAACCGCGCCGCCAAGCCCCCACCTTCTATAAAGGGCATAAACCGCTGCGAAAAGAGCGCAAGTCAGTTCTTGCGCTGTCCACAGTGCTCACCGCCGCCTGCCGCCCGGCAGGATGGCCTCAGAGGGAAGCTTTCGCTTCGGCGATCTTTTCCGCCAGCACGTCCTGGCCGAGCGCACCGAAGATGACCTCGTTGCCGACGACATAAGACGGCGTACCGGTAATGGCAAGCTTGTTGGCGAGATCGTAGGTCTTCGAGATCGCTTCGACGATCGACGGGTCCTTCATGCCTTCGCGCAGCTTGGCCTCGTCGGCGCCGAGAGACAGCGCGACCTTGATCGCCGCCGCCTCGGTGGCACGGCCCTGGCCACCAAGCAGGGCGTTGTGGAATTCGCCGTATTTCTCCGGATGCATCTTGTGGAAGGCCATCGAAACGACGCTGGCCTTTTGCGAATCCGGCCCGAGAATCGGGAATTCCTTCAGCACGAAGCGAAGATCGGGGTCTTCCTTGGTCAACGCTTGCATGTCCTCCATGGCGCGTTTGCAGAAGCCGCAATTGTAGTCATAGAACTCGACGATCGTGACCTTGCCTTGCGGGTTGCCGACGACGCCGTCGAAAGCCGAGTTGAAGATTTCGTCTTTGGAGTCCTTGATGACGCCGAGATGGGCAAGCTTCTGCTCTTCCTGCTGTTTGGTTTCCAGGGCTTGCTGCACCTCAAGCAACACTTCCGGATTTTTCAGCAGATAGTCTCGCACGATACCTTCGACTTCGGCGCGGTCGAGTTTGCCGGGAGCCGTTGTCGTGCCCGCTGCCGTGGTCGCGCTTTCGGCATTCGCCGACCGCGGAGCACCCGCGACGAAACCGAATGCCACCGTCGCGCAAACCGCCGCCGCGGTGCCCAGCAAAAGTGCCCTGTTCATGTTCTTTTCCTCTAAGCCTGATCCTGCACTGCTATGGCGGGAAGGTTCATTTCTTCTTACCTGATGTGCGGTAGTTTATAATATCCTGTGCCCGAAGCCATCCTGGCTCGCCGCGCTTGAATTTCTGCTGCGCGCGCGCCGCAAAGATTTTAGCGTCCTGGTAGGAACCCGCGTAATAGTGCCCTTCGGCTGTCGCCAGATCGGCGTTGGGGATGTCGCCGAGCTCGCCATAGGCCTGCGCCAGGTATCGATAGCCGGCCACGTTTTCGCTGTCCCGTTCAAGGCCCTTCTTGATATCGCCGACGGCTTGGGTGAGCGAAGCGGGCGTGCCGACCGCCATCAGCGCCTGACCCTCGGAGACCATCAGAAGCCCCGATTTCGCGGGGTCTAGGCTGACAGCCTTGCCGTAGGCGACGGCTGCATCCTTCGGCTTGTTGACCTTCATCAGGATGTCGCCGCGCAGTTCCTGAAAATAGGGGTTTTTCGGTTGCGCCTTGATCAGGGCTTCGGTTCTGGACAGGGCCGAGCGCGGGTTGCCGAACAGGTAGGCCGACAGCGCCTGGCCATAGCGGGCGGCAAGGCTGTCAGGGTTTTTTCGGATCAGCCGCGAGGCCGCAGCCTGCCCCTGCATATACGCGGCAATCTTCACGCGCATCATGTCGTGGCGCTGCTGCAACGCTTCCGGATCGGTCTTTCCGTAATAGGGGCTCTTCTCGATCAGCGTCTGCAGATTGGAGATGCGGTCCTGCGGCATCGGATGGCTGATGCGATAGGGGTCGACCTGCGCGCCGGAAAGCGACAGCGCATTCTGGAAGCGCTCGAAGGTCGCGAGCATGCCCTTTCCTGACTGGCCGGTCGCATTGAGGTAGTTGACCGCGGACCGGTCGGCGGTCATTTCCTCGCCGCGCTGGTAGGTCAAAAGGGTACGCTGCGCGACTTCGCTGCCGCCCGTGGCAATGCCCATGCCGGCGCCGGCGAGGCCTTTGTTGTTGCTGGTAGCTCCGGCGACCATCACGCCTGCGCCCAGCAACCCGGCCACGATCGCCATGGTCTTCGACCGCTCGAGCTGGTCGCGCAGCCTTTGCTGGTGGCCACCGGCGATATGGCCGCATTCATGCGCGATGACGCCGATGATCTCGTTGGGCGTCTCGGCTTGCATCAACGCGCCGGTATTGATGAAAAGGCGGCGTCCAGCGACGAAGGCGTTGAAACTGGGATCGTTGACCAACACGATCTGGATGCCGGCGTTCGAGAGGCCCGCCGCCTTGAAGATCGGCCGTGCATAATCGCGAACCAGCGCTTCGATTTCGGCGTCGCGCACAACCGGCACGTTCTGGGCAAACGCCGTCAGCGTGCCTGCGACCGTCATAGCCGCGCTCAGGCAGAGCGGGGCAAACGCGCGCATCGCGCCTGCGATGGTCAATCTCGGACGTGACAGGCTCAGCATGGTGTGCCCACTGGTAGACGAGGTGACGCCGAATGAACAGTCACCGCCAAAAACTTCATGAACTTGTGATCCCCATCAATCGGGCATTTGTACGGCGCAGCGCTCGGATTGGCATGGCAGGAGTGTGTTTTAGCGAAGCCACCTCATATGACGCCGAGTTTGAAGCTGTCGGCGGAAGGGGCAGACCGTTCCTTCCCGAATACTCGGTAAGGTCTGACAAAAAAGCCCCACACCATTTCGGCGCGAGGCTTTCTTGTTCGACGTTCAGTTGGCGAAAATTTCAGAAAAAGCCCTTCCGTTGCCACCATCCGGCGCGCTTGGGCCTTTCTTCGGCCTTCTCCTCGGTTTTTTCCGCCACGTCAGCCGGTGTATCGGCAATGGTGGAAGAGACAACGGGGGCCGCCGCAGTTTCCGCCGCCACCGCGGGCTTGCGCCGCGAAGCGCGGGGCTTTGCCGGTTTCGCTTCGACGGGAGCGACAGCCGCCTCCTCGACTACTGGCGTCTCGGCCGGTGTTTCGGCCGAAGCGTCGACAGCTGGTGCGGGCGTCTCTTCGGCCGCGGCCTTTTTCGACCGGGCGGCGCGGCGTGGTTTTTTAGGCTTCTCGGCGACCGGCTCGTCGTCGTTTACCGGCGCGGGAGCCGGAGCCTGCTCCTCGACCGGAGCAGTCGCTTCCGGCGCGGCGGACACGGCATCACCCTTGTCGGCATCTGCAGTGGCCTCCACCTCGGTGCCGGCCTCATTTTCCTCCGGGCGATTGCGCTTGCCGCCGCGTTTGCCGCGCCGACGCTTCTTCGCCTGGCTTTCTTCCGATGCTTCGGCCTCGTCCTTCGCCGTTTCCGTCAGGGCTGCCGCCGGCGCATCGGTCGGCTGTTCGGCATCGGCGTGTTCAACCTCTTCGGCACTGGTTTCGCCCGTGGTGACGGCAGCTGCCACTTCCTGATCATGTGTGGCGTCGCCATTGTCGCGATCCTTGCCGCCACGACGCCGACGCCGCCTGCGGCGCTTGCGGTCGCGGCCCTCGCCGTCCTCGGACGACTTGGCGTGTTGCTGGGATTGGCGTGGTGCTTCTTCTGCCATGGCATCCGAGGATTCTTCGCTGTCGTCCTCGATATCGACTTCGGGCTCTTCCGGCTCTTCGTAGACGGGCAGGGCACGGGTTTCGACAAAGCCGGCCGGCTTTTCAGCAACGGCACCGCGCGAGATGGCATAAAGCTGCGCGCCCACAGAGTCGTCCGCCTCGATGGTGATCGTCAGGCCGAAGCGGGTTTCCAGTTCCACCAGCGTGCCGCGCTTATGGTTGAGCACATAAAGTGCCGTCGCGACGGGGGTGCGCACCGTAATATGGTTCTTCGAATCCTTGAGCAGGAACTCCTCGATCGCCCGCACGACGGCCAGCGCCACCGACGAATCCGAGCGCACGTGGCCGGTGCCGCCGCAATGCGGGCACGTCTTCATCGTCGATTCCAGAACGCTGGCGCGGATGCGCTGGCGCGACATTTCCATCAGGCCGAAATGTGAGATGCGGCCAACCTGTATACGCGCACGGTCGTTTTTGAGGTGATCCTTCAGCCGCTTCTCGACAGCGCGGTTGTTGCGGTTTTCCTCCATATCGATGAAGTCGATGACGATAAGGCCGGCGAAATCGCGCAGGCGAAGCTGGCGCGCCACTTCCTCCGCCGCTTCCAGATTGGTGTGGAGCGCGGTTTCCTCGATGGAGTGTTCCTTGGTGGAACGGCCCGAATTGACGTCGATGGCGACCAGCGCTTCGGTCTGGTTGATGATGAGATAGCCGCCCGATTTCAGCGTCACCTGCGGTTGCAACATGCGGTCGAGCTGCGCCTCAATGCCCGAGCGCACGAAAATCGGTGTCGTGTCGCGGTATGGCTGCACCACTTTCGCGTGGCTGGGCATCAGCATGCGCATGAAGTCCTTGGCCTCGCGGTAGCCTTCTTCGCCCGCGACCAGAACTTCGTCGATATCCTTGTTGTAGAGATCGCGCACCGATCGCTTGATCAGCGAACCTTCCTCATAGACGAGGGCAGGGGCGGAGGATTTGAGCGTCAGTTCGCGGACGTTGTCCCACAGCCGCATCAGATATTCGTAGTCGCGCTTGATTTCCGCCTTAGTACGGCTCTCACCTGCGGTGCGCAGGATAACGCCCATGCCCTGCGGTACTTCGAGGTCGGCGACGACTTCCTTGAGGCGCTTGCGATCCTGTGCATTGGTGATCTTGCGTGAGATGCCGCCACCCCGCGCGGTGTTGGGCATAAGAACCGAGTAGCGCCCGGCAAGCGACAGATAGGTGGTGATGGCCGCGCCCTTGTTGCCGCGTTCTTCCTTGACCACCTGCACCAGCAGGATCTGGCGCCGCTTGATGACTTCCTGGATCTGGTACTGGCGACGGGCCGGCTTGCGGCGGTTACGCACTTCTTCCAGCGCGTCTTCGGCGCCGACCGACTCGATTTCGTGCTCGTCGTGATGGGAGCCGTTTACTTCTTCCAGCATCCCGCGATCGTTGTCGTCGGACGTTGCCTCGGTCGCCTCCGACTGAGGCGCGGCCTCGGAAATCACATCGGCATCCACGCTGGCCGCTATCGAGCCATTGTCGTTGTCGGACGTTTCTTTCCCGCCTCCGTTTTCGTCCTCCGAGGCCGAATTGTTCTCATCCGGCGTTTCGGCGCCCGACGTTTCCGGGGTTTTGGAAGTCGCTTCCTGGCCGTGTTCTACCGCATCGTCGCTGTTTTCGGAATTGTAGCCGTCTTCATTCTCGTTCGAGGCTTCGGCGGCTTCCGCTCCATGGTGATGTCCGGCCCGGTCACGACCCTTGCCGCCACGGCGGCGGCCACGGCGGCCACGGTCGCGGTCATGGCGACCTTCGCCTTCGCTCTCTTCGTGCTCGTCGGCTTCGGCTTCCTCGGCCTCGGCACGCAGCAGCGCCTGACGGTCGGCTACCGGAATCTGGTAGTAATCGGGATGGATTTCGCTGAAGGCAAGGAAGCCATGCCGGTTTCCGCCGTATTCGACGAAGGCTGCCTGAAGGGACGGTTCGACGCGCGTTACGCGGGCGAGGTAGATGTTTCCTTTGAGCTGTTTCTTATCCTGCGACTCAAAGTCGAATTCTTCGATACGGCTGCCGCGAACCACGACAACGCGTGTTTCCTCCGGGTGGGAGGCGTCTATTAGCATCTTGTTGGGCATTATTTCGTGTCCTCCCGGCAGCCGCCAGCCGCAGCTTGCAGGGCAAAGCCCGCCGCCGTGAACCTGGACTTGAGTGCATGCCGGATAATTGTGTGCCAGCTGGCTGGTGGCCGAGCGCAACGGCAAGCCCGCCCGCAGCCACAATGGCGCGGTTTAATGTGGGCCTCTCCATGATTGCGTCCAAAGCCATCGTCATCAGCGTAACATTTTGAACCAAAGCCCGGAAATCCGGACCAGCTTGTTTGCTCGCACAGAGCCGGCGCGGGACAATCCCATGCCGTTTTCCTCACGCAGGCGATTCCCCCGCCACGGGCGCACGCCTGCGAAATTCGTCGCGATCATCCACAGCCTTTGTCGCCTTATGCGGTGGCCGTCCTTCGTTTCGCCTTCTAAGGGAAGTTGCGTGGAAGGGCGGTTCCAGGATTGCAGTGATCCACCGTCGCTTTTATGATTTGGCGGGGTGGAAGGCAACCCTATTTCCAATGCCGGCAAAAAGCCGTTCCGCTGCGGTTTCGCGTGTTGAAAAGGCTTGGTTACCCTTCTCTGGATACCAATCGTTAATCAGCCACTATGCTGAACCGCGATGGCAAGCCGCCTTCAACAAGAAATGTCCTGTCGAAAGCAGTCGATACTGAAATGGAGCTTAAAGCGGTCTCAGACAAGAGTACCCCGGTCATCGGCCGTTGTGGTCTGGTGGTGTTTTTCGTGCTGCTGGGCGCGATTTTCCTGGCTCTTTCCCCTGTCTGCCATGCTGCCGATGCGCCGCCGTTGCAGGCCCGTTCCTACAAGATGGCCGGTGACGCCGTGCATATGCGCGTGGTCGTGGATTTCGACCGCGAACCGGACGTGAGATGGTTTCTGCTGCGCGCGCCGAACCGGATGGTCATCGACCTGCCTGCTGCCCGTTTCTCATTCGACGCCAAGGATCTGAAGGCGCGAGGGCTGGTGAAGCATGTCCGCTACGGCGCCCTCGACGGGAATGCTTCCAGGCTCGTCCTGACCGGCAAGGGGCCGTTCGTGGTCGATAAATTCGACGTTCTCAAGGACGAGGATGGCAGCGGCTACCGTGTCGTGGCCGATCTGTCGGCAGCGTCGGAGAAGGAGTTCAACGAGGCGCTTGCCGTACAGGCGCAAACCACCGGTTCGACGGTTTCCGCCGACAAGAGCGACCGAGTGGGGAGCGACCGTGCAGGCGCGCCGGCGGCCGATGCTGCCCCCCATCGCTTCACGATCGTCCTCGACCCCGGCCATGGCGGCATCGACGGTGGTGCCGAAAGTGCAAACGGGACGATTGAAAAGAATGTCACGCTGGCGTTCGCTACGGAACTTAAGAACAAGCTCGCCGCGACAGGCAGATACGACC
>JBARYG010000015.1:0-28477 GCA_049647745.1 Mesorhizobium sp.
CCGACCTGCCGCTTGGCGATCGCCAGCTTCGCCGGGTGGCGCGCCGGGCCGGCGCCGGCCTGGCGCGCCTGGGCGCTTTCTGGGGTAACGGCAGCGGTGACATAGCGCTGTGCTTCACGACGGCCGATCCTGTCTTGCATGAACCGAAGGCGGCTTTCCAGCCGATCCGGCAGCTTGCCGAGGAGCGGATCGACATGCCGTTCCGTGCCGCCGCCGAAGCGACGCAGGAGGCGGTGTTGAACGCCCTATGCGCCGCCCCTGCTACGGCGGGTCGCTCTGGCCGGCACTTTCCCGCGCTTGCCCAATGGCTGAAGGAGAACCCGTTGCCGTGAAGATATTCCTCAGCGCCGATATCGAAGGGACCGCCGGCATTGCCCATTGGGACGAGGCCGATCGTAGCCATGCGGACTATCGCGAATTCAGGACCCTGATGACGGAGGAAGTGGTTGCCGCATGCGAGGGTGCCCGCGCCGCCGGCGCCGAAGAAGTCGTCATCAAGGATGCGCACGACAGCGGCCGTAACCTCGTCCTCGACCTGCTTCCCGATTATGTCCGCATCATTCGCGGCTGGTCTGGCCATCCCGACGGCATGATGTTCGGCCTGGACGCCGATTTTACCGCTGCGATTTATATCGGCTACCATTCGAAGGCAGGCACCGAGACAAATCCCCTCGCCCACACCACCACGACCCGCGTCTCGCGCCTGTCATTGAACGGAGAAGTCGCTTCGGAATTCACCGTCAATGCGCTCTGCGCAGCTCGCTACCGGGTGCCGTCGGCGTTCCTGGCTGGCGATGCGGGCATCTGTGCCGATGCCCGCCAGACCGTCCCGGGTATCATCACGGTGGAGACGCTGGAAGGAGTAGGGCGTGCCGCCAACTCGCTTTCCCCGGCACGCGCGAGAATGCTGATACGGCAGGGCGTCGAGGCGGCGCTGTCGCGCGATCTTTCTACACTAGTCCCCTCGCAGGCAGAGGGTTACGATGTCGTCGTGGAATTCTGCAATCCTTCCGATGCCTATCGGGCCTCGTGGTATCCTGGCGCGCATTCCCACGGTCCCCGCGCCGTCGCCTTCGCCGCCGCAGATTTCTTCGATATCCAGCGGGCGCTGCGGTTTCTGCTTGCGTGAAAGGGGTCGGGAATTTGACCCGTCAGCATCGACGGTCTCTATGAGCGTCGATTTGTCGGGTCATCCAACTTTTGTTCTTCTACCTAGGCTGGTCGCGAGGTGCGTTGCCAAGATTTTGACAAGAGCCTTGGGGCATGGGGGTTGTTGTCACGGTAACCGCTTGTTCGGACCCGCTACGATAGATGTAGGCGTATGCACATCTCGCCCATCAGCTACAAGCGCCACAGTTTTCCGCTCCAGATCATCGCCCAGTGGTGTGGCTCTACTTTCGCTTTCCGCTGAGCCTGCGCTTGGTCGAGGAACTGCTGCTGGAGCGCGGCATTGTCGTTTCCTATGAGACATCTGTCGATGGGGAATGAAATTCGGCCCCGACCATGCCCGCCGATTCAAAGGAAGCGTCTATGCCCGCACGGTATCTGGCATCTGGATGAAATCGCCGTCGGCATTGCAGGCAAGAAACATTGGCTTTGGCGGGCGTGGTAACGCCCAATAAGCTGCCCTCGATGCTCGCCTCATAGGCGCCTATTCTGCCTAGGTCGCCTTTCGTTTTCCTTGGAATTGTAAAAGAGTCCTGTTTTCAGCCCCGGTTGCTCGCGCTGTTGCGCTCCAGGACCCAGAAGAACACGATCGTGATTGCAAGAACGATAAGCAGCAGGACAAAGGCGGCCGCAGAGCCCTCGTTCAGCGACAAGCCGAGGAACGCTTGCTGGTAAGCGAAAAAGCTTAGCACTTCGGTCGAGGTTCCAGGCCCGCCCCGGGTCAGGACATAAGTCAGGTCGTAGGTACGAAACTCGTTGATGAGCTGTATGATAACGGCAATGGCCGAGACCGGCCGCAGCATCGGCAGCGTCAGGTACCAGAATTGCTGAAGCTTGCCGGCACCATCGACTTCGGCGGCCTCGTAAGGATCACGCGGCAACGAAGCGAGGCCGGCAGCAAGGATCAGCACGACGAAAGACGTCTGCTGCCATATGTCGATCGCGGCCATCGACCAGAGAGCCAGGTCAACAGAACCAAGCCAGTCGAGGCGTGGCAATCCCGCCACTTCCATCAGATGATTGACGATACCGAGATTGGGCTGCAGCAGCATGCGCCAGATCAGCGCGACACTGACGGGCGACATCGCCATGGGGATGGTCAATATGGCGAAATAGACGGGCTTGGCCTTGATAACGGCGTTGAGCATAAGCGCGATACCGAGACCGAGGACGAATTCCGCGACCACCGTGACGAAGGAATATTTGACGGTCAGCCACAACGAGCCCCAGAACCGGGGATTGTCCATGATGTGCGCATAATTCTGCAACCCCGTCAGCGGCAGCAGCGACGGTCGCAGCAAGGTCATCGAGGAGATCGACATCAGCACCGCATAGACGAGCGGCAATCCCATCACCACCGCCAGCGTAAGCAGTCCAGGCAGCGAAAACGCCCAGCCTGTCTTCCAGGCGCGGTCCCGGACGGCGCGTCGGCTCATGCATGTTTCCCCGTGCGTAGAGCATGTCTCCCCAGAAGGACATCGGATTCCGAAATGACATGCGTAAAATCAAAAGTCTGATGCGAAGAGAACAAACCCCAAGACCGCAACGCTTCAGAACAGTAATGCCCCACTGGCCGGAGCCAGCGGGGCATCGACAAGGTTTACTTCTTCAGCAAATCTTCCAGCCCTTTCGCCGCGGACTTGATAGCGGCATCGGGCGTGATCTCACCACTCGAAGCTTCCGAAAGCTGTGTCCCGAGCACGTTTTCATACTGCGCGGAATAGGTGAAGATCGGAAACGACTTGCCTGAGGAAACGATTTTGAGCGCTTCCTTGTAGAAGGGATACTTTTTCAGCACGGCCGGGTCATCATAGACGGCGGCACTCACCGGCGCATGCCCCTCAAGGGCGCGCTCTGCACCGACCTTTTCGCTCTGCACCCACTTGATGAAGGTCCAGGCGGCCTCTTGTTCCTCCGGCGTCGTATTCTTCGGAATGCCCCAGCCCCAGCCGCCGCTCTCGCCATGCCCGCCAGGCATCACCGACAGGCCGACCTTGCCGGCAACTGCGGGGCATTTTTCGGCATTGTCCATCTGCGGCAGCATCCACCAGTAGGTCACCATGCTGAAGGCTTCGCCGCTGCACATCAGCCGCATGGTGTCGTCGAGCGTCGCGGACAGCGCACCCTGCTGACCGGCGTTCTTGATGGCGTCGACATAAAGCGTCAGCGCTTTCACACCCTCTGGGCTATCGAGGATCACCTTGCGATCGGCATCCAGATATGCACCGCCCGCCGAGAACAGGTAATTGGAGAACTCCATGCTGTTGGGGTCGCCGCGCTGGCTTTGCATGGCAGCGCCCGCCACACCCGCCTTGGCCTTCATGAACTTGGCAACCTTTACGTAATCCTCCAGCGTTTCCGGCAGCTTCAGTTCGGTGTTGAACTCGGCCTTGTAAGCATCCTTAAGCTTGGGGTCCTGTAGCAGGTCCGTCCGGTAGAGCAGCCCCATGGAATAATTATACATCGGCAGGATCGGCATCGACGCGTCGGTGCGGCCAAGCAGGTCGAGCATTGAGGGAATGAACTCGTTGAGGTCGAGCTTGTCACGCTCCGCGAGCGGCTTCAGATCCGTTAGCCAGCCCGCCGCCGGGAATTCGCCGGCCCACAGAAAATCGACTTCAAGCAGGTTATAGTAGCTTTCCGGCGAGACAAGCTGGGTGACGAGCTTGTCATGCATGTCACCGTAGTTGACCTTTTCGAACTCGACCTTGATGCCTGTTTCCTTCTCGAACTGGGGCAGCAGAGCCTCGATGATATGTGTTTCAGGCACATCTTCCATCAGTGCCCGCAAGGTTACCGTCTCGGCCTGTGCCGAACTGAGACCCGCGATCACGAACAGGCTTACGCCCGCCATCAGTCCAAATTTCCGACTAATCATAATCTTTCTCCCT
Organism: Mesorhizobium sp.; assembly: GCA_049647745.1. Lineage (GTDB taxonomy): Bacteria > Pseudomonadota > Alphaproteobacteria > Rhizobiales > Rhizobiaceae > Mesorhizobium. The sequence continues at coordinate 4,059 of JBARYG010000015.1, forward strand.
GTTACTTTGCCCTTGTATTCTGCAGCGCCCGCTATTTGACGCTCCCGAATGTCAAGCCCTGAACGATGAAGCGCTGGATAAAGCGCGAGGCGACCACCAGTGGCAGGATCGCCATGATGACGCCCGCAGCAACCTTGGCGATCTGGACACCGTTCGATGTCTGCAATGATGCAAGCCCCACCGGAACCGTCGCGGTAGCAGGGCCGCTCAGCACCAACGCGAACAGAAATTCATTCCATGCGAGGATGAATCCGAGCACGCCCGCAGCCGCGATGCCCGGCAGCGACACCGGTACGACGATACGCCAAAACGCGCTCCACGCGGTTGCACCGTCCGTCTGCGCCGCCCATTCCAGATCAACTGGGATACCTTCGAAAAAGCCCATCAGGATCCAGGTCAGGAAAGGCAGGTTCATCGCGGCATAGGCGATCGTCAGCCCGGTGACCGAGTTGGTCAGGCCGACAGAACGGAACAGCATGAAAGTCGGCAGGACGATCGCGACCGGCGGCAGCATCTGGGTCGCCAGCACGGAAAAACGGGTAGCGCGCCCACCAGTCTTGAAGCGGGCGAAAGCGTAGCCTGTCATCGCCGCGAAAGGCAGCGCCAGCGCGACCGAGCCGGTCGCTGCGATCAGGCTGTTCAGGTAATAAACGCCGAAATGCTTCTGGGTGAACAGCTCGATATAATTCTGGAGGGTGAACTGGGGCATGACCTGCGTCGAATAGGCCATCGATTCAGGAACCAGACTGGTGCGCAGCGCCCAAAGCGGCGGCAGCAATATGGCCAGCGAAACCAGGATCAATCCAAGATGGATGGCGAAACGACGCATTCAGGCCTCCGTCCTACAAAGCCGGTATCGGCTTGGCCGACTGAAGGGGTTTACGCGGCACAACCATCTGGGTTTCGGCGTCGAACAGGTGCATTGGCTCCGTATCGACATAGAGCGTGATCTTCTGCCCGACACCGGCATTGAAGTGGCGGCTGACACGTGCATTGATCTCCAGCGGGTTGCTGGCGCCGACCTGGCCGACAATGATGGTCTCTACGCCCAGCCGCTCGACGGCGACCACGGTTACCTCCAGAGGTTGCCAGTTCGGATTGGTGGGGCTTTCATAGATATCTTCGGGACTGATACCGAGTAGAAGCGGGCGTCCGGCAGAGCCTGCATATGCTTCGGTATGCCGCTGCGGTATGGAAATGCGCACGTTTTCGCCAACCATATCGAACTCCCCATCACCAGTCGGCTCAAGCCGCACCGGGATAAGGTTCATCGGCGGCGCCGCCAGGAACCTGGCAACGAACGTATTGACGGGATTGGCGTAAACCTCGAGCGGCTTGCCCACCTGAACCATCCTGCCTTCGCGCATGATACAGATACGATCTCCCATCGTCATGGCCTCGACCTGATCGTGGGTGACATGGATGATCGTCTTGCCCAGACGCCGATGCAATTTGACCAGTTCCAGCCGCATTTCGGCGCGCAACTGTGCGTCGAGGTTGGACAGCGGCTCATCAAGAAGAAAGGCATTCGGCTCGCGCACAATGGCGCGACCGAGCGCGACGCGCTGGCGTTGACCGCCCGAGAGAGCCGCCGGCTTGCGACCAAGGTAATCGGCAAGCCCCAGCATCTGCGCAGCATCGCGAACCTTCGCCCCGATCTCAGCAGACGGCACACCGCGCATCTTGAGGCCAAAGCCCATATTCTGGCTCACCGTCATATGCGGATAGAGCGCATATGACTGGAAGACGACAGCGACATTGCGCGCGCGCGGCGGCAGACCGGCAACCGATTTCTGGTCGATCCTGAGGTCCCCGGAAGTGATGCTCTCCAATCCGGCAATCATGCGTAGCGTAGTGGATTTGCCGCAGCCGGAGGGGCCGAGGAAAATGATAAATTCTCCGTCCTCTATCTTCAGATCGATATCATGGACGCCATAGGCGCCGTTGGCGTAGATTTTCGATACATGATCAAGTTCGATCGAAGCCATCCAGACATCGTCCTCCACTCGTCCGCCAGTTCAGCACTCGCGGTGTCTTGCGATGCGGCAACCGCCAAGGGACGTTGCCACACGCTGGAATTTTGCGGCCCGTTTTCCGGACTGTGCGACCTCACCGAGCGCACGAAATCGCAAGCCGCGTTCAGGTCGTATAGACACCGCCGGTAACGTTGACGCCTTGACCTGTCATGAAACGGGCACCCTCCGAAGCGAGGAAAACAACAACGTCGGCGACATCGCCCGGCTCTTCCAGCCGGCCAAGCGGCGTCTGGTTGACGTAATCGGCGATCACCTGTTGCGCCGTAACTCCACGCAGCTTCGCCTCCCATTCAACCTCGCGCGACTGCATGGAGGTCCTGACGAAGCCGGGGCAGACGGCATTCACGCGAATGTGGCTGGATGCTAGCTCACGCGCCAGCGCCTGCGTCCAGCCAAGCACGGCAAACTTGCTTGCCGAATAATGCGCCAGAAGCGGCGCACCGACCTTGGCCGCCAGCGAAGCCGTATTGACGATGACGCCCGGCTTCTGCGCCTTCAGGAAGTACCGGGCGGCAGTCTGATTGGTAAGAAAAACGCCACGCGTATTGACGTTGAAATTGAAGTCCCACTCTTCGTCGGTGAGATCGACGGCGCGATTCATCGTTGAAACGCCGGCATTGGCAGCGAGAACCTCCAAGCCTCCCCATCGCTCGATCACCGCCCCGAACCCGGCCTCGACCGACTGGCGCTTGCTCACATCCATAGCGATGCCGATGGCGCCCTTGCCAAGCTCGCCGGCCGCGGCCTCAGCCGCCTGCAAATTGATGTCGGCAACGGCAACCTGCGCATCATGCCGTACGAAAGCGGCAGCGATAGCCCGACCGATACCAGAGGCCGCGCCGGTGACAATGACCCGCTTTCCCGCCAGATCCTCGGCAAGCCTGCTCGCATTCACCGCTGGCGTCATCCACCACCCCTCACACAAGAGAACAATTCAGATCACAAGGAAACATATTCGGCATTGATTGCTGTAGGCAACCTATTTTTAATGTTCGATCATGTTTTTTTACGATTGAATTCGTTTGGTCTCTCGCCTAATACAAGTCTGCCCCCTTAGAAACCGACAGCCATACGACGAAGGAACGCGATCCAGTTGACAAACGACGAACGGACATCGGCCTCTGTCGGATACCGACGCCTGCCGGCGCCCTTGCGACATACCCGCCTCATCGAAATGGCGCGCAAGCACAGTTTTGTTCACGTCGTCGAGGTCGCAGCCGCGCTTGGCGTTTCAGAAATGACCATACGCCGGGATCTCATGGAACTGGAGCGCGAAGGCGTTCTGATCCGTACTCACGGGGGAGCGATTCCCGAAGGAGACGCCGTAGCCGCGCCATTCATCGACCGCGAAGAGCCGGCTTTCGCTGCCCGGCTGCGCGAACGCAATGACGAAAAACGCCGGATCGCCGCCGCTGCCGCGGCGTTGGTCGATCGCCGCATGAGCGTCGCGCTGGATGTCGGGTCAAGCACTCATATCCTGGCAGAGGTGCTGGTAGAGGCGGCCCATGTCAAATTTTTCACCACCAGCCTGCGCACTGCATTGCTACTCGGCGAGCATGGTCGCGAAGTCTACATTCCGGCTGGCCAGATCCGCGGCGAAGAGGTTTCCGTCTGCGGCAAGTCGGCCTGCGACGAGTTCGAACGCTTCTGGTTCGACATCACCTTTCTCGGCGTCTGCGGCATCACGGCGGACGGCCTTTACGACTACTCCACAGAAGACAGCGACATGAAGCGCGTTTATCTGCGGCGGTCCAAGCAAAAGGTGCTCCTGTGCGATAGCACCAAATACAATCACATGTCGCTGATCAAGATCGCCGACCTCGACCACATCGATCTGCTGATCAGCGACGCGCCACCTCCACCCAATATCGCCGCGGCACTGGCCAAAGCGAATGTCGAAATCGCGATTGCACCGGCGCTGACGGACGCCTGACCGAAACGCCCAACGGGAACGATCACATGCGCTGCGTGCTCGGCATCGATATCGGCACCACATCGACCATCGGAATATTGGTGCGCCTGCCTGACCAGGTGCTGGCCATCGCGTCACGCCCGACAACGTTGTTTTCGCGAGAACCGGGCTGGGCCGAAGAAGACCCGCGACAATGGTGGGAAAACACGTGCGCCATCATTGGCGAATTGCTCGCCAGGACCGGTATCGACGCGCATGAGATTGCCAGTGTCGGCGTGACCGGCATGCTTCCGGCGGTTGTCTTGCTCGATAAAGCCGGAGAGCTCCTGCGGCCAAGCATCCAGCAAAGCGATGGCCGCGTTACCGCCGAAATCGCAGAACTCAAAGCCGAGATCGACGAGAGTACCTTCATCAAACAGGCCGGCAACGGCATCAACCAGCAACTCGTCGCCAGCAAGTTGCGCTGGATCGAGAAACACGAACCCGAAGTGTTTTCCCGGATCGCGACCGTGCTCGGTTCATACGACTACATCAACTGGCGACTGACGGGCACAAAGCACGTCGAGCAGAATTGGGCGCTTGAAGCCGGCTTCATGGATATTTCCAACCACGAACTGTCGCCCGCACTTATAGCTCACACGCATCTGCCAGCGTCGTTCGTTCCGCCCAAAGCCGCTTCGCATGAAGTAATTGGTGCAGTCAGCGAGGCCGCGGCAAAAGCCACGGGGCTCGTTGCCGGAACACCTGTCGTCGGTGGTGCGGCGGACATGATTGCTTCGGCATTTTCCGCGGGTGTCACCAAAGACGGCCAGGTTCTGCTGAAATTTGGTGGCGCCATCGATATTATGGTTGCAACCGGCAAGATCGCGCCCGACCCACGCATGTTCCTCGACTATCACCTGATCCCCGGCCTCTATATGCCCAATGGCTGCATGGCTACCGGTGGTTCGGGACTCAACTGGTTCGCCGCGAATTTCGCAGGAGGCGAACGCCAGGCGGCCCAAGCAGCCGGCCTGACCCTGCATCAGCATCTCGACCGGCTTGCCGCGCCGATCACGGCCGGAGCGGAAGGTGTAACCTTCGTCCCCTACCTTCTCGGTGAGAAAACCCCCATTCACGACCCCTTCGCGCGTGGCACGATTACCGGGCTGAGCCTCAGCCACACAATCGGCCATGTGTGGCGCGCTCTTCTGGAGGGGTATAGTTTTGCTGCCAAACACCATGTCGAGGTGTTCCGCGACATGGGACATCGGCCGACGCAGTTTCTCGCCTCCGACGGTGGCGCCAACAGCCATGTCTGGATGCAGATCGTGGCAGACATCCTAGAAGCGCCGATTCAATTGCTCAAGGGCCACCCCGGCTCCTCGCTTGGGGCCGCCTGGGCAGCAGCCGTCGGGACCGGGCAGGTCAAGGATTGGTCAGGCGTCGGTGCTTTCGTCCGATATGGCGAGATCGTCCGGCCCAACCCCGCAAACGCAGCCGTCTATGCGGACGGCTATCGCCGGTTCCGCGATGTCTATGAAAGCCTCAAGCACATTCACCGAGGCGAACCATGACAGCCACCCCCTTGATCCAGGCCCGTATTCAGGTGTGGGCACAGCCCGATCAGTTCCTCGGTCCTACATCGAAAAGCCGACGATCCCTCAGCCGATAAGGCTCCCGTTTCACTGCCAAAGGAGATGTCATGAGTAAATTTTCCGCGCTATTCCCTAACGTTAAGCCGATCATCGCCATGGTGCATCTCAATCCTTTGCCGGGAACGCCACTTTATGATGCGGACGCCGGGATTGCCGGTATCCTCGAGGCGGCCCGGCGCGATCTCGTTGCACTCCAGGCAGCCGACGTCGACGCAGTGATGTTCGGCAACGAAAATGACCGGCCCTACGAGCTTAAGGTCGATGCCGCCTCAACGGCCACGATGGCCTATGTAATCGGTTGCCTGCGCGGGGAAATCAAGAAGCCGTTCGGCGTCAATGTACTTTGGGACCCCAAGAGTTCAGTCGCCCTCGCAGCCGCCACTGGCGCCTCCTTCATGCGCGAAATCCTTACCGGGACGTACGCTTCCGATATGGGGCCGTGGACGCCGAATGCGGGCGAGACCATGCGCTATGCGCGCCGCCTCGGGCGCTCGGACCTGGTCATGCTGGACAATATTTCGGCCGAGTTCGCAGATTCGCAGGATCGCCGCCCCTTGCCTGACCGTGCGCGTTCGGCCGTCTTTTCGTCGATCCCGGACGCGGTTCTGGTTTCAGGCACGATCACCGGCGAGGCCGCCAACACGTCCGATATGGAAGCCGTCAAGCGCGTCTTGCCAAATACCCCGGTTCTCGCCAATACGGGCGTGCGCCATGCGACAGTTGCCGATATCTTGAAGATAGCGGACGGTTGTATCGTCGGCTCTTCGCTCAAGGTAGATGGCAATACATGGAACCCGGTCGATCCCGAGCGGGCAAAGGAATTCATGGCAATCGTCAAGAAGACACGTAAAGCCTGAGCCACCGGATTTCCTAGCCGGGCTGTGAAGGTTTCCTGCAGGTTGGCATCGCATTGTCTTGGCGGGCTGGTGCGGTACGATAGGCGCATTGGGTATTGGCTGTGTTGCAAACTTTCCGATAACCCCCGAATGTCATGAGGTCAGTTCCAATTTCGGACCTCATTTCATGTTCAAAGGCCACCATTTCGACCGATTCGTTATCTTACTTCGCGTACGATGGCATCTGGCGTACGGCTGACCCTACGCGATCTGAGGGAAATGATGGCTGAGCGTGGTGTCAACATCGACCACTCGACGACACATCGCTGGGTCGCGCAAAAAGTGCTTCGGAGCGTAGCCCATTCGTAGCGGGTCGCAGATTTAGCCCGGCTTATCCTTATTCCTTCTCATGGGGTTCTCTGATCGAAGCTGCGGCGACAGATCGTCCTCTCGGACAGGAAATTCCGGACCTCCTCGAGAGCGGCGGCTGCCGCTGTGTCCTGCGTAGCGGGGCCGAGCCTACCCAGGGGTTCGACAAGCAGGCTTCGGACACGCCTGGGACGCACTGGTCGACGGGTGCCGGAACGGATGGACGTTCCAGACCAAGCGCCATCTCAAGGCCGATGATGGCGGCAAGGATGACGCAGTCTGATCGGCGATTGTGGCTGCCTGAACGCGGATCCGCCGACTGCCCGCCCGGCAGATACCCCGGCAACACCGTTTTCTCGTCCCCGGCTTGTTCTCACCATTACTTCCTCAGCGCCGTTTGCAGACGAATCGCTCGCACAGATCGGGATATGGCAAGGTGGTTCGGCCCTCGGCGTTGAATATGAGGAGCAGGCAAACCTTACCTATCCTGGCAACCTGTTGAGCCCAGACCAGCCAAAGGAATAAACTTGCGTCTGGCCGATAATCGCCTACAGCGTACCCTCATGTTCAGGACCACCAAGATACGTAGTCCAAGCTGACCGACAGGCAGGTTGACGCGCAGGAAGAGTTGAGGGTTGGCTGCGTCCTTGTACCCGATGCCCAGAGGCTTCGAATTCCCTCACCGACAAATTGGAGTCGACCCTCCGGCGGGGGCTAACTTTGTTAACCGTCGTAGTTACAGCTGAATCGCATCCTAAACGGTATAGATGCAATGGAAGCTAAGAAGCGGCAACTGCAAGCATTTGCTAAATTGTTGATTTAATCGGGGAGTATGTGGTGCCCAGGGGCGGAATCGAACCACCGACACGCGGATTTTCAGTCCGCTGCTCTACCCCTGAGCTACCTGGGCCGACCATCGCCGGATGCGTGGGGAAAGCCGCATCCAACTGCTCCAGGCGGCAATGCTGCGCCCCCGAAAGCGCGAGGGTTATAGCATGAGAATCGGACCTGTCCAGCGTTGCGGAAGCGATTTTGGCCAAGAACCACAAAGCCTTTGAATGACGGATGCCTCGGCTCGCAATGGGTGGGAAAACGGATGCGGTCAATGGTAAACCGGGCTGCCCGCACGAGTGCGCAATCAAGCTGCGGTCCCTTAATTCTCCCGACACCGTGCGATTAAGGTATGTCTCCCGAAAGTGGTCCCGGCTTCGCGATAAAACATGCATAAAGTCAACGATCTAAAGCGTACGGAACGAATCGCGGCGCGCTTTAGTCTTTGTCCGGCTTGGCGCTGTCCGTCTCATCCTCGTCGTCGCGGGCCGGAATGACGTAGGCGCCGCTGAGCCAGCGGTTCAGGTCGACATTCTTGCAGCGTGTCGAGCAGAATGGATAGGTGTCGCGTGCCGAGGGTCTGCCGCATTCGGGGCAGGGGCGTTTAGGGCGCAGCGGCGTCACCTTGGCCTTGTCGCCCGAATTCATGACCGTTCGCCCGAAGACCAGTTGGAATGAACCTGAAAACCTTCGCCGGCCAGCAGGGCCATGGTTTCATAGAGAGGCAGGCCGACGACATTGGTGTAGGAGCCAGCAAGCTTGATCACGAACGAGCCCGCCAGGCCCTGCACCGCATAGCCGCCGGCCTTGCCACGCCATTCTCCACTTGCCAGATAGCTCGCGATCTCCTCGCGCGGTAGCCGCTTGAAGCGTACCCGAGTTTCGACCAGGCGCTGCCTTAGCTTTCCGCCCGGCGTGATCAGGCAGACTCCCGTATAGACCCGGTGCGCCCGGCCGGAGAGCAGTTGCAGGCAGTTCGTTGCTTCGTCGGCGGTCTCGGCCTTCGGCAGGATACGCCGTCCGACCGCGACCACCGTGTCGGCGGCGAGGATGAACCCCTGTGCGTGGCCGGCTTCCTTCGTCAGCGCCGCAGAGGCTTTTTCGGCTTTTTCCTTCGACAGGCGCTTGGCCAGCGAGCGCGGGTGCTCGGCGCGTAACGGCGTCTCATCGATATCTGCCGGAAATACCCGGCTCGGCTCGATCCCGGCCTGCTGCAGGAGTTCGATACGGCGTGGCGACCCGGAGGCAAGCACAAGCGTCTGCAAACTGCTCATCGGGTTTCCCGGCCGCCCTGGTCGTGCTCTTACTTGAAGCGATAGGTGATACGGCCCTTGGTCAGGTCGTAGGGCGTCATCTCGACAAGGACCTTGTCGCCGGTGAGGACGCGGATGCGGTTCTTGCGCATGCGGCCGGCGGTATGGGCGATGATTTCATGTTCGTTTTCGAGCTTCACCCTGAACATCGCATTGGGCAGCAATTCCGTGACGACTCCCGGAAACTCGAGGACTTCTTCCTTCGGCATTCGATACCTTTGCTTGGATTGCATTCCGGCGCCGGGCCGGGAATTCGCGCGGAACCTATATGATAATGCGCGATTTGTGAACACGCATAATCAGGTTGCGTTTTCCTCGCCCGGTGTGCCGAAACGCTGGCTGATCCGGGCTTTCAGGCGCTCGCGCACAGCGCGGTAGCCCGCCATGATCTGTTCGCGAGTTCCGGTGATGGTCGTTGGATCCGGCATCGGCCAGTATTCGACCTCGACCGCGAGTGAGCGGGTCAGTTCCAGCGCCGCATGGTGCGCTTCCGGCGCCAGCGTCACGATCAGGTCGAAATAGTCGTCCTCGAGGTCATTTAGCGTTCTTGGATGGCGCTCTCCCAGCGACAGGCCCTCTTCGGCAAGCACGGCGTCGACAAACGGGTCGCGGTCGCCGGCATGCACGCCGGCGGAGGCCACGAACACCGCGGGCGGCAGCATCTTGCGGGCCAGTGACTCAGCCATGGGCGAACGCACCGCGTTCATGCCGCACATGAACAGGATGGAGCGAGGTTGGCGGCTGGACAGGTCACCCTCGCCAATGCAGCACGCAGACCAGGGTGAACAGGCGGCGCGCGGTGTCGAAGTCGATGTCGATCTTGCCGGAAAGGCGGTCCATCAAGGTCTGCGATCCCTCGTTGTGCAGGCCGCGCCGGCCCATGTCGATGGCTTCGATATGGCTCGGCGTCGAAGTCCGGATGGCGTCGTAGTAGCTTTCACAGATCAGATAATAGTCCTTGACGATGCGCCGAAGCGGCGTCAGCGACAGGATGTGGGTGACGACCGCGCCGCCATCTTCGCGTGAAATCGCAAACACCAGCCGTTGCTCGGCCAACGACAGTCTGAGGCGATAGGGCCCTTCGCCGTCGTCGTTGACTGGGCGGAAGCTGTTCTCCTCGATAAGATCGAAGATCGCTACCGCCCGCTCGTGCTCGATGTCCGGGGTCGAGCGGCTGATCGATTCATCGAGCTCGACGTCGATCAGTTTCGCACGATCTGGAGCCTTGTCCGCCATCGGCGCCTACATGTTCAGCCGTATGGCGACCGAGCGGCCATGGGCGTCGAGGCCTTCGGCCCTGGCGAGCGCGATGGCCGCCGGCCCCAGTTCGCGCAATTGATCCGGCCCAAGCTTTAGGACGGAGGTGCGCTTGACGAAATCGAGCACCGAAAGGCCGGATGAAAAACGCGCCGAGCGCGCCGTCGGCAGCACATGATTTGAGCCGCCGACATAATCGCCGATGACTTCGGGCGTATGGCGTCCGAGAAAGACGGCGCCGGCGTTGCGCAGCCGCGCCAGGAAGTTTTCGGCGTCTGCGATGGCGAGTTCCACATGCTCCGCGGCAATTCTGTTCGCGAGCGGCAGCGCGTCTTCGAACGTGTCGACCAGAATGATCGCGCCGAAATCGCGCCAGCTTGCCGCCGCCGTCGCTGTTCGGGAAAGCTGCGGCAATTGCCTCTCCACGGCCTGTTCGACCGCGGTTCCAAAAGCCGGGTCGTCGGTGATGAGGATCGATTGGGCCGCCTGGTCGTGCTCGGCCTGCGCCAGAAGATCGGCTGCGATCCAGTCCGGATCGTTGTCGCGGTCGGCGATCACAAGGACTTCCGACGGCCCGGCGATCATGTCGATACCGACCGTACCGAATACCTGCCGCTTGGCTGCGGCGACATAGGCGTTGCCGGGGCCGACAATCTTGGCCACCGGCCTGATCGTTTCGGTGCCATAGGCGAGGGCGGCGACGGCTTGCGCCCCGCCGACGCGGTAGACTTCCGAAATGCCTGCGAGATCGGCCGCCACCAGCACCAGCGGATTGATGACGCCGCCGGGCGCCGGAACCACCATGACGATGCGCTCGACGCCTGCGACCAGCGCGGGTACGGCGTTCATCAGCACCGAACTTGGATAACTTGCCGTGCCGCCCGGCACATAAAGCCCGACCGCCTCGATCGCCGTCCAGCGCGAGCCGAGTTCGACGCCGATCGGGTCGACATAGCGGTCGTCCTTCGGCATCTGGCGCTTGTGGTGGGCATGGATGCGGTCGCGCGCGAATTTCAGCGCCTCGACGGTTGCCGGATCGGCATCGGCATAGGCCTTGGCGATGGCTTCTTTCGATACGGCGATGCCGAGGCTGCCCAGGTCGGCGCGGTCGAACCTTTGGCTATAGTCGATCAGCGCGGCATCGCCCTCGGCGCGTACCCGCGCGATGATGTCACGCACCGCCGCATCGACGTCGGCGGAAACCTCGCGCTTGGTGGTGAGAAAGGCTGAAAAGCGCTGCTCGAAATCGACATCCGACTGGCGAAGGGTAATAGCCATGCTGTACTCAGTTTCCGTGCCTGGGGCGGGATGCCGCTTCCCAGGCGCTGCCCAGATCGGCGAGCCGTGCCTCGATGCATTCGACCTCAAGCATGATGGCGCCGTCGCCCGCGAAAATCAGTTCGACGATGCCGGCCGGCTCGCCCAGCGGCACGAAGCTGATCGCCAGCAGCGACAGCACTTCATCCGGTTTGTCGCGCGAAATTCCGCTGAGCTTGGCGCCGAGAACCCGGTCGAAATGCAGAACGCTTTGCCGCCGCTCGTTGTGCCGGCGAAAAAAGCTGGATTTCTTCTCCCATGCAAAGCGGTTCATGGGAATGACGAAGCGCTTCATCGTCGGCAGGAATTCGAGATCCCCGACCTTCATTACGGCATCCTGCACGCAGGCCGAGATGATGCCCAGATCCTGATCATCGAGCGCGATGAGCTTGAGAGCGTCCATACGGATTTCGCACCTGCGAAGGTTTCTGCCTGCCTTTTGTTAGGCGGTCTTAGCCGGCAGCGCAACCGTGGCGCATCAGCTTGAAATCCGCTCGATGACGGCGCCGCAGCCGGAAAGCTTCTCCTCCAGCCGCTCGAAACCGCGATCCAGATGATACACCCGGTTGACCGTCGTTTCGCCTTCGGCGGCGAGGCCCGCGATGACCAGCGAAACCGAGGCGCGCAGGTCGGTTGCCATGACCGGCGCGCCCTTCAGCGTCGACACGCCGTCAACAATCGCCGTCTGCCCGGAAAGCGTGATGCGTGCGCCGAGCCGGGCCAGTTCCTGCACATGCATGAAGCGATTCTCGAAGATCGTCTCGGTGATACGAGATTTTCCCTTGGCCATGGTCATCAGGCCCATGAATTGCGCCTGCAGATCGGTCGGAAAGCCGGGGAAAGGCTCGGTCGTGATGTCGACGGGGGCGATACCCGCGCCATTGCGGCGAACGCGAATACCGGCATTGGTCGGCGTGATCTCGGCCCCGGTCTGCCCGATCACGTCGAGCGCGGTCTGCAACAGGTCGGGCCGCGCCCCTTCCAGAACGACGTCGCCGCCGGTCATGGCGACAGCCATGGCATAGGTGCCGGTCTCGATGCGGTCCGGGATGACACGAACGCGGGCGCCCGACAGCGCTTCGACGCCGTCGATGGTGATGGTCGGCGTGCCGGCGCCCGAAATCTTCGCGCCCATGGCGTTGAGGCATTCGGCCAGATTGACCACTTCCGGCTCGCAGGCGGCATTTTCGAGCACGGTTTCGCCCCTGGCCAGCGACGCGGCCATCATCAGCACATGGGTGGCGCCGACGGAAACCTTCGGGAACACGTAGCGGTTGCCTTTCAGCCGGTTCTTCGCCTTGGCGATGACGTAGCCGTTCTCGACGTCGATCTCCGCACCCAGCGCCGCGAGGCCCTCGATGAACAGGTCGACCGGCCGCGTGCCGATGGCGCAGCCGCCGGGCAGGGAAACCTTGGCTTCGCCCATGCGCGCCAGAAGCGGCCCCACAACCCAGAACGAGGCGCGCATCTTCGACACCAGTTCGTAGGGCGCGGTCGTGTCGACGATGTTGCGGGCGGAAAAATTGATGGTTCGCGAATAACCCTCATGCTGTCTTTCGCGGCGGCCGTTGACCGAATAGTCGACGCCATGATTGCCGAGAATGCGGATGAGTTGCTCGACATCGGCCAGATGCGGCACGTTTTCCAGCGTCAGCGTGTCGTCGGTGAGCAGCGAGGCGATCATCAGCGGCAGGGCGGCGTTCTTCGCGCCCGAAATCGGAATGGTACCGGCAAGCTGGTTGCCGCCGACGATTCTGATGCGATCCATAAAGAAACAATCCTTCCGGCAGGAAAGCCGGTTTCAATCGGTTGAGGTTGGTCCGTCTAGACTATCGGCGGCTGCGGTTCAAGAAATAGGATTTCGTCTTGATTGAGCCAATCGCCATGGCCCGTTCAGTCATTTTTTGTTTGCCCGGAGGTCAGCAGGCCGTCTCGGCGGTCATCAGCCTGGCCCGTCCGGCGCGAGCGCAATTGCTTCTTTCGTCGCTGCAAATTGGCGCGCAGTGCCTCGGCCAGCCGTGCCTTGCGCCGCGCGGCGGCGTCGTTCGGTTCGCTCTCTTTTGCGGTCATCGTTTCGTCCCCGGCATCAGCGGCGAGCCATAGCCGCGAATATGGCGTGCGCATGTCCGGCAAACATGCGACTTTAAGATTACACACATAACTTGCGCTTCCGGAAGTGATGTGGCAGAAGCGCCGCGTTCGAGATGCTGCCGTAGCTCAGTGGTAGAGCACTCCCTTGGTAAGGGAGAGGTCGAGAGTTCAATCCTCTCTGGCAGCACCATTCCTTTCCGAAACGGCGGGCGTTCGGCTTGCGGGCACCATGCCGCGCCAGCAGCGGATGTCGTCATGACCAATGTCGCCTTGACCGGGCTTGCCCGTGACCTCGCCAAGCGTGCGGCTGAGAATCGCCCGGTGCGCATCGGCGTCATCGGCTCGGGCGAGATGGGCACCGACCTGGTGACGCAGGGCATGCTTATGCCCGGTATCTCGGTTTGCGCGGTTTCGACGCGCCGCCCGCATACGGCGCGCCATGCGATCCGTATCGCCTATGGCGACGAGGCCATGGCGCGCGAGGCCGATACGGCTTCGAAGGTGACGGAGGCGATCGAGGCCGGCCGGATTGCCATCACCTCCAACGAAATGCTGGTCACCAATCCGCTGATCGACGTGGTCATCGATGCCACCGGCAAGCCGGGGGTCGCCGCCGATTTCTGCCTATCGGCGATGGAGCATGGCAAGCATGTGGTGATGATGAACGTCGAGGCCGACGTCACCATCGGTTGCCTGCTCAAACAGGAGGCCGATCGGCTGGGCGTCGTCTATTCGGTCGGCGCCGGCGACGAGCCGTCTTCCTGCATGGAACTGATCGAGTTCGCAACGGCCTTGGGCTATACCATCGTTTCGGCCGGCAAGGGCAAGAACAACCCGCTCAACCACGATGCGGTGCCCGACGACTATCGCGAGGAAGCGACCCGCCGCAACATGAACCCGCGCATGCTGGTCGAGTTCGTCGACGGGTCCAAGACCATGGTCGAGATGTGCGCCATCGCCAACGCCACCGGGCTGGTGCCCGACGTGCCCGGCATGCACGGCCCCAAGGCCGACCGGGATTCGCTGGCCAAAGTGCTGATACCGCGCGAGGATGGAGGCATCCTGCTTAAGAAGGGCGTGGTCGATTATACGGTCGGCAAGGGTGTCGCGCCCGGCGTTTTCGTCATCGTCGAGGCGACGCATCCGCGCATCGTCGAACGCATGGACGACCTGCATATCGGCCATGGCCCCTATTACAGCTTCTTCCGTCCCTATCACCTGACCTCGCTGGAAGTGCCGCTGACGGCGGCGCGCATTATCCTGCATGGCAAGCCCGACATGGTGCCGTTGCCGCGCCCGGTGGCCGAGGTATGCGCGGTGGCCAAGCGCGATCTCGCCGCCGGCGAGACCTTCGATGCCATCGGCGAAACCTGCTACCGCTCGTGGACGATGACCGTCGGCGAGGCGCGCGCGCAACACGCGGTTCCCGTCGGCCTGCTCGAAGGCGGCAAGGTGCTGAAGCCGGTAAAGAAGGGCGAATTGCTGACTACCGACAACGCTTCGCCCGACCCGACCACGCGGCTTTTCGCGCTGCGCAAGCGCCAGGACGAGATGCTGTACGGGAAAGCCTGAACGGGGCTATTTCCCCAGTTCTATCGACCTTAGCCGTGCCGCCTCGACCGCTTCGGTTAAAAGGTTCGTCAGCCGGTCTTCCCCCATCAGCACGGCAAGGGCCGCCGCCGTGGTGCCGTTCGGGCTGGTGACCTGCTGGCGCAGCGTACCCGGCTCTTCCTTGCTTTCGGCGGCGAGCGAGGCCGCGCCATAGACGGTCTGCATGGCGAGCAGCCTGGCCGTTTCGGCTGGCAGGCCGGCTTTTTGCGCGGCAGCCGTGAGCGCCTCGATGAAATGGAAGATGTAGGCCGGCCCGGACCCGGAAACCGCCGTCACCGCGTCCATCAGGCTCTCTTCATTGATGGTGGTCACCTTGCCGCTGGCTGAAAGCAAGTCGGCAACGACGCGCTTGATCTCGTCGGATACGAGCCTGTTGGAAAACAGGACCATCATGCCCTTGCCGATCGCTGCCGGCGTGTTGGGCATGCAGCGCATGATCGGCGCTTGATTGCCCAGCACTTCCTCGAAGGTGGCGACCGGGGTGCCGGCCGCGATGCTGACGAAGGTCGTGCGACCGTCGCCGAAGCGTGTATAGGCCTTGATTACCTCGCGGATGACCTGCGGCTTCACCGCGATCACCACCAGTTGCGGCACGGCGTCGGCCGGAATGCCCGCCGCTTCGGCGGCGACACGGCAGCCCAGTGTCTCCGCGCGCTTGCGCAGGTCTGCGTTCGGCTCGACCACGAAGGCTTCGGCCGCCGCCAGTTTGCCGGCGTTTATCCAGCCGGAAAGCATGGCGTAACCCATATTGCCGCAGCCAGCGAGAACGAGCCTGATCGTCATTTGATCCTCCAGAAAGCCGTTCCTTAGGGCCTTATGCGGCGTGGGGAAAGCCCCGGACCGGGATTGGCCGAAGCGAAACTTGCCTGAGGCCGAACGCCGCCAGGACGAAAAGCATCCAGACCGGATCGGCGCGGCGGAAGAAAAAGCTCTCCAGAAAGGCGTTGAGCGCGGTGAACAGCACCACCATCATGAAGAAATCGCCGAGCCAGATGTTTTCCTTGCGCAGCGGAATGCGCATGTAATCGCGCATCGGCGCATAGACGAAGGTGTAGGCGGCCACGCAAAGGGCCGGAATGCCCATGATGACGGCGATGTCGAGATAGCCGTCGTGGCCGTGAACGATGTTGCGCACGTCCCAGGCGCGGTCGAAGGGCTGGTCCTGGTTAAGTAGCATCGGCGAACCCCAGAAGCTGTCGTAGCCGTAGCCGGTCCATGGCCGCTGGGCGAGCATTTCGCCGGCGAACTCCCAGATCGTGGTGCGTCCCGTATAGGTCAGGTCGGGGAAATAGGTAGCCGCCAGATGGCTTAGCGGCGGCAGGAAAACAATGCCCAGTGTGCCGATGGCCGTGGTGACGATGGCCAGCCCGAACAGGATCGGCGTGCCGAGCCGCATGCCAATCAGACCAGGCAGCATGACGATCAGGATCGAAAGCGGCACCACGGCGGCTGTGGTCTTGGAGCCGGTGTTGAGGATGAAGATCATGGCGGCGATGAAGATGGCCGCACCTGCCCATCTGCGGCCGCGCCGGAACAGATAGAGGCCCGCGAAGCTGAAGCAGGCCATGACCGGCCCGGCGATGTTCTTGTGTGTGAACACGCCGCGCCACAGGCCGGCTTGGTCAGGTTCGCTGGAATTTGCCGTATGCATCGCCTCGTTCGGAAACACGACCAGCCCGATATAGGACAGGCCGATGACGACGGCGGCGGTAAAGACAAGCACCTTCGAAAACGCTTCCGCATCGCGAGGTAGCGCCAGCACCGTCGCCATCGTCATGATGCCGATCAGCGTGAAGGAAGCCGCGCGCAGTGCCGACGCAGGATCGATCGCGCGGCTGACCGACAGCCCGAAAAAGATAAGCATCACCAGCCAGGAAGGGCTGAGCAGCGACCGGACGGTGCGCGGGTCGGCAAGGGTGAGCAGGCAAAAGGCGGAAATGGCGCCGAGCGCGCCAAAGCCGATCTGGTTGACGATATCGCTGCCGCTGGTGCCCGAGCCGTCCGGCTGGAAAGGCCTGAACGAGACCAGCACGATCGTCAACAGCAGCGCGGCTATGGCGGTGGCGACGCCTTCGCGGGTAAAGGCGGCGCTGAGCGGCGCGTGCTCAGTTCTTTTCAGGCTGGCGGTATTGCTCATTGGCGTATCCGAATTCGGCGAGCACGCGGCCGATCGCGACATGAACCGGGTAAAGCACGGTCGTCGTCGATCCCGTCCGCATCAGCCTGAGAAGCGCGCGAAACGGCGAGGCGGCAAGCAGCGCCAGGCTTTTGAGGATCACTCTGGTGCGGGCGAGCGGCGTACCGGCGCGCTTTTTCTTTTCGACCAGGGTGGAGATGACGCCGTTGCGCAGGCTTCGCGCCCGGATCCAGTCGGCCTCGGTACGCCGCGTCGGCACGATCTCCTTGGTTCGCGCCTCGCTGCACCAGCCGAGCGCGAAGCCTTTTTGTGCCGAGCGGCTGAGAAAGTCCGAATCGCCCCCGCCCATGAAATTGAACTTCAGGTCGAGGAACGGCGGACCCATGGCCAGAAGCACGGTCCGGCCGACCAGAAGATTGCCGGACGAATAAAGCGCCGGTACCAGCCCCGTCTGCCGGTAAGGTGGTGCAAACACAGGGTGCTCGCCCCATTTTTCATCGCGGGCTTCGGTAAACAGCGGCACCTGCGGGCCGCCTACGATATCGGCCGGAAGCGTCTCGGCAGTCCGGCATAGTCGTTCAAGCCATTGCGGTTCGGCCAGTTCGTCGTCGTCGATGACCAGCAGGTGTTTGAAATTGGGGAAATGGGTGAGGGCGGTCTGCCAGCCGGCATTGTAGGCGCTGCAATTGCCGCGGCGGTATGCGACGATGACCATTCCGGTCAACGCCCCGCTCATAAACAGCGGCAGCGCCGCCTTTGCGCCCTCGCGCGCCTCGGCCTCGTTCTCGATCAGGACGATGGCGAAGCGGCGTGATGTTTCCTGCCGGCGAAGCGAATCCAGCGTGTCCAGGACCTGCACCGGCCGTTTGAAGGTCGGCAAGGTGATCACCACCTCGATCGCCCCGGCGACAAGCTCCGGCGATTGGCCCTCGATCGATACCGAGCCGTCCGATGGCAAAATAACGTTCATCTCAGTCAAGCCGCGTGGTTTCGGTTGTGGGTAGCACCTGTGTCGATAACGTTTCGTTAATCACCTTGCGCGGTTCCGACAGAAAATCCTTGATCCGGGTATGGCCGAGACTCGCTTTTAATCGGCAGTTCACCCAGCTTTGCTATTGGCTCGTCGTCAGGATAGGCCCGATGCATCTGTTGTTTGCCACATCGATCGTTCCCGATGGCGCTCTCGCCTCCGGATATGAGATTGCCAATGGGGCAATCATCGAGGCATTGCGCCGGGCAGGCGTGCGCGTCTCCGTCATCGGCTTCACCTGGCCGGGAAAGCCCGCCGTCGATCCCCAAAATACGATCGTGCTGGGTTCGATAGACGTGCGCACCGAAAGCGCATCGACCGTGCAAAAGCTGGCCTGGGTCGGGAAGGCGCTTGCATCGGGTCTTACCTTCGCCTCGGCCAAGCTGCGCGTGGTGCCCGATGCGGAAATCCACGCCGCCATGGAGCGTGCCGGGCCGTTCGACGGCTATGTGTTGAATTCGGTCCAGTTCGCCGGCGCCTTCGAGCGGCTTTTCGCTGACCTCCCGTCGATTTTCGTCGCCCACAATGTCGAGCACCTTTCTGCCCATGAGAATGCCGAAGCCGCCCGCAATCTGCCGGAGCGGCTGCTTTATTCCCGCGAGGCCCGGCTGCTGAAGGTGGTGGAGGAGCGGCTTTGCCGAAAGGCGCGTTTTGTCTTTACGCTGGCCGAGGAGGATCGCGCTGCGTTGGGCGTCGCCTCGGACGAGCGCTCGGCCGTGCTGCCGCTGACGACCCGCGCCGCCGCGCCGGCCAAAGGCCCGCGCCGGATCGAATGCGACGCCGCCCTGATCGGCACGTGGACATGGCAGCCGAACCGCATCGGCCTCGATTGGTTCCTGGGTCGGGTGGTGCCGCACCTGCGGCCGGATTTCCGCATCAAGATCGCCGGCAGCATGCCGGCAGGGATCAAGTCGCCGCACCCCGGCGTCAGCTTCGTCGGACGCGTGCCGGACGCGCAGGCCTTCGTGCGTTCGGCCGCCGTCATCCCCTTGATCAGCACGTCGGGCAGCGGCGTGCAGTTGAAAACCATCGAGACCTTCGAGCTTGGCCTGCCTTCGGTGGCCACCACGCGGTCCCTGCGCGGCATCGGCCATCGCCCGGAAAACTGCGTCGTGACCGACGATCCGGTGGCTTTCGCCAGCGCGCTGGAGGCAACAGTCGCCTCAAGGCCGGCCGATGGCGACGGGGCGGCCTTTCACCGGCAACAACTGCGCCAGTTGGATACGGCGATCGGCAAGGGTCTGCGGGCGCTCGGCCATGTTCGGCAGGAGGCGTTCGCATGAACATGCATGCCGCCCGCGCAGCCTTCGGCCCGCATGATCGCAAGACGGTGCTTGGCGTACCCGTCGTCAGCATCGGCTGGGACGAGGCGATCGCGTTGTTGTCGCGTCTGCTTGGCGAACGGCGCTTCACCAAGGTCACGTTCCTCAACGCCCATAACGCCAACATCGCTTACACCGACACCGCTTTCGCCGAAGCGCTGGACGATTTCCTCATCCTTCCCGACGGCGTCGGCGTCGATATTGCGGCGCGGCTTCTTTACGGTTCGTCGTTCCCGGCCAATCTCAATGGCACCGATTTCGTTCCGGCCTTCCTCGAGGCTTCGACCCGGCCGTTGACGGTCGGCCTGCTCGGCGCTTCGCCCGAGATCGCCGAAGCCGCATCGAGGCGGCTTGCCGGAATTGCGCCGCAGCATCGGCTGGAGGTCATCCACAACGGTTATTTTTCGGCCAATGAAGAGGCTGGCATCGTCAGCCGCATCGCCGAACTGCACCCCGACATCCTGCTCGTCGCCATGGGCGTGCCGCGGCAGGAATTGTGGATCGCCCGCCATATCGACGCGCGCCACTGCACGCTGCCGATCGCCGTCGGTGCGCTGCTCGATTTCCTCAGCGGCACCGTGCCGCGTGCGCCGCTGTGGCTGCGCCGGTTGCGGCTCGAATGGGTGTTCAGGCTGGCAATCGAGCCGCGCCGGTTATGGCGCCGCTATGTCGTCGGCAACCCGTTGTTCTTATGGCGGGTGGTCTGCCAGAAGCTTTTCAGCAAGCCCGAACCAGTAGGGGGAAATCGGTGAACAGCCGGTTTGCGCCGCAAGCCGATGTCGAACCCGTATCGCTGGCGTCGAGCCCGAATGCGGCGATCGTCACGCCCAGCTATGTGCAGGATTTCGAGCGCTGCCGCCTGCTCTGCGAAACGCTCGACCGCCATGTCATGGGGTTTGCGCACCACTACATCCTGGTCGAGCATCGCGACATGGCGTTGTTTCGTTGCCTACAGGGGCCGCGCCGCACCGTCGTCGACGAGCGCGAGCTTCTGCCCGGTTGGCTGCGCCCGTTCAGCGATCCGTCGAGCCTGTTTCGCCGCCGCCTGTGGCTGAGCTGGAAAACCAAGCCCTTGCGCGGCTGGCATGTCCAGCAATTGCGCCGCATCGCCATCGCCGCGCATGTGCCGCAGGACGTGCTGGTGTTTTGCGATTCCGACGTCGTCTTCGTGAAACCGTTCGATTGCAGCGCTTTCTGGCGCGACGGGAAGGTCCGCCTGTTTCGCCGCGACAACACCATGGAAGACGAGGTGCGCTACGACCATCGCCTATGGTCGCGTAATGCGGGCCTGGCCTTGGGTATCGCGGCTCCGGCGGTATCGCCGCACGATTATATCTCAACGCTGATCGCCTGGCGGCGCGAAACGATCTCGGCGATGTGCCGGCGGATCGAGGAACAGCACGGCCGAAACTGGATCGAGGTGCTCGGTTCCAGCCGGAAATTCTCCGAATGCATGGTTTATGGCCGCTATGTCGATGAAGTTCTGGACGGTGCCGGCCATTTTCACGGCTCCGAGGAGTTTTGCCACGTCCACTGGTTCGGGCAGGCTCTTTCCGATGACGAATTCCGTGCCTTCGTCGCCTCGATGGCGCCCGAGCAGGCGGCGGTCGGCGTGCAGTCCTTCCTCGGCGTCGATCCCGACCGCATCCGCCGGTTGATGAACTTGGTTTAAACCGCCTTTGGCGGCTGGCGCATCGCCGAATAGGTGAGCAGCGCGGACGCAAGATAGAGCAACAGGAAAACGAGATTGAGCGATAGCACCAGATCGGGCGTCTCGGTGATCCGTGTCAGCACATAGGTCAAAAGCACCGCCTTTGCGCCGGCAAGCAGGGCAAGGTTGAGGGCTCGCACCAGTGTCTGGCCTCGCGCGAACAGAAGCTCGGCCTGATACTCGACCAGATTGCGCAACCCCGGAATGCAGATTGCCAAAAGGATGAGCGGTGCGGCCTCGGCGACGTTGTGGCCAAGTGCCGTCGGGAAGAAATGCAATACGGTGCCCAGTGCCAGAAGCCCCAGCGTCGAGACGAGGAACACGCCACCTTCGATGCCGCATCGGACCGCCAGCCGGGAAAGAATGGCCGGGGTCCGCATCATCTTCTGCACCAGCATCATCGAGAAGGTACGGATCGGAATGGCCGTCAGGTCGACCAGCCGCATGATGATGGCGTAGACGCCGGCCAGATGCGGGCCGCCGATCGCCAGCACGAGCAGCTTGTCGAATTCCATCTGCAGGTAGAACAGCACTTCCGCGCAGGCGACATAGACGGAATCGGTAAGCCTGCGCCAATAGACTTCCAGCCGCAGCCGGAGCCGTTGGCGCGGGTAGAACACGCCGAAGGCAAGCAGCAGCGAGGCGGCGTTGGCACCGATATAATACCAAGACCACGTAGCCAGCGAATGCTGTGCTGAAAACATGAACAGCACCGCGCCAAGCGCCCGCAGCACCGAGGTCAGGATCGACAGCAGGGCCGCGCGGCCGAATTTGCCGAGGCCGTTGTTGACGATCATCGCCACCTCGACCGGCCTCCATAAAAGCGCCTCGGCAAACACCACCGCGGCAAACAGCGGCAGCGCCATGCTGGCCGCGAAGAAAAGCAGGTAGACCCCGTAGGAAGCGGCCGCCAGTACCGGCAGCGACAGCAGCGAAAGCACGATGAAGCCCGCCGTAAACGTGCCGATCAGGTTGGGGCGCTTGGTCGCCGTTCGGTAGAGCGCCGAGATGAAGCCGAAGGCCAGCACGCGCGACAGCATCACGCCGGCGGCCGAGGCGGTGGCGAACATGCCGAATTCGGCGATGGAAAGCGTGTTGGCCAGCGCAATGAAATAGATAAGGGAAAACACCAGCCTCCCGCCGGCGCCGCTTATCGCCGACAGATAGTCGTAGACAACCCCGCGTCGCTCGGCCAGCCAGGTCCCGAGCCGGTCGACGCCGCGTTTGTGAGTGATGTCGCTGGCCTGCGTCATGGTTGCATCTTGGTTTGGGCCACCATACGGCGCAAAGTTTAACGCGCCGTGTTGGGGGGCAAGTTGCATTTTATGCGGCAACGATTCCGCAGGAATATCGGCCTGCGACGGCGGAAATTAACCATTTGTTTCCTATGCCTGTTTAGCGTGGCTTAACGAATGGCGCGTGCCGTTCGCATGCTGCCGGAAGTAAAGCCTCAAGCCATGTTCGAGAGGGAAGATCGTGAAGACCGAAGCCGTGGCCGCTCGTTGCTGGCGTTCGATCAGGGCGAGCAAGCTACTGACGTCGCCGGGCCAGTTCTGTCGCTTCTTTCGGCCGACGATGAGGTCAGACCCGCTGGGCATGAGGATGCGGTCGCGCGCCATCGCCAAGCTCGCGCGCGGCGCGAGGCGCAATCGGTGCCGCAACCCGCAGAACCCGATGAAGACATCCCCGGCGTGACTGAAATTACTGGTGCCGCGTCGCCCCCGCGCGGTTACGACGACGGTCAGCGATGGAAACCGCTGATCGATCCGATGAAGGTGATCGGTGGCGTTGCCCGCTCGAAGAAGCTGATTGTCGCCACGACGCTTGTCGGCGCGCTGCTGGGCGTTCTGGTCGCGCTGTCGACGCCCAAGAAGTTCGAAGCCACCACCGAACTGATCGCCGACCCGCGCAACCTGCAGATCACCGACCATGATCTTACCCAGTCGGGCATCGCCTCCGATACCACGCTCGCGATCGTCGAAAACCAGGTCCGGGTGCTGACCTCCAGCACCGTGCTGGATCAGGTCGCCCAGAAGCTCAACCTCTTCGACGACCCGGAATTCAACGGGCAGGGACAGGGCTTTCCCGGCGTGATGACGCTGATCCGCTCGGTGCTTTCGCGCGACGATGCGCCGGGCGCGCAGGGTGAAGATCGCCTGCACGCGCTCGTCATTCGCAATCTGGCCGAAAGCCTGACGGTGGAGCGCGGCAGCAAGACCTTCGTCATCAGCATCGGCGCCAAGACCGAAAACGGCGAGAAATCGGCGCTTATCGCCAATACGATGGCCGACGTCTTTCTCCAGACATATGGCAAGATGCAATCCGATACGGCGGGCCGTGCCACCGACGAGCTGACCGGGCGTCTCGACGAACTGCGCAAGGCTGTGGAGACGGCCGAGCGCAAGGTGGAGACCTACAAGGCCGAGCACGACCTGGTCGACGCGCAAGGGCGGCTCATCTCCGACGACGAACTGGTGAAGCTTAACGACCAGTTGACCGTCGCCCGCGCCCGCACGCTCGAACTCAACGCCAAGGCGGCGTCGGCGCGTGCCGTCAGCGTCGATTCGGTGGTCGCCGGCACTTTGCCCGAGGAAATCAGCTCCGACGCGATGAACGATCTTCGCTCGCAATATGCCAAGCTGAAGCAGGAGGCCGACCGGGCCGATGTCCGGCTCGGGCCGCGCCATCCGGAGCGGCTCGCGCTTGATGCCCAGCTTGCCGGCGCACGCGAGCGTATTGCCGCCGAATTGCGGCGCATCGCCTCGTCGTTGCAAACCGACCTGACACGCGCGGTGCAGCTTGAACAGCAGCTGGCGTCGCGACTGGCACAGCTGAAGGTGCGCAGCGGCGACGTCAACGGCGACCTCGTCACCGCGCGCGAACTGGAACGCGACGCCAATGCCAAGCGCGCCGTCTACGAAGCGTTCCTCTTGCGCGCCAAGCAGACCAGCGAGCAGAAGGACATCAACACCGCCAATATCAGCGTGATCTCCAAGGCCTATCCTCCGC
>JBARYG010000016.1:0-30267 GCA_049647745.1 Mesorhizobium sp.
AGAACATCGACCTGGCGCAGCTTCGCCACGATCTCTTCGGGTTTGTGCTTTTTCTGGGGCATTCCAACGTCCTCTCTCAGACTAAATAGCCTACTTCAGGGAGGACCACTTTTCAGGGGGCAGACCACTTTGACACGCCACTGTGGTCGCGTCCGGATATGGGCTTTCGGGTAACCGTAATCCTCCACCAATAGCCTGGAAAAAACTTGAACTGCGTCGATCTCTTCCGGGGTCGCCTTCACCGCCACACCACTTACAAAATCTTCGATATATCCTTCCTTAAGTTCCAAAGCCTTCTCCCAGTCCTTTTCGTCGGCCATGCACCTTTGCCTTCCGTTATCTGATTTGCCGACGCTTTTCATTGAAAGAATGCGCGCCTGCGATTAACGCAGCCGCAACCCTGGGCCAAGCGAACGCGGCATGGACGATGGGATACCCATCGCCACGCCGTTTTCGGCGTCGTTGCGCGCGCTGCTCTGCATTGCTCATCGAATGCTTACATTCTCAGCCGTTCAACTTCTTGGCCAGTTTCCCCTTGTCGGCGTGAGCGTATCGAAGCAGCATTCTTATGTCCCTGTGGCCGCTGATCGACGCGACTTCCGGCACGGTAAGGCCCTTCTCGAAAAATCTGCTGATAGCTTCATGGCGAAGATCATGGAAATGCAGGTCGTCAATCTTTGCTCGTTTCGTCAGCCTGTCCCATGCGAGACGGAGGGCAAGGGGCGTTATCGGAAAGATGCGCTCATTGCTGGCCTTGGCATCGTCGCTCATCACGGCAATCGTCGTTTCGAGAATGGCGACTGCCAGCGTTGACAGCGGGATCGTTCGCGAATGGCCGTTCTTTGAAATCCTGATTGTCGCGGTGCAGCGTTCTATGTCCACATCGCGAACGCGAAGGGCAAGGATTTCACCTCGCCTCATCGCCGTTTCCAACGCGAAGCGGACGACAGGAAGAATGAACGGATTTCGTGTCTTTCCGGCGGCCTTCAACAGCTTGTCGAGTTCACCATCCCGCAAACGCCGGTCGCGCCTATTCGATACAGTGGGCTTGGTGATGGATTTGAGCGGGTTGACGCGCAACGGTATCGACCATTCCCGTGCGGCGATGTCGAAAGCATGTTGCAGGATGCCAAGTTCACGTTTGACAGTGCACGGCTGGACAGAACGTAAACGAGTGTCGCGATATTCCGCAAATGTTGCGCTGTCGATCTGCGCCAGTGACCGTTTGCACCAAGGCTGACGCAGCATCGCATCCACAACCAGCGTTTCAACCTCGCGGCCGCGCTTCTTGACGGTGATTTCGTCGCGATAGCGTTCAAGGATCATGCCAACGGTCGTTTTCGCCAGCACTCGGGGATCAACCGGCAGACCGACTTGATCGACTTCAACTTCCGTCAGTCGTGCCCATGCTTTTGCGTCGTCCAGTTTCAGAAATGTTTTCGAGATCGGCGCGCAACCCTGACGACGCACCTGTACCTGATATTTTCCGTTCCGTTTGCGGATAGTAGCCATTGCAATGCCTCACGCTGTGACCGTGGTGTGACAGCGACGAATTGCGTTGCATTCTGTTGGCTGGTGTTCCTCTGATAAGCTCTTGTTTAATCAGAGAATTTGGATGGTGGGCGTGACAAGGATTGAACTTGTGACCCCTGCAATGTCAATGCAGTGCTCTCCCGCTGAGCTACACGCCCATCCGACGCCGGGCTTACACCACTTTTGATGCAGCGCGTCAATAGCCGTCGGCATGAAACGAACACCGCATGTGGATGGCGCGGTTTGTCCTGCCCGGCAGCCCGTTTGGCGGCTCAGGCCGCCTGCAGCATCTTCTCGACCTCGTTGACGAGATCGCGCAGATGGAAGGGCTTGGACAGCACCTTGGCGTCCTTCGGAGCTTTGGAGTCCGGGTTCAGCGCTACCGCCGCGAAGCCGGTAATGAACATCACCTTCAGGTCCGGATCGATCTCGGTGGCGCGACGCGCCAGTTCGATCCCGTCCATTTCCGGCATGACGATATCCGTCAGCAACAGGGAAAACGGCTCCTCGCGCAAGCGCTCGTAGGCGCTGGCGCCATTATCGAAATCGCTGACATGGTATCCGGCGCGTTCCAGCGCCTTGACCAGGAAGCGACGCATATCGTCGTCGTCTTCCGCCAGAAGAATGCGTGCCATCGTATCCCGTCCGAATCACCCAAGATTGCCGCAGGGCAGCCTTGTTAACCATCCCGTATATGAAGGCGCGACGGTAAAGATCAAGTGAATAAAGGTGGGAGGGGATGTGGTTGCGGCGCCACCCCTGCCGCCGAAATGCTGGACATGCGCTGTTTGGAATGGCACGGTCGCGGCATGGTGTTTCGATGTTTGCGAGTGGATTTCAATTGAAAACGGCAGCGGAGGATTTTTCAGGCGTTGCACCCTTTGAAATCCGCTCGTGCGCCGAACAGCGCGTTCCTTTCGTCTTCAGTTCGCCGCATAGCGGCCGCTACTATCCCGAGCGGTTTCTCGCCATGGCGCGGCTCGACCGCAACGCCATCCGCCGGTCCGAGGACTGCTATGTCGACGAATTGTTCGGAAGCGTCGTGCCGCTCGGCGCGCCGATGTTGGCGGCGAATTTCCCGCGTGCCTATCTCGACGTCAACCGGGAGCCGTGGGAACTGGACCCGCGCATGTTTTCCGATCCGGTGCCTTCCTATTGCAACATCCGTTCGGCGCGGGTGGCGGGCGGGCTGGGTACGGTGCCCAGGCTGGTGGGCGAGGGGCTGGATATCTATTCCGGACGGCTGCCGCTCGCCGAGGCTGTCGCCCGGATAGAAACCGTCTACAAGCCGTTCCATGATACGCTGAAGCGGCTTTTGACGCGAACCCATGCCGCCTTCGGCTTCGCCGTGCTGATCGATTGCCATTCGATGCCGGCTAGCATTCGCGTCGGCGATAGCGGCGCCAGGCCCGATTTCATCGTCGGCGACCGTTTCGGCACCTCCGCATCGGGCATGCTTACGGACGCGGCGATCGGCATGCTCGTTGCCATGGGCTACAGCGTCGCGCACAACAAGCCTTACGCCGGCGGCTTCATCACGGAGCATTACGGCCGGCCGGCCCGGCACCTGCACGCGCTGCAGATCGAGGTCAATCGCGGCCTCTACATGAACGAACGTACCTTGCAGAAATCGGCGGGATTCGACGCGTTGGCCGATGATCTGGCGCGGTTCAGCGCCGACCTGATGGCGTTGCCCGATCCTTATTTCATGGACCTTCCGCTGGCGGCGGAATAAACCAGTTCCGACCGGGCCAATCGACTTTGCCACATCGCTCATACGCATAGACAGAGGGCGCAGGAGCCGGCCAGACCGGCAACTCCTTCAAGCCCGCATTCAGGAGACAGGATTGGACATCTCTTCCGAGTTCATGCGGCGGGTCGCGCAGGCGGCGGCCGCCGAGACCTTGCCGCGCTTTCGCAAGCAGGGCGTGGTTTCCAACAAGGAGCAGGACAGTTTCGACCCCGTGACGGAGGCCGACCGCGAGACGGAACGCGTCATCCGTGCGCTGATCAATGCCGAGTTCCCCGGCCACGGCATTCTCGGCGAGGAATACGGCAACGAAAACATGGGGAGCCGGCATGTCTGGGTGATCGATCCGATCGACGGTACGCGCGCCTATATTTCCGGGGTGCCGGTCTGGGGGACGCTGGTCGGATTGACGGTCGACGGGGATGCGGTTGCCGGCATGATGTCGCAGCCCTTCACCAACGAGCTTTTCTACGCCAATGCGTCGGGATCGCGTTATGAGGGGCCTGGCGGTCCGCGGAAGCTTGCCACGCGCAAGACGACGCGCCTTGCCGATGCGACGCTGTTTACGACGACGCCGGCCTTGTTCAAGCGCAAGAACGAGAGGGAGTGCTACGACCGTCTCGAACGCCAGGTGCAACTCGCCCGCTATGGCGTGGATTGCTACGCTTTCGCCATGGTGGCCTCGGGCAGCGTCGATATCGTCGTCGATCCGGACTTGAAACCCTACGACATCGTCGCGCTGATCCCGATCATCGAGAAGGCGGGCGGCGTCATCACAACGTTCGGCGGCGGGCCGGCGGAGAAGGGCGGCGACGTGCTTGCCGCCGCCACCCCGGAGCTTCACGCCGCCGCCATGGCCGCGCTCAAGGGCTGATCGCCTACAGGGTGCCGTCGTCTATGCCGGGAATAAAGGCGTCGAAGGCTGCCAGAAACTGCTCGCGGTAAAGGTCGGCCTCCTGCAGGATCTCATGGGCGGCGCCGTCGATCGTCAGCAGCGAGCCGAGACGCAGACGCCTCGCGTAATCCTCGACCGCCCGTGTGGAGACGACCCGGTCGGCGCCGGCCGCGATCACCAGCGTTGGCAAGTTGATGCGGGCCATGAATTCCGGCTTGCGCACGGTTTCGGCGGCCTTGCTCGCCGCCCGCAACCATCTGACGGTCGGGCCGCCCAGCGCCAGTTGCGGCCAGGTTTCATAAAGCAGCGTGTTGCGCCCATGGCGCACCGGATCGGACGTCACCTTGTTTTGTTCGAAGGGCGTGCCGCCTGCCTTGCGCGGCCCCCACGCCGCGTAAAGCCGGCCGAGGCCGAGCAGGCACAGAAGCGAGGTAACGCGGTAGACGGTCTTCATCGAAACCCGCTGGCCCGGCAGCGCCAGGAACGGCGCGATCAGCACCATGCGTCGCACGCGGTTGACCATGGAAGGGGCGGCCAGCAGCGCGATCAGCGCTCCGGCGGAGTGGGCCAGCATATAGTACGGGCCGCGACAATCGGGCAGCACGACTTCCTCGAAGAATTGTTCGAGGTCATTGGCGTAGTCCGAAAAGCTCTTCACATAGCCGCGCTGGCGGTCGCGGATCAGGCGGTCGGAATCGCCCTGGCCGCGCCAATCGAGCAGGGCGCTGCCCAGCCCCCTGCCGGACAGGTCACGGATCGTTTCGAAATATTTTTCGATGCACTCGTTGCGGCCCGGCAGGATGACCACCGTTCCCTTCATCGGGCGACCGGTCGCTGCAAAATGCGCGTAGCGGATTTTTTTGCCGTCGCGTGCGGTAAAAAAGCCCCCCGTCGCCTTTTTCGGCGCCGGGTTTCCGGGGATTTCGTGGAAGATATCCGTCATTCGGCGCTTTGGGCTGGCATCTGGCGCCCGTTCTTCGACAGGCCTAGCATGGTGATAGAAAGCAAATCGGCCAAAAGCAAATGGACATTGGAGCATCGGGCCGAAGAGTGAAATCCGGCTTTCGGGAAAATCCGGTGCTCAAACAAAGAGATAGACCGCCACTTTGCATCCGTCAGGGCGTACGGTGATCGAAACAAGCAAGGCCGGAAGCGACCTGCGGCGCGCTTCCGGCCTCTGTCGACCCGGGGGAAGGGACGTTACACCCAGATCGGCTTCGGTGCGGCCTTTATCGGGGCCGCTTGTTCGTTGACGTTGAAGCCAAACTAACCCCTGCCTGCTGAACGTAGCCCGAAGATCCGGTTCATCCGCCATTCATCGAAGGCGAGCGCGGGGGCTTCGTTTTTTACCGCGCAAAAAATCTTGAAACGGCGTCGGGTGACCCCCAAATGTTGTGTGCGGCCGCCGCTATCGGGGTCGCTGGCCACGCCGATACGCCGTTTTCGGGTTCGGCACGGACCAATCGCAAACCATGTTGCTCAACAGGAGAACACACTATGCGTCATGTTGATTTTTCCCCCCTCTATCGCTCGACCGTCGGCTTCGACCGGTTGTTTACGATCCTCGATTCGCTTGCCCAGCCCGAGGGTGGGCAGACCACCTATCCACCCTACAACATCGAGAAGACCGGCGACGACGCCTATCGGATTTCGATGGCGGTAGCGGGCTTTTCGGAAGACGAAATTTCGATCGAGGCCCATCGCAATGTGCTGACTGTCAAAGGCGAGCGCAAGGAAGAGGCCGATGAAGAGGGCGGAGAGCTGCTCTATCGCGGCATCGCCAGCCGCGCCTTCGAGCGCCGATTCCAGCTTGCCGATCACGTCGACATCACCGGCGCGGTGCTGAAGAACGGCCTGCTCTATGTCGATCTCAAGCGCAACATTCCCGAGGAACTGAAGCCGCGCAAAATCGCGATCACTTCCGCCCCGGCCAGCGCCAAGCAGATCGAGGCCAAGGCGGCGGCATAAGTCAAAGCTTGTTTTTAGAAGTCTCCTCCCGAGACGGGGCGGCGTGGGTTTATCCCGCGCCGCCTTTTTGTTTGGCTATGCCGCCTTTATCCGGCGAGCAGTTTGCCCAATGCGTCGACGTCCCTTTCCGTCGTGGCAAAGCTGGTGACGAAGCGATAGAGCGCCTCGTCGTCGGCCATCGGGTCGGTAAAGCCTGCGGGTCTGTGCCAGTCGTAGAACGCGGCCCCGGCCGCCTGAGCCTTTTCGGCGTCGGTTTTTTTCAGGATCGCGAACACCTCGTTCGCCTGCGGCTGCCACGCCAACCGGGCCGAGGGCGCACGCTCTATTACCGCAGCGAGGCGCGCGGCCATGGCGTTCGAATGACGGGCGGTTTCCAACCACAGGCCGTCCTTGAAATAGGCGTCGAACTGGGCGGCGATGAAACGCGACTTGGAGAACAACTGGGCCGAACGTTTGCGCAGGAAGGCCAGTTCCCTGGCCTTGTCGAGGTCGAACAGCACCACCGCTTCCGCGCACCAGCAGCCGTTCTTGGTGCCACCGAAGGACAAGATGTCGACGCCGCGCTTCCAGGTCATTTCGGCCGGCGTCGTATCCAGCGAGACCAGCGCGTTGGCAAAGCGTGCGCCGTCCATATGCAGGGGCAGGCCGTGCCGCTTGGCCAGTGCCGAAATTTCCGAAATCGCATCGAGGCCGTAAACCGTTCCGGCTTCCGTGGATTGGGTGATGGTGATCGCCGCCGGGCGCCCGGTATGGACGAATTCCGGGGCGAGGCGTTGCAGGGCCTGTTCCAGTTTTTTCGCATCGATGTGGCCAAGCGCGCCGTCGACGGGCAGCAGCCGCGAGCCGCCTGTGAAAAATTCCGGCGCCCCGCATTCGTCTTCGACCACGTGCGATTCGCGATGGCACAGCGAAATCCCGCCGGTCTTGTTGTAGGCGGCCAGCGACAATGAATTGGCGGCCGTCCCCGTTGCCACGAAAAACACCGCGACCTCGCGCTCGAATATCTCGCTGAAGCGCTGGTAGACGGCACGATCGAGGTCGCCGTCGCCGTAGGCGGTGGAAAAGCCGGCGGTGCTGGCGGCAAGACCCGCCGCGATTTCAGGATGGGCGCCGGCCCAATTGTCGGAAGCAAAAAACATCGATGTGCCTGTCCGTATGCTGGATTTCAAAAGCCGGCGCGACCTTGATGGCTTTGCTGCCGGTTCCGCAAGGGCCAGCCCCTCAAAAACCGGTGAAGCCAGATCGGGCAGCGATGCTGGAACGGCGAGAAGGGCTGGGCCAGGCCGGGGGGGGCGCCGGGCGGGCGGAAAATTTCTCCATTCAAGTGCAGAGCGTAATTTTCGGTCGCGCCGATGCCAAGTTTTTTGCGAATCGGTCTTGTGCCGGTCAAAAGTTTCTGCCATAAAATTTAGGACAGCATTGCTGTCTTATTTATTCGCCCACGACAAGGCTCAATGGCGTATCATCTTCGCCTTGGGCACTTTGTTGCGAGCGGCGCGCAGGCGACCGGTCCCGCCTCCGGCCAGAACGATGGCGGGTGGGATGTTCAGTCGGTCTCGCGCGATAGCATGCCTGTAGGGTTTTGGGTTTCGCAATACGTGCCGCACATTTGGGGGAAGCCTGATGCTTCCTGACGCAGCCAGCGGCCGACCGGAAAAGGACGAAGACGATGACGGAGTTGACGCTTTCTGCGACGAACGGCCCGGCCGCGCAGACGAAAGCGGCGACCGTCAAACGCACTCCTTTGCGAACCGATGCCGGCATGGCCGCGCAGGGGCTTTATCATCCCAGCCGCGAACATGACGCCTGCGGCGTCGGCTTCATCGCCCAGATGAAGAATGAAAAGTCGCACAAGATCGTCGTCGACGGGCTGGCGATGCTCGAAAACCTCACCCACCGCGGCGCGGTCGGCGCGGACCCGCTGATGGGCGACGGCGCGGGCGTGCTGGTGCAGGTGCCCGACCGCTTTTTCCGCGAGGAGATGGCTGGGCAGGGCATCGAACTGCCGCCTGCCGGCCAGTATGGCGTCGGTCATTGGTTCATGCCGCAGGACGCGGCGATGCGGGCGCATATCGACGAAATCATCCGCGAATCGGCGCAGTCCGAAGGCTTGCCGCTGATCGGTTTCCGCGATGTGCCGGTCGACAATTCATCGCTCTCCAAGGCGCCCGAAATCGTTGCCGCCGAGCCGTTTCATCGCCAGGTCTTCATCGGGCGCACGCCCGATATCGACGATGATGAGGAATATGAGGCGCGGCTTTATCTGCTGCGCAAGGTCATTTCCGGCCGAATCTATGCCGAGAACGATAACAAGGATATCGGCGCCTATTGCGTGTCGCTGTCGGCGCGCACCATCGTCTACAAGGGTATGTTTTTGGCCTATCAGGTCGGCGCCTATTATAAGGACCTTGCCGACCCGCGCTTCGAGACGGCGCTGATCCTCGTCCACCAGCGCTTTTCCACCAACACCTTCCCGTCGTGGAAGCTGGCGCATCCCTACCGCATGGTCGCGCATAATGGCGAGATCAACACGGTGCGCGGCAACAACAACTGGATGGCCGCCCGGCAAGCGTCGGTTGATTCTGAGCTTTTCGGCAACGACATCTCCAAGCTGTGGCCGATTTCCTACGAAGGCCAATCCGATACCGCCTGCTTCGACAACGCGCTCGAATTCCTGTTCCAGGGCGGCTACAGCCTCGCCCATTCCATGATGATGCTGATCCCTGAAGCCTGGGCCGGCAACAAGCTGATGGGCGAGGACCGGCGCGCTTTCTACGAATACCACGCCGCCCTGATGGAGCCGTGGGACGGACCGGCAGCGGTAGCCTTCACCGACGGCCGCCAGATCGGCGCCACGCTTGACCGCAATGGCCTCAGGCCCGCCCGCTACATCGTCACCGACGACGACCGCGTCATCATGGCGTCGGAAGCCGGTGTGCTCGACGTTCCGGAAGAGAAGATCGTCAAGAAGTGGCGGCTTCAGCCGGGCAAGATGCTGTTGATCGATCTCGACAAGGGCCGCATCATCTCGGACGAGGAGATCAAGTCGGAGATCGCGACCCGACATCCTTACAGGAAGTGGCTGTCCAATACCCAGCTCATCCTCGAGGACCTCAACCCGGTCGAGCCTCGCGCGTTGCGCAAGGACGTGTCGCTGCTCGATCGCCAGCAGGCCTTCGGCTACACGCAGGAGGACCTGAAGCTGCTGATGGCGCCGATGGCGACCACCGGCCAGGAGGCCGTGGGTTCCATGGGCACCGACACGCCGATTTCGGCGATGTCGGACAGAGCAACGATGCTCTACACCTATTTCAAGCAGAATTTCGCGCAGGTCACCAACCCGCCCATCGACCCGATCCGCGAGGAACTGGTGATGAGCCTGGTTTCCTTCATCGGGCCGCGTCCGAACATCTTTGATCTCGTCGGCTCGTCGCGGCGCAAGCGGCTCGAAGTGCGCCAGCCGATCCTGACCAATGGCGATCTCGAAAAAATCCGCTCCATCGGCCATACCGAGGACCGCTTCGACACCAAGACCATCGACATCACCTACAACGCCAGCGAAGGCGTGGCTGGCATGCAGGGCGCGATCGAGCGGCTGTGCGAGCGGGCCGAAGCGGCGGTCGCCGGCGGCTACAACATCATCATCCTTTCGGACCGCCAGATCGGACCGGACCGCATCGATATTCCGACGCTTCTGGCGACGGCTGCGGTGCACCATCACCTGATCCGCAAGGGGCTTCGCACCTC
Source organism: Mesorhizobium sp. (assembly GCA_049647745.1). Taxonomy (GTDB): domain Bacteria; phylum Pseudomonadota; class Alphaproteobacteria; order Rhizobiales; family Rhizobiaceae; genus Mesorhizobium. The sequence continues at coordinate 9,894 of JBARYG010000016.1, forward strand.
GGTCGGTCTCGTCGTGGAATCGGGCGAGCCGCGCGAAATCCACCATTTCTGCTGCCTTGCTGGCTATGGCGCGGAGGCGATCAATCCGTACCTCGCCTTCGACACGCTGGCCGACATGCACAAGAATGGCGCGTTCCCGCCGGAGGTGGACGCGCACGAGGTGGTGACGCGCTACATCAAATCCATCGGCAAGGGTATCCTCAAGGTCATGTCCAAGATGGGCATCTCGACCTACCAGTCCTATTGCGGCGCGCAGATCTTCGATGCCGTTGGCCTGAAGTCCGAGTTCGTGGACAAGTATTTCACCGGCACTGCGACACTTATCGAGGGCGTGGGGCTGGAGCAGATCGCGACGGAGACGGTCAAGCGCCATGCGTCTGCGTTCGGCGACGATCCGCTGCTGCGCAATTCGCTCGACGTCGGCGGCGAATATCTTTTCCGCATGCGTGGCGAAGCTCATGCCTGGACGCCGGATGCCGTGGCCACCCTGCAGCACGCGGTGCGGCAGGGCTCGTGGGAGACGTTCAAGGCTTTTTCGACGCAGGTGAACGATGCCGTTGCCAATGCCCATGCCATACGCGGCCTGTTCCATATCAGGACCGCTGAGGAAACGGGTCGCAAAAAGGTGCCGCTGGCGGAGGTGATGCCGGCCAAGGAAATCGTCAGGCGCTTCTCGACCGGAGCGATGTCGTTCGGCTCCATCTCCAGAGAGGCGCACACCACGCTGGCGCGGGCCATGAACGCCATAGGCGGCAAGTCGAACACCGGCGAGGGCGGCGAACAGGCCGACCGCTACCTGCCGCTGCCGGGCGGCGGGGCGAACCCCGAGCGCTCCGCCATCAAGCAGGTGGCGTCGGGCCGCTTCGGCGTGACGGCGGAATATCTCGTCAACTCCGACATGATGCAGATCAAGGTGGCGCAGGGGGCGAAGCCCGGCGAGGGCGGGCAGCTACCCGGCCACAAGGTCGATGCGACCATCGCCAAGGTGCGCCACTCGACGCCGGGCGTCGGCCTGATCTCGCCGCCGCCGCACCACGATATCTATTCGATCGAGGATCTGGCGCAGCTCATCTACGACCTGAAGAACGTCAATCCGGCGGCCGATGTGTCGGTCAAGCTGGTGTCGGAAGTCGGCGTCGGCACGGTGGCGGCCGGCGTTGCCAAGGCGCGCGCCGACCACATCACCGTTTCGGGCTATGATGGCGGCACCGGCGCCTCGCCGCTCACCTCGCAGAAGCACGCCGGCAGTCCGTGGGAGATGGGCCTTGCCGAGACGCACCAGACGCTGGTGCTGAACGGATTGCGCAGCCGTGTCGCCCTGCAGGTCGACGGCGGCTTGCGGACCGGGCGCGACGTGGTGATCGGCGCCCTGCTGGGAGCCGACGAGTTCGGCTTTGCCACCGCTCCCTTGATCGCCGCCGGCTGCATCATGATGCGCAAGTGTCACTTGAACACCTGCCCGGTGGGCGTGGCCACGCAGGACCCGGTTCTCAGAAAGCGCTTCAAGGGCACGCCCGAACACGTCATCAACTTCTTCTTCTACGTGGCGGAAGAAGTGCGCGAACTGCTGGCCGAAATGGGCTTTACCCATCTCGACCAGATCATCGGCGACACCGACCTTCTGGAGAAGCAGGCTCTGATCGACCACTGGAAGGCGCGGGGGCTCGATTTCTCGAAGATGTTCTTTAAGCTCGATTTGCCAGCCGACCAGACCCACTGGACCGAACGCCAGAAGCATCCGATCGACGACGTTCTCGACCGCGCGTTGGTCGAACAGGCCAGGCCGGCGCTCGAAGCCCGGCAGCCGGTTTCGATCGAGGTGCCGATCCGCAATGTCGATCGTTCCGTCGGCGCCATGCTGTCGGGCGAGGTGGCGAGGCGCTTCGGCCACAAGGGGCTGCGCGAAGACACGATCGCGGTGAAACTCACCGGCACGGCCGGACAATCGTTCGGCGCGTTTCTGGCGCGCGGCGTTTCGTTTGAACTGGAAGGTGCGGCCAACGACTATGTCGGCAAGGGGCTGTCCGGCGGCCGTCTCGTTATTCGCCCGCCGCAAGGCAGCAGGATCGTGGCGGAAGAATCGATCATCGTCGGCAACACGGTACTTTACGGCGCGACCGAGGGCGAGGCCTATTTCAGTGGCGTCGCGGGCGAACGTTTCGCGGTACGTAATTCGGGTGTCGCCGCCGTCGTCGAAGGCGTCGGCGACCATGGCTGCGAATACATGACCGGCGGCATCGTCGTCGTCATCGGCCAGACCGGCCGCAACTTCGCTGCCGGCATGTCGGGCGGCGTGGCCTATGTGCTGGACGAGGCCGACGACTTTGCCGAGCGCTGCAACATGGCGATGGTCGAACTGGAGCCAGTTCCCGAGGAAGACGATCTGATGGAGAAACTGCTCCATCATGGTGGCGACCTCGACCATAAGGGGCGCGTCGACGTTTCGGGCGACATGACCAGCCACGACGAGGAGCGGCTCTACCAGCTTATCTCCAACCATGTACATTACACTGGCTCGAAGCGCGGCCGCGAAATTCTCGACAATTGGGTGAGCTTCCGGCCGAAATTCCGTAAGATCATGCCGGTCGAATATCGCCGCGCGCTGGTCGAGATGGAGCGATCGCGCATGGGCGTGGCGGCTGAATAATGTGTGTCCGGCTGCTTTTCCTGCGTGGCGTGCCGCCGAGCCCGAAACCGGCGGCGCATGCGCGCTGATTGCCTGGGCCGAATTATGGCCTGACACTCCGGAGGTTTCTCCGGGTTCCTGATGAGATCCGTACGAACGATCCTGCGCCCCGATGCGGCGTGGTCGAACGCAAAATCGGAGGACGTATATGGGCAAGGTAACGGGTTTTCTTGAAATCGACCGGCAGGTGCACAAGTACCAGCCGGCCTCCGACCGCATCCGGCATTTTCGCGAGTTCACGCTGCCGATGTCGGACAAGGAGGTGGAAAAGCAGGCAGCGCGCTGCATGGATTGCGGCGTGCCCTATTGCCATGGGCCGACCGGCTGCCCCGTTCACAACCAGATCCCGGACTGGAACGATCTCGTCTATCAAGGCGATTGGGACAACGCGATCCGCAATCTGCATTCGACCAACAATTTTCCGGAGTTCACCGGCCGTATCTGCCCGGCGCCTTGCGAGGAAGCCTGCACGCTGAACCTGGAGGATATCCCGGTCGCCATCAAGACGATCGAGCAGGCGCTGGCCGACAAGGCCTATGAGATGGGCTATATCCGGCCTTACCCACCGGAGCAGAAGACGGGCAAGCGCGTCGCCGTCATCGGGTCCGGCCCAGCCGGTATGGCCGCTGCGCAGCAGCTTGGCCGCGCCGGGCACGAGGTGCATGTCTACGAGCGCGAAAGCCGGCCCGGCGGGCTGATGCGCTACGGCATTCCCGATTTCAAGATCGAGAAGCACTTTATCGACCGCCGCGTCGAACAGATGGCAGGCGAGGGGGTTTCCTTCTATTGCGGCGTCAATGTCGGCGTCGACAAGCCGGTGTCGGAACTCCTGGCCGAGTACGATGCGGTGCTCTATTGCGGCGGCTCCGAAACGCCGCGCGCGGCTGGCATTCCCGGCGACGATCTGGGCGGCGTCCATGACGCGATGCCTTTTCTGGTGCAGCAGAACCGGCGCGTCGGCGGCGAGGATATCCAGTCGGTGGCCTGGCCCTCGGAACCGGTTCTGGCCAGCGGCCAGCATGTCGTCGTGGTCGGCGGCGGCGATACGGCTTCGGACTGCGTCGGAACCGCGTTCCGGCAAGGTGCGGTGCGGGTCACCCAGCTCGACATCAGGCCGCAGCCGCCGGAAAGGGAAGACAAGCTTTCCGTCTGGCCCTACTGGGCCACCAAAATGCGTACCTCGTCCAGCCAGGCGGAGGGAGCGGAGCGCGAATTCCAGGTGGCAACGCTGGAATTCATCGGCGAGGAAGGCCAACTTACGGGTGTCAGGTGCTGCGAGGTCGACGAGGCGCGCAAGCCGATCGCCGGCTCCGAATTCGTCATCCGCGCCGATCTCGCCTTCATCGCCATCGGGTTTGCCGGACCGCTCCATCGGGGGGTGGCGTCGGAACTCAAGGATCGGATGAAGATTGCCGCGGACAGGCGCCGCTCGAACAATGTCGCCGCCAACGACCGCGACTATCGCACCAGCGTCGACAGGCTTTTCGCGGCGGGCGACGTTCGTCGCGGCCAGTCGCTGGTTGTCTGGGCAATCCGGGAGGGGCGGCAGGCGGCGCGCGCCATCGACGAGGCGCTTATGGGCGCGAGCGTTCTGCCGCGCTGAAGCGCGGGCACTCGTATGTGGGGTAGCCTCTCGACGGGGAGGCAGGCGGTTACGGTTTCGTCGCACCTGTCGTTTCAGCGGCGGGCTTTGCCGGAGCGCCGGGCGGCCATGAAAAATTGTCGGCGCGGCCGGGTTCCGAACCGGGAGCAAGGCCGATGGTGGTCGGCTCGCCGTTCGATCCGGTGCCGCCTCGTGCGACAGGGGTCGCGCCCAGAAGTTCGGTGCCGCCATCGAGCGCCGGGTCGCTGAGCAGCATGGGAACGGTGCGATCGACCTCGGCGGGCGCTGCCCCGGCTTCCGGTTCCCTGACCGGTTCGCCCGCCGGGGAATTGGCCATACCCGCGCTGCCGGGTGTCGCCAGGCCAAGAATCTTCGTCAGTGGCTTTTCCGTGTAGAATGCCAGCTTTCGCTTGCCCGCCTTGGTGATATTGATGCCATCGTCTGAACGCAGCCGCACCGGCTGGCCGTTGATATCCGGCCCGGTGGTGACGAACGCGCCGTTCTCGTCGACGAACCCATCCCATATGTCGATGAATTCGCCGCCATTGTCATGCGCGGCCGAACGATAGATATCATTGAACGCCAGCATGTCGGAGGTCATTTTGGTGGATTTGAAGGCCGGCATGCCGACCCAGAGAAACGGCACCTTGCTTGCCGCGACCGATTTGCCGAACGCTTGCGTGCGGGCCTCGTACTGCTTGGTCCATGCCTCGGAGCGCGGTGCCTCGCGCACCTCGCCGACCTGCATCTGCTGGCGATCGTTGGAGCCCATCATGGCGATGACGACGGCCGGCTTTTCGCTGGCGATAACCGCGCCGACCTCCTTGGGCCAGTCATAATAGTCGTCGCGAACGAAGCCCGAGGAACCCTTGCTGCGATCCACGATCCTGACTTCGGGATTTTCCTCGAAGGCATTTTCAAGGCCTTCGGCGAGTCCCGCCGCGAGGAAGTCGCCAATCACCAGGACCACGCGTGCATCGGCGGCCTTTTCCGGCGCCGGGCTTTCCACCACGGCCGGCTGAGGCGGAGCGCGCCGCGGCTTTTTTGCCTTTGGCGGTGCGGGAAAGCGGTTCAGGGGCTGCGCACGCTCGCTCCTGCGCGGAAACAGAAGGTCACGCAGGGACCAGCCCTGGTCCTGCGCCATGGCAGGTCTGGAAAACATGCCCGCAGCACCTGCCGCGAGCATGACTGAAGCCAGAACCAGCACGGCCAGGTGGCGGAACGCCATTCCGGTATGTCTCCAGGCGCTACTTCTTACGCAGCCATTTGAGCACTTCCATGCTCGGATGCCCATCCTGGGTCAAGCCCGCCTTGGCCTGATAGGCAAGGATGGCGTCTTTTGAACCCTTGCCGATCTTGCCGTCGAATTTGCCGTCGTAATAGCCGTGTTCGGACAGCCGTTGCTGCAATTCCTGCCTTTCCTCGAAGGTCAGCTTGGTGAACGGCCTTTGCCAGTCCTGCACCAGACCGCCGTAACCGGCGATCTCGTCTGCGAGAAGGCCGACCGCGATGGCGTATTTGTCGGCGTTGTTATAACGCTTGATGACCGAAAAATTCTTGATCATCAGGAAGGCGGGGCCGCCGCGACCGTCCGGTACCTTCAGCACCGCGCTGTCGGATTCATTCCTGAAAGGCTTGCCGTTGGCGCGGGTGACGCCCAGAGCTTCCCACTTTGCCAGCGACATGTGCCCGGCGGGGAATTTGCGGCCGGCCGGAAGGGTCACCTCATAGCCCCAGGTCCTGCCCGGCTGCCAGCCGTTCTTGTGCAGCAGATTGGCGGCCGTCGCCAACGCGTCGGGGACAGAATTCCAGATGTCGCGCTTGCCGTTGCCGTCCATGTCGACCGCATAGTGCTGATAGCTGGTCGGGATGAACTGGGTATGGCCCATGGCGCCGGCCCATGAACCGCTGAGGTGGCTTTCGTCGATGTCGCCAGTCTGCAGGATTTTCAACGCTGCGATCAATTGGGTGCGTGCGAATTTGGAGCGCCTCTGATCGGCATAGCCCAACGTCGCCAGCGAACGCACGACATTGCGCATGATATCGTCGCGCTTGAGGATTTCGCCGTAATTCGATTCCATCGACCAGATGGCCAGCAGAATGTTGCGGTCGACGCCGTATTTCTGCTCGATGCGGTCGAGCCACGGTTTCCACTTGCGCGCCATTTGCCGGCCGGTGGCGATCGACTGGTCCTGAACGCGGTTGTCGAAATAATCCCAGGCCGGCGCCGTGAATTCAGGCTGGTAGCGGGCTTTCTCCAACACGACGGGGTCGACGTCCGTGATGTTCCTGAAGGCGTGGTCGTAAACCTTGCCTGATACGCCATGCTGGATCGCCGTCGCACGGAATCCAGCTACCCACTGGCGAAAGCCGGCGTCGGCAAATGCCGATGTCGAGGGCATCAACACGGCGAGCGAGAGGCCGATGGCCGTCATCGTGCGTGCGAAGCGTCTGGCGGCATTGCGTGCGGGCATCTTTTCCTCCTTCTTCCATCCGGGAAAAGCCAGTCATGACCGAAGCAAGTAAGGAATTAGTTTACCATAGGCCGGTGAGGGAACGAAAATACGTCACAATGCTTATTGTCGGCGGGGGCTTCGGGCATTGCATTCAGCAATCTTCAATGCCGAGATGGCATGTTGAGCATTGGTTTCACGGAAGCAATTGTCGAAACGCCTTCAATAAGGTTGTTCGATGGCAAGACGGATGGTCGATGGCATGAAAAGAGTTCGCAAGGCAGTCTTCCCGGTAGCGGGTCTGGGTACGCGGTTTCTACCGGCAACCAAGGCCATTCCTAAGGAAATGCTGACCGTCGTCGACAGGCCGGTCATCCAATATGTCGTCGACGAGGCGCGCGAGGCGGGCATCGAGCACTTCATCTTCGTGACGGGCCGCAACAAGGGCGTCATCGAGGACCATTTCGATATCCAGTTCGAATTGAACCATACGCTCGCCCAGCGCGGCAAGGACGGGCAACTCGCCAAGCTCGACAAGATGCAGCCGATGGCCGGGCAGACCAGCTTCACCCGCCAGCAGGAGCCTCTGGGCCTGGGCCATGCCGTATGGTGCGCCCGCGAACTGGTCGGCGACGAACCGTTTGCGCTGCTCTTGCCCGACATGATCACGCTTCCCGACCATGGCTGCATGAAGGACATGGTGGATTTGTACGACCATACCGGCGGCTCGATCATCGCGGTCGAGGAATGCGATCCGTCGGAAACGCATAAATACGGCATCGTCGGCAAGGGCGAGGACGTTCATACCGGGTTTCGCATCGACGGCATGGTCGAAAAGCCGAAGCCCGGAACCGCGCCCTCCAACCTCTACATCAACGGCCGCTATATCCTGCAACCGCAGATATTCGACATTCTGGCCCGGCAGGAGCGCGGCGCCGGCAACGAAATCCAGCTCACCGACGGCATGCTCAAACTGCAGGCGCAGCATGCCTTCCACGGCTATCACTATCGGGGTCGCACCTTCGACTGCGGCTCTCCGGAAGGCTTCGTCGAAGCCAATGTCGCCTTTGCGCTGGCCCGTTCCGATATGAGCGCAGGCATTCGTGGCGTCATCCGCACGCTTCTCGACGAAATGAGCCCGCCCATGCGTCAGGTCGCCGCCGGCTAGGGTCCGTTCCGGATTCACTTTCCGGACATTGTTGCTAGCGTTGCAGCTTCAGTCCGAGGAAGATGCTGTTGGTGGTTTCCTCGCGGCCGGGCAGGTTGCTGGTCAGCTTTTCGGTCCGCGCGCGGGTCGTCAGGCCGGCGTAGCGGTTCAGCCACCAGGTCAGGCTCGCTTCGGCGCTGAGCGTCAGGTCGTGCCCGTCGGAGCCGACATAATCGCGCCAGTCCGCGCCAAGTGCGGCGCTGCCCGTCAAATTGTCGCGGATTTGCCGCTCCAGCGAAAGCCGGCCCGAATAAAGCAGGTCGCCGCTTTCGCCGGGGGTGGTGGTGCCTTCTACGATCGTCGTGCCGGAAAGCCCGACCGTCGTGCCGCGCTCGGGCGACCATTTGAGGTCGGCATTCACCGTCGCGCCGGAAATCGGTGCCAGCCGGTCGTCGTCCAGCGCTTCGCGCAGCCAGCCCGCGGAAAACTCGCCGGAAAGCTTCTCGCCCATGTCCAGTTCGACGCCGGCGCGCGCGCCGAGCCGCGTCGCGGATCGCTCGTAGCCGCTGTCGTCTACGCGCTGGCCGTAGAGCCTGCGGCCCGTCTCGATTTCGACGAAAGGCGTCAGTGCCGGCGAAATCTCGTAACCGCCGCGCAAGGTGGCGATGTAAAGCGTGGAATCGCGGTCCTTCTGCGACAGCGTCCCGCCGGACGACAGTTTCGCATCGCCATAGATGTCATGCTCGACCGCGCCGGTGAGGCCGAACCGCGCCTTGCCGACGTCCTTCTCGATGCCGAGGCTGCCGTCGAGGGTCTGGCGCAAGGGTTGCGAGATCGTGTCCTCTATGACGACCGGCGACGATGCCGATTCAGGCGCTGCTTCGTAGCCGAGCTTGGCGATGGCCCTGAGATCGTGGTCCAGATCGATGCTGAGAGTGCCATCGACGCGGCCGCGCAGATCCTCGATCTGTTGGCCCGACAGGGTCTTGCGATAGGTAAGATAGCCGTCGGCGCTGGCGGAATTCTCGCGCCAGTCGGATAGGGCGTTGAGCCGCAAGGTGGTTTCCGAAAGGATCGCCGAAGTCCCCGTATAGCTCGAATCGGCATTCGACGTGGCGGTTACGCCCTGTTCAAGGGTCGGCCTCAGGACGAACGAGCCGGCCCTGATGCCGGCGGCGGCGAACGGGTCGTCTTCGCGCTTCCGGTCGAGTCCCTCGATAGAACCCGTCCGTTCCGCGCCCCGATCGAGCGGTTGCCTGTCGTCCGCATTGAGGCTTTTTTCGCGCTGGTTGGCTGGCTGTACGCGAATTTCGTCCTGATCGGCATCCGTTGTGTCCGCGTCGCCACCTATGGCAGCCATCCCGGCTTTGCCGGTTCGGTTCGCGGCGGGCTTCTTGCCGGGTTTTATGGCGGCGGTTTCATCCTGCGCGTCGTCCTGGCGCGGCTTCCACGGCGGACTTTTCGCCAGAGGGACGGGGTCGTCCGAAAACGCACTGTTATCCGCCGGCGGGGCAATACCGCCCGTGGTGGAGGTTGCGTCCGTACCGTCCGGCACGGCGCCGGCGCTTGTCGGCACATAGGCAGGCGTCTGCGGAGCGGAGGTATCGGCAGGCGTGGATTTCGATTGGGCGGCGGCCGTGCCCAGCTTTCCCGCATTGCGCAACTGGTCCTGCTGGATCGTCGATTCGGACACTTCGCCGCGCAAGCCCAGTTCCTGTGCCCCCACCGCGGCGGGCGCACTCACGGCCAGGACGCTTGTCGCCAACAGCAGCGCGCAAGCGGTTTCCCGCTTGCTGCGCCCTCGACTTTTGGGTTGGAAACGCGGCATCGTCACCTCGGCGGCGCACGCGCGCCAAACTTACCGAACCGTAAATCGGGATGGTTAATGGAGGGTTGAGAAGCCCACCCTTTCGCCGCCGGATGGGCAATACCGTTGGACAGGCGGGCAGTGAGGCAGTAATCGCATGCCCATGGCAATCTCTGGGGTACCCTTAATGAAGCAGCCGGACCGGCAGGCATCGATCGCATCGGCGCTGAGGACCGTATCGACGGAACGGGCAGGGATCGAAGCCCTGGCCGGCGCCCTGGAGAACGGCCTTGCCGAACCCTTTGCGCAAGCCGTCGACGTTCTGTCGAAGATCGAGGGGCGCGTCATCGTCACCGGCGTCGGCAAGAGCGGCCATATCGGCTCCAAGCTTGCCGCGACACTGGCCTCCACCGGCACGCCGGCTTTCTTCGTGCATCCGGCGGAAGCCAATCACGGCGATCTCGGCATGATCGCGCGCGACGATGCGATCATCGCCATGTCGTGGTCCGGTGAAACCGTGGAACTGAAGGGCATCATCGCCTATTCGCGGCGCTTCTCCATTCCGCTGATCGCGATCACGGCGGGCGAGAATTCGGCGCTCGGGCGCGAGGCCGACGTCAAACTGTTTTTGCCGCGCGCGTCGGAAGCCTGCCCGCACGGGCTGGCGCCGACGACCTCTGCGCTGCTGCAACTGGTTGTCGGCGACGCGTTGGCGGTGGCGCTGCTTGAAGCGCGGGGCTTCACGCCTGACCATTTCCGCACCTTCCACCCCGGCGGCCAGCTTGGCGCGAATCTCACGCAAATCCGCGAAATCATGCATGTCGGTGACACAATGCCGGTGGTGGCGTCGGGAACTGGCATGCGCGAAGCGATCCTGGAACTGTCGGGCAAGGGTTTCGGCTGCGTGGCGATCGTCGACGATACGGGCTCGCTGGTCGGCATCATCACTGACGGCGACATCAGGCGGCAGATCGGCAACGACCTCTTGTCGATGACCGTCGATCAGGTGATGACCAAAGGCCCGAAGACCGTGCGGCCGGAAACGCTGGTGGCCAAGGCGCTGCAAATGATCAATGCCTCGGCGATCACCGCGCTGATGGTGGAGGATGACGGCAAGCCTGTCGGCCTCGTCCATCTGCACGACCTGCTGCGCATCGGCGCCGCCTGAGGTCTACCCGGCCGAAATCTGCCCGATTTCCTCGACGGTCAGTTCCAGATCGGTTTCGGCCGCCGAAACGACCCTTACACGCGCACCGGCCGGGAGGTCGGGCCCGGATACCCGCCAGAACGTATCGCCAAGCTGGATGCGGCCGCGTCCTTCGCGGATGGGCTCGGCAAGCGTCGCCGTCCTGCCGATCATCTGTTCGCCGCGCCGGTTGAGCAGCGGCTGGTCGGTCGGCTGGTTGTGCCCGCCCATCAGCTTCTTGCCGGCATAGGCGCTAAGCAGCGACAGCACCAGGAAAACAAGAACCTGTACCTGCCAGACCCAGAAACCGGCGTCCCATATCAGCAGCGACGCCGCGCCGACGAGCAATGCCGCGATGCCGATCCACAGCATGAAGAAGCCGGGAGCGGCGACTTCCGCCACTAGGAGCAGGAAACCGAGCACCATCCAGTTCCATGGGCCGAGTTCCAGAAGGACGCGATCGATCATGGCTGCGGATGGCCTCAGTTATCGCCACTGCGGACGATCGGCGGGCGCGAAGCCTGCCGTTGCGCGCCGGTCGTGCCCTGCGGGCCAAATCCTTCCCTGGCGATCTCGCCGATGCCGCCCAGCGTGCCGATCAGCGCCGACGCTTCTAGCGGCATCAGCACGACCTTGCTGTTGGTGGCCGAACCGATGCGTGTCAGCGCCTCGGTGTATTTCTGCGCGACGAAGTAGTTGAGCGCCTGCACGTCGCCCTTGGCGATGGCCTCGGAGACGACCTGCGTCGCCTTGGCCTCGGCCTCGGCGGCGCGTTCGCGGGCTTCGGCATCGCGGAAAGCGGCTTCCCTGCGGCCTTCCGCCTCCAGTATCTGCGACTGCTTCAAGCCTTCGGCGGTCAGGATCTGGGCGCGCTTGTCGCGCTCGGCCATCATCTGGCGGCCCATCGATTCGACCAGGTTCGCCGGTGGAGTAATGTCCTTGATTTCTACGCGCGTGATCTTGATGCCCCACGGATGCGCCGCTTCGTCGACGACACGCAGCAAGCGCTCGTTGATTGCGTCGCGGTTCGACAGCAGTTCGTCGAGGACCATCGATCCCATGACGGTCCGGATGTTGGTCATCGTCAGGTTGAGGATGGCGCTCTGCAATCCGGCAACCTGATAGGCTGCCTGCGGCGCGTTCAGCACCTGAAAGAAGGCGACGCCGTCGACGGCGACGATGGCGTTGTCCTTGGTAATGATTTCCTGGGTCGGAACGTCCAGCACCTGTTCCATCATGTTCATTTTGGCGCCGACGCGGTCGACGAAGGGAACGATGAGGTTGAGGCCGGGCGTCAGTGTCCTGGTGTAGCGGCCGAAGCGCTCGACAGTGTAGTTGTAGCCTTGCGGGATCGTTTTGATGCCTTTGAACAGCACCAGGATGACAAGGGCGACAAGAACAAGGATCGCGATGTCGAAACCAGAAAACGCCATTCCGCTTTTCCCTCAGTGATACACGGCAGGACGGTCATCCGCCTGCTCCCGTGAGAAACACTTAAGGGGGTTTGGCTGCCGTTACAATCGCGGCCGGCGAGGCGGGCGTTTCAAACCCAGCCGCAGAGTTCGCGCCGGACCATCGCCTCGATCACCGCCATGCCGTCGGGGCTGTCGTTGAGGCAGGGAATATGGGAAAAGTCCTTACCGCCCGCGGCCTGGAATTCCTCCCGCACCTCACGACCGATTTCGTCCAGCGTCTCGATGCAATCGACGGAAAAGCCCGGATTGACGACGGCGATCGACTTGACGCCTTCATGCGCCAGTTTCTCCACCGTCTTGTCGGTGTAGGGTTGCAACCACTCCTGCGCGCCGAAACGTGACTGGAAGGTGAGGATCATTTTCCGGTCGTCGAAACCCAACCGCTCGCGCAGAAGCTGCGTCGTCCTGTGGCAATGCTGGAAATAGGGGTCGCCCTTGTCGGAATAGGGTTTTGGAATGCCGTGGTAAGAGGTAAGCACTACTTCCGGTTCGAAATCCAGCGTCGCCAGATGGGTCTCGACCGAATGGGCCAGCGCCTCGATATAGACCGGCTCGTCGAAGTAGGGCGGTACGCTGCGGATGGCAGGCGCGCGGCGCATCGTCATCAGGGCGCGAAACAGCTGGTCGTTGGCCGTGGCCGTAGTGGTCGCCGAATACTGCGGGTAAAGTGGAAAGGTCAGGATGCGGTCGCAACCCTGTTCGACCAGCTTTTTCGCCACGCTCGCGGTCGAAGGATTGCCGTAGCGCATTGCCCAGTCGACCGTCACGTTGGGCAGGTCGGTGAGCGCCTGCGCAAGCTTACGCCCTTGCGCGCGGGTGAAAGTGTGCAGCGGCGACTCGTTCTTTTCACGGTTCCATATGCGCTGGTAGTTGGCCCCGGATTTTTGCGGGCGCGTAGTCAGCACCAGCCCGTAGAGGATCGGATACCAGATCGCCTTGTTCAGTTCGATGACGCGCGGATCGGACAGGAATTCCCTCAGATAGCGCCACATCGGCTTGTAGGCGGTGCCGTCCGGCGTGCCGAGATTGACCAGCATCACGCCGACCTTGGCTGGCTTGGCGGGCGCATCGGCAGCCTTGGCGATCGGGTTGACGGGGACGGACAGCGTCATGACGGGTTTTCTCCGGGCATCGCGCATACCTAGCGATACGGTGCAATGTTTCAATGCCGCGTCTGGCCGCACCTTGTCCGTAGGACGGGAGCCCAGTGTTTTGGCCTATACTAACAGAAAACGGCGGCCAATGGCCGCCGTCGTTGCCGTCGAGCCCGATGTGTGCCTGGCTTCAGCCGCGCCGCGTCAGGACGAAATTCTGCCCGGCAGCGCTGGTGCAATTGAGCTGGCTGGTCGACACCAGCAGGCAGTTGAAGCTGATCGGCGATTTGCGGATCAGCGAGGTGCCGTTGATCTCCACCGAGGTCGGGCCGGTCACGATGTAGCTGCCCTCGGCCAGTTTCTGACCGGTGTCGGTCGCGATCGTTTGGAAGCTGCCGCCCGAAATCGTCGAAAGTCCGGTTCCCTGCGCGTCGATCCAGGAGCCCTCGACCCCTTTCGGGGCGTTGCTTCCAATCGGCGGGGCGGACGGGCCGCCCGTGGTGCAGGCTGCCAGCGTCACGGCGGTTGCCGCCGCGATACCGGACGTAAGCATGGTGCGTAAAAGCTTCATCTTAATGTTATCTCCTCGGTCCGCCTTTTTTCAATCGCCCGATTTCCGGGCGATTGCAAGGGAAACGGGGTGGGGGAGCCCTGCGCTATCGTACCAGGATGTTGCGGAACTGCCACGGGTCGTTCCGGTCGATGTCCTCGGCGAACAAGCCGGGGCGCCCATCGAGCGGCGTCCAGTCGGTATAGTGCCCCTCGATCGGGCCGAGATAGGCGGACTGCACTTCGAGGCAGCGGCGATAATCCATTTCGTCGGTTTCGACGATGCCGGCATTGGGGTTTTCCATCGCCCAGACCATGCCGGCGATCACCGCGGAGGTGACCTGCAAGCCAGTCGCATTGTGATAGGGGGCAAGTTTGCGCGCCTCCTCCAGCGACAGGTGCGAGCCGTACCAGTAGGCGTTTTTCGCGTGGCCGTAGAGAAGCACGCCCAGTTCGTCGACGCCGTCGACAAGCTCGTCCTCCTCCAGAACATGCTGGACTTCCTGCGCCTTGCCCTCGGCGCCGAACATCTCATGCAGCGACAGCACGGCATCGTTGCAGGGGTGGTAGGCGTAGTTGCAGGTCGGGCGGTACGTTGCCTTGCCGTCGGCGCCGTGGACGGTGAAGAAATCGGCGATGGAAATGGCTTCGTTGTGGGTTACCAGGAAGCCGTATTGCGGGCCGGGCGTCGGGCACCATGTGCGCACCCGCGTGTTGGCGCCGGGCTGTTCGAGGAAAATGCCGGCCCCGCAGCCTTGCTTGTGCGTGCGGGCGTTGCCCGGTATCCACTTCTCATGCGTTCCCCAGCCGAGTTCGGCGGGCTGGAGACCTTCGGCGATAAAGCCTTCGACCGACCAGGTATTCCAGAATACGCCGAGCGGCTTGGGCTTGGCGGCGCGCTGCGTGTCGCGCTCGGCGATGTGGATACCCTTGACGCCTGCCTTTTCCATCAGGGCCGCCCAGCCCTTGCGGTCATGCTGAGCCGGTTCCGTAAACTCCA
Organism: Mesorhizobium sp.; assembly: GCA_049647745.1. Classification (GTDB taxonomy): domain Bacteria; phylum Pseudomonadota; class Alphaproteobacteria; order Rhizobiales; family Rhizobiaceae; genus Mesorhizobium. The sequence goes on from JBARYG010000016.1 coordinate 24,894, forward strand.
GGCCTAGATCCGTCGCGAGGTTGAGCAGGGCCTGCTTGACGAACCACGAGACCATGCCCGGATTGGCGCCGCAGGTGGAAACGGCGGTGGTGCCGCCGGGATTTTCGCGCTTTTCCTTGAGAAGCGTCTCGCGCAACGCATAGTTGGTGCGGCTGGCGTTGTCGGCTTCGGCGTCGAAATAGAAGCCCAGCCACGGCTCGATGACGGTATCGACATAGAGCACGCCAAGCTCGCGGCAGAGCCGCATCAGGTCGACCGAGCCGGTATCGACCGACAGGTTGACGCAAAAACCCTGGCCGCCGCCTTCGGTCAGAAGCGGTGTCAGCAATTCCTTGTAGTTATCCTTCGTCACCGCCGCCTGTTTGAAGGCGATGCCGCGCTCGTCGAGCGGCCTGCGGTCGATGGCGCGCGGGTCGATGACGACGGCCCGCGTCTTGTCGAATTTGAAATGACGCTCGATCAACGGCAGCGCGCCGCGGCCGATCGAGCCAAAGCCGATCATCACCACCGGGCCGCTGATTTCTCCGTATACGGGCCATTTTTCATTCGTCATTTCCGGGGGCACTCCTTTGCTGTTGAAACGGGGGTTTGCGACAAAAACCGGGCTTTGGCGGCCCGCTGTCGGCAACGATCATACAGGTCTGATCGTGTAAAGCGAATCCGGGCGTGGGCGCTCAGGCGTCCTTGGCCATGGCAGTGAGCAGCGCCACCAGCCGGTCGCGGTCGGCGGTCATGCCCTTGTAGTCGAGCTGCGCTTCATCGAGCGCGACGAGCTGCGCGGCGAAAGAGGTCGCAAGCGCGGCACGGTCAGGATGCCTCGCCAGCACTTTCAGCGGGTCGAGATGGATGCGGATGGTGAACAGGATGTCCTGGGAAACCGGCAATTTCCTCAGCGTTTGCCGCTCGACGCGGATGAAGGCGTGGGCTGCGACGTTGCCGTCGGGGAATTTCGACGGGCGGCTTGCGGCGCGGTCGTCGCGTTCGTCATTCGAAAGCGGTTGGTAGAGCGCGTCGCCGGCCTGGATCGACCAGTTGTAGCGCTCGACCGGTTGTTTTTCCGGCAAGGCATCGAACATGCGCGCGATCAGCAGGTCGGGCCGCGAACCCGGCCCGAAACCCGGCACGGGCACATGGATTTCCTGCAACGGCTTGCCGAACTTCTCCACAAGCGACCAGGAGGAAGGAAAACACAGCGAACCAGCAGCCAGTCGCCAGCCGTTTTCGCCTTTGCGCATCAGGATCAGATCTTCCTGGACGAGCAGGGACGCAGCATAAAGCGGGTTGTTTTCGAGGTTTTCGCCCGACTGTTCCGGCAGCGGCGTGGCCGGCAAGTCGGGGAAATGCCGGCGCAGATGATCGGCGAGAAGGTCGAGCACTTCCTGCTGCGCTGTCTGCGTACCGGCTTCGGCAACGAAAACCTTGCCCGGCATTCCCGCATAAAGCCGGCGTTTTTCGGCAAGATGGGCCGGGTAGTGCTCATCGACCTCGATCCAGCGGACGAGGTCGAGCGGTTTCAACCCGATAGCGAAGAGTTTCGAGGAGCCGTCATAGGGCGTGTGGGCAGGTAGTTTCGTCAAGATCGTCTCGTTTGTTCGCGGCGGCCCGTCGCTAGCAAGCGCTGCGCCACGAAGCAATGCGCGGCATTTAGGCCAGCCGGGCAGGGATCAACCCGCGCAGTGAGTTGCCGACGAAAAGAGCTCTGGCGGTGTGCAGGTCGTTGAAAGCGAGGACCGTTTCCATCGCCTTGCCTTCTTCGAGCATCTCGGCGCGCAATACGCTGGCCAGAAGGCCGCAATCGAGGCGTGGCGTTACCAAGACGTTGTCGCCGAAATCCGCGAACAGCGTGGTGATGGTGCCTTCGCAAACCTCACCACGCTCATTGGCCAGAAGCACCTCGTCCGCCTCGGCGGCGAGATATTCGGCGCGCGCCTGCGCATAGGCATCGCGCCTCGTGGTCTTGTGGCGCAGCAGCCTGTCGACCGAGGTGAGGCGGGTGCGTGCAAGCCGCAGGCTCCATACCGTGCCGGGAGCCAGCGGCTGGTATGGCTGTGTCGACACGTCGGCCGTTCCGTCCGGCGAAAGCACAAGGCGGACGCGCAGGGGAATACTGGAGTCCGCCACGACCCCGGCCAGCGTGGCCTCGATCCGGTCGTTGTCGCACTCGAAGCCGAGTTCGGCTGCCGATGCGGCGAGCCGCGCCAGATGGCGGTTGCGACGGATGAAGCCTTCCGCCGGATCCCAGCGCAGCGTTTCGATCAGGTCGAAACCGGCAGGCTCCCCGTTGCGAAGCGGGCCTTGAGCAGACACTCCTGATACTCCTCCTCAACCTTGGAATCGAAGACGATGCCGCCGCCGACATTGTAAACGGCTTCGCCGTCGGGAAAGAGCGACAGCGTGCGGATCGCCACCGAAAAGCGCATGCGCCCACCGGGTGCGATCCAGCCGATGGCGCCGCAATAGACGTCACGCGGCGTGCCCTCCAGATCGCGCAGGATTTCCATGGCGCGGATTTTCGGCGCGCCGGTGATCGAACCGCAGGGAAACAGGGCGGTGAAAATCTGGCGGATGGTGAGGTCGGGCAACAGCTTTGCCCGCACGCGGCTCACCATCTGATGCACGGTCGGGTAGCTCTCGATGCGAAAAAGCTCCGGCACCTCCAGCGTGCCGACTTCGCTGATCAGCGAGATATCGTTGCGCAAGAGGTCGACGATCATGCGGTTTTCCGCTTGGTTCTTCTCGTCGTTGCGCAGGAATTGCCTGAGCGCCTTGTCTTCGGCGGGTGTCGCGCCACGCGGGGCGGTGCCCTTCATCGGATGCGTCTCGATCCAGCCTTCGTCATCGACGGCGAAGAACAACTCGGGCGAACGTGACAAGACGATCGGCCCGCCGAGATCGAGCAGCGCGCCGTATTTCACCGGCTGGCGTTCGGTCAAGGCGTTGAACGCGGCAAGCGGCTGCCCCGACCAGTGGGCATGGATCGGAAAAGTCAGGTTGCCCTGATAGCAATCGCCCTCGCGGATGTGGCGGTGCAGGCGCGAAAAACGCTTTTCGTAGGCCTCGGAGGACCATGCCACTTTTGGATCGAAGATCGGGCCGTTGGTGGCGGGTTGGAGCGACGACGATACGTCACGGTCGGATGGCCCGTCGAATATGCCAAGGCAAAAGAGCGGCGCGCGACGGCCTTGCGGCAATAGCGGCACCAGCTTCGATTCGAGCAGGTAGCCCGCTTCGTAGGAGAAATAGCCGGCCAGCCATTTGCCGGCTTCATGGGCCGCCTGTGCCGCTTCGAGCGCCGGCGCGAATTCATCGGCGGCGTGCGCGACGATGGTGCGCGACGGCTCTTCGAACAGGATTTCGCGGCCGGCAAGATCATCGCGGAAAAGGGCAAAGGGGGAGGCGAGCGTCATCGGCGCCGGGTCCGGCCTGTGTTCAATCCAGCGCTTCCAGTTCGTCGATCAGGCCGCCGATGACGCCGAGGCCGATCTGCCAGAAGGAAGGATCAGTGGCGTCGAGGCCGAAGGGCGCGAGCAATTCGGAGTGATGCTTGGTGCCGCCGGCGCGCAGCATGGCGAAATACTTCTCCTGAAAGCCGCGTTCGGCGTTCTGGTAGACGGCGTAAAGCGAGTTCACCAGGCAGTCGCCGAAGGCATAGGCGTAGACGTAGAACGGCGAATGGATGAAATGCGGGACGTAGGTCCAGAACGTCTCGTAGCCTTCGCGCAGCTTGATCGCCGGGCCGAGACTTTCGGCCTGCACTTCCAGCCAGAACTCTCCCAGTTTGTCGGAGGTCAGTTCGCCGTTCTTGCGCTCTGTATGTACCTTGCGCTCGAATTCGTAGAAGGCGATCTGGCGCACGACCGTGTTGATCATGTCCTCCACCTTTTGCGCCAGCATCGCCTTGCGCTCGCGCTTGTCCTTCGTCTGGTCGAGCAGCGACCGGAAGGTCAGCATCTCGCCGAAGACCGAAGCGGTTTCGGCGAGCGTCAGCGGCGTCGAAGCCATCAGCGCGCCCTGGCCGCCGGCCAGAACCTGATGCACGCCGTGGCCGAGTTCGTGCGCCAGCGTCATCACGTCGCGCGGCTTGCCCATGTAGTTCAGGAGCACGTAGGGGTGTACGGACGGCACCGTCGGGTGGGCGAAGGCGCCCGGCGATTTTCCCGGCCTGACCGGCGCGTCGATCCAGTTGCGGTCGAAGAAGGTGCGGGCGATGCCCGCCATTTCCGGCGAAAACCGGTTATAGGCGGTTAGCACGGTATCCTTCGCCTGGCCCCATGGGATCGCTGCCTGCGGCGTTTCGGGCAGCGGCGCGTTGCGGTCCCAATGGTTCATCACGTCCATGCCGAGCCAGCGCGCCTTCATCGCATAGTAGCGATGCGACAGCCGCGGATAGGCGTCGCGCACGGCCGATGCCAGCGCATCGACGACGGGGCGCTCGACGCGGTTGGCGAGGTGGCGCGAGTCGGCGATATCCTCGAACCCGCGCCAGCGGTCGGAAATCTCCTTGTCCTTGGCCAGCGTGTTGGTGATCAACGTGAAGGTGCGCAGGTTTTCCCGGAAGGTCGCGGAAAGCGCTTCCGAAGCCTTGCGGCGTACTTCGCCGTCGGCATCCTGCAGCCGGTTGAGCGTCGGCTCCAGCGTCAGTTCCTCGCCGTCGACGTCGAAGCGCAGATCGGTCATCGTCTCGTCGAACAGCCGGTTCCAGGCGCCGCGCCCGGTGGTCGATTTTTCGTGGAACAGCTGCTCGATGCGGTCTTCGAGCTGGTAGGGCTTATCCTTCCTGAGATCGAGCACCCATGGCCGATAGTGGCCGAAGGCCGGGTCGGCATCCAATGCCTTTTCGATGAGGGCGTCGTCGACGAGGTTGAGTTCCAGCGCAAAGAACAGGAGATGCGCGCTGGCGTCCGTCATCCGCTGCTGGATGTCGCCGTAGAGCTTGGCGCGCCTGGGGTCCGAGGTATCGCCGGCATAGACCAGCCCGGCATAGGAGACGATGCGTCCCATCAGTTCCTCAAGCGCTTCATAAGCCTGCAGGGCCTCGCCGAGCTTGCCCTCGCCGCCGCGTCCGGCCTCGGTGGCGAGCGTGCCCTTCCAGCGCTTTTCGAATTCGGCGGCATCGGCGGCGGCCGTTTTCAGGTCGCGCTTCAGTTCCGGCGCTTCCATGCCGGAATAGAGGTCGCCGAGATTCCATTCGGGCAGGTCGCCAAGGGCGGCGCGCTGCTCGGCCTCGTGTCCGAGAGGAGCCGTCGCCAGATGGCGGACAGAAACGTTGCGCATCGCCAATACCTTCCTGAACAGGAAATACGAAAGAGGCCGATCAAATCCTAAGGGATTCGTTCACCGGCTTTTTTGAAAGCTTATTTAGAACCCTGTGCCA
>JBARYG010000017.1:0-22752 GCA_049647745.1 Mesorhizobium sp.
GGTGCCGCATATGCTGCGGCCGCTGGTCGGCTCGCGGCCGTCACGCCTGCTGCCGGCGAGCGCGCTTGGCGGCGCCTCAGTGCTTCTGGCGGCCGATACGCTGGTGCGCGTCATCGCACCGGAGCGCGACCTCAAGCTTGGCGTGCTGACGGCCATCGTCGGCGCGCCGTTCTTCCTGTGGCTGGTCTACAAGACGCGGAGGCAGATGCTGTGAGCCTGCTTTCGGCAAAGGATCTGCGCGCCTCGCTGGGCGGCAAGCCCGTACTCAAGGGGCTGTCCTTCGACATCGCGGCCGGCGAGTTCGTCGGCCTGATCGGGCCGAACGGAGCAGGCAAATCGACGCTGCTGCGGACCGTCCTCGGCTTCGTTCCGTATCGGGGAGACGTCACCATCGCCGGGAATGACGCAGCGGCAATGAGCGCAAAAAAACGTGCGCGTCACGCCGCCTACCTGCCGCAGGAACGCGACATCGCCTGGCCGGTATCGGTCGAGACGGTGGTGGCGCTGGGCCGGCTCACGCACCGGCCGGCCTTTGCCGCGCCCGACCAGACGGACAGGCAGATCGTCGAGCGCGCCATGCGGCGCATGGAAATCCACGGCTTTCGCGACCGCCCTGCAACGGAGCTTTCCGGCGGCGAGAAGGCGCGGGTGCTGATCGCGCGCGCGCTGGCACAGGATGCGCCGCTGCTGCTGGCCGACGAACCGGCTGCCGGACTCGACCCGTCGCACCAGATCACTCTGATGAAAACCTTTTCCGCCCTGGCTGGCGAAGGGCATGCCGTCGTCGCCTCGATGCACGATCTCGGTCTGGCCGCGCGCTGGTGTTCGCGGCTGATCCTGATCGACAGGGGCGTGATCGTCGCCGATGGGCCGCCGCGCGCCGTGCTGACGGCGGACCGGCTGCGATCCGTCTACGAGATCGAAACCTATTTTGGCGAAGCCGCCGGGCGGCCGATCGTGCAGCCACTCGACCTTGTCCCCGCCGAACGAAGCCCTGAAGAGCGATAGGCTTCACTACCGTACCGGCTTGCCCGAAAATGCAGATACCTGCTCAACCGGCCGTGGCAGCAGCGACGAGATGGCCGCCGCCGATATCCTTCAGGACAAGCCTTGCCGGTTCGTCGCCGACCTTGCGCATGACGCTTGGGATTTCCTGATCCAGACGGGCGAACCGTTCGCGCCGCCGTGCCGGATCGGGCATCGGCACGGCCTCTATCAGCCGGCGCGTATAGGGATGCGCAGGGTTGGAAAACACCTGGTCGCGCGTGCCCATCTCGACGATCTGACCAAGATACATGACGGCGACGCGGTCGGAAATGTTCTCGACCACGGCCATGTCGTGCGAGATGAACAGATAGGCGATACCGAATTCCTGCTGTAGTTCCTTCAGCAATTCCAGCACCTTTGCCTGCACCGACACGTCGAGCGCCGACACGCTTTCGTCGGCGATGATCAGCTTTGGCCTGAGCGCCAGAGCGCGGGCGATGCAGACGCGCTGGCGCTGGCCGCCTGAGAATTCATGCGGGTAAAGCTCCATCTGGTCGGCCGACAGGCCGACCCGGTCGAACAGCGCCGCCACCCGCTCACGCCGTTCCCGCTTCGAGCCGATAGCGTGGATCACCATCGGTTCGGCAACCAGATCGCCGACGCGCATACGCGGATCGAGCGAGGCGAACGGGTCCTGAAAAATCATCTGCACGTCGCGGCGAACGGCTTTTTTCGCCTCGCCGGTAAGGCCGGCAAGGTTGCGGCCGTTGACGGTGATGTCGCCGGAAAAAGGCACCAGACCGGCAATTGCCTTGGCGGTCGTCGACTTGCCGCAGCCGCTCTCGCCGACCAGCGCCAACGTCTCGTTGGGCGCGAGGGCGAAACTGACGCCCTCCACCGCATGGACGCGGCGTGTGACCCGGCCGAAGAAGCCGCCATGCAGGTCGAAGCGGACCTTGAGGTCGCTGACGGCGGCGACTTGCGTTTCCTTGGCAGTTGGCCGTTCCGTGGACTCCTGCCGACCAGCACCGCCCCCCATGCGCGGCACGGCGTCGAGCAATTCGCGCGTATAGGCGGCTTTCGGGTTGGCGAAGATATCGCCGGCCCTGCCCTCCTCGACCATGCGACCATGGCGCATGACAATGACGCGGTCGGCCATTTCGGCGACCACGCCCATGTCGTGGGTGATCAGGATGACGCTGGTTCCGTGCTGGCGCTGCAGGTCGCGCAAAAGCTCCAACACCTCGCCCTGCACGGTGACGTCTAGCGCCGTGGTCGGCTCGTCGGCTATCAGCACGTCGGGTTCCAGCGCCAGCGCCATGGCGATCATGACACGCTGGCGCATGCCGCCGGAAAGTTCGTGCGGATATTGCTTCAGGCGGCTTTCCGCTTCGGGAATGCGCACGGCTTTCAGCGCGTCTATCGCGCGCTGGCGCGCGGTGCTGCCCGACAGGGCGGTGTGCGTCTCGATCGCTTCGGTCAACTGCCTGCCGATCGACAGGACCGGGTTGAGCGAGGTCATCGGCTCCTGGAAAATCATGGCGATGCGGTTGCCGCGAACCGCCTGCATGCGGCGCTCGTCAAGGCTCGCAAGATCGGTGTCGCCCAGCCGGATCGAGCCGGAGGCGATGCGGGCTGCCGGTTCCGGCAAAAGCCGCATGATCGCCAGCGAGGTCATCGATTTGCCGGAACCGCTTTCGCCTGCGATGCACAGCGTTTCGCCGCGCGCCAGCGTGAAGGAAAGGTCGGAGACGACCTCGCGCGCGCCGTCTTCTCCGCGCACGGCAACCGTCAGGCCGGAAACGGAAAGGACCGGTTCGGCTGCGATCTTGCCTTCCGGGACTGTCGTCCCGGAAGGCATTTTGGCGGCGCTTGCGTTCATTCGAAAACGCAGCGCGGGAAGTAGAACGACACCACCCAGTTCGGCATGTCGACGATCTCGCTGATCCTGAGGTCGCCGCAAACCGAGACGAGCATATAGGCGTCGACCGGATCGAGTTGGTAGCGCGCCGCCAACAGATCGACCATCTGCGCAACGGCTTGCTTTGCGCCGCTCATCAGGTCCGGCCCGATGCCGGTCGTCACCTCGTAGCCCTTGGCGTCGAGATGGCGTGTCACCGGCCCCGGCGTGGTGAAGCGCGGATATTCCAGCCGTGCGTCCTTGACCAGATCTAGCGTCAGAACGACGTTCATCGGACTTTCGATGGCCGTGCCGCAGACCTCGCCGTCGCCTTGCGCGGCGTGGGTGTCGCCGACCGAAAACAGCGCGCCCGCCACCTCTACCGGCAGATAGAGCGTGGTGCCGGCCGCAAGGTCGCGGATATCGAGATTGCCGCCGACCCGGCGCGGCGGTACCACCGAATGCAGGCCCTTTTCCGCCGGCGCGTTGCCGATGGTGCCGGCAAAGGGCTTGAGCGGCACACGACCGTTTTTGCCGAACAGCGCCGGCTCCAGCGAGGTCGCGTCATATTTCCAAACGTTGAGCGCCGGTTCCTTGAACTGGTCGGCAAGCAGGCCGAAGCCGGGGATGTTCGCCGTCCAGCCAAAGCCGGACGGCTTGAATTCCTCGATCGTCACCTTGAGCGCGTCGCCGGGTTCCGCGCCATCGACAAAGATCGGCCCGGTCACCGGGTTGATCTTGCCGAAGTCCAGCGCCGCAATATCGGCGACCGTGCTGCCGGGCGTCAATTGCCCGCCGGACGAATCCAGGCACTCGAAGAAGACGGTCGAGCCGGGCGCCACCTTTTCGGCCGGGACAAACGAATTGTCCCAGCCAAAGTGATGGTGGCGTCCATGGATGGTATAGTTGCAGTTATTGCACATCTTTCACATACACATGGTCATAGTTGATCGGAATGTGGACCGGGTCGACATAGAGGTTGTCGGCACCTCCCATGCGGGCCGATTTGAGCGTGAAGCGCTGCTCGTTGAACACCGGCGCCCAGGGCGCATCCTTCATGATCTTGATGTAGATGTCGCTCCACATCTTGTTGCGCTCGGCGGCCTTGGCCGGGTCGACGATGGAATCGGCCTTCGCCGCCTCCGCGTCGAGATCCTTGTTGCAGTACCACGACCAGTTCCAGCCGCCCGGCACAGCACCACCGCAGCCGAGGATCGGGCCGTAGAAATTCGACGGATCGGGGAAATCCGCGATCCAGGCCATGCCGCCGGACCAGATCATCGGCGCGCCGTTCTTGTCGCCGCCGGCGGCGATCACATTGGCCTGCGCCTGCGCCTGGATCGACGCCTTGATGCCGACGGCCGCCAGATCCTGCTGGATCGCCTGAGCGATGCGCGGGTTGGGATCGGTGTTCATGGCGTAAAGTTCGGTCGAGAAGCCGTCCGGATGCCCGGCTTCCGCCAGCAGTTCCTTGGCCTTGGCCGGATCGTAGGGATAGCCCTTGTAGTCCTTGTCGTAGCCGGGCATCGACGGCGGCAGCGGCTGGTTGGCGGGAATCGCACGGTTATTGATCAACTGGACGATGCGATCCTTGTTGATCGCCATGTTGACCGCCTGGCGCACCCTGACGTCGTCGAACGGCTTCATCGTCACGTTCATGGTGATGTAACCAGTCTGCAACTGGCCGCCTTCGACGACACGCGCCTTCTGCGCGGGATCGTTCATCACCTCCTGGAACTTGGCCGGCGGAATGCCGTCGCCGGGGACGTCGATCTCGCCTTTCTGCAGGCGCAGCAGCGCCACGATCGGCTCCTGGCCGATCTCAAAGGTGATCTTGTCAAGATAGGGCAGGCCCTTGTGCCAATAGTCCGGATTCTTCTCGAACACGACGCGCTGGCCGAGCGTCCATTCGGCGAGCTTGTAGGCGCCGGTGCCGACCGGATGCTTGCCGAAGTCGGCGCCCCACTTCTCCACTTCCTCCTTTGGCACGACGTGGCTGAAGTTGATCGCCATGACGTGCAGGAAGGTAGCGTCGGGCCGCGTCAGTTGGAACTTGATGGTGTAGGGATCGACGACGGTGATGCCCGACAGGCCATCGGCTTTGCCTGCCGCCGCTTCCTCGTAGCCCTCGATTGAAGCGAAGAAGCCCTGCCCGGGGCTCTGCGTCTTGGGATTCACCACGCGGTCGATCGAATATTTCACGTCTTCGGCGGTCATCTCGCGGCCGTTGTGGAATTTCACGCCATGCCTGATCTTGAAGGTGAAGGTCTTGCCGTCGGGCGAAATGTCGTAACTTTCGGCGAGGTCCGGCGTCAGTTCGGTGGTGCCGGGCTTGTAGTCCATCAGTCCGTCGAACAGGCTCTTGATCATCGACCAGTTCTGCCAGTCGTAACCGATGGCCGGATCGAGCGTCGCGACGTCATCCTTGTAGGTGATGACGATGTCGCCGCCGGGCTTGGCGTTGGGGTCGAGCGTCTCGTCGGCGAATGCGACCGAGCCCAGTCCGAGCATCAGCGCAAGCGCCGATGCCGCGACGGTGGATGCCAGAAATCTCTTCATTTCTTGTTCCCTTTCTCTGGTGGTTATCTCAGCTTGATACGTGGATCGATGAAGGGGGCTACGATGTCTGCCAAAAGGTTGCCGAGAACGATGGCGAAGGCCGACACCATGGTCACGCCCATGATGATGGGAATGTCGACGCGCTGGATCGCCTGCCAGGCAAGCTGGCCGATGCCCGGCCAGCCGAACACGCTTTCCACCACGACGATACCGCCCATGAGCACGCCGATGTCGATGCCGATCATGGCGACGATCGGCAGGATGGCGTTGGGCAATGCATGGCGAAAAAGGATCGCGCCGCGCGCCAGCCCCTTGGCGCGGGCCGTGCGCACATAGTCCTGCCGCAGCACGTCGATCATCGAGGAGCGCATCATGCGCGCGTACCAGCCGGCGCCAAGGATGCCCATGGTGAGCGAAGGCAGGACGAGGTGCGAGAAAGTGCCGTAGCCGCCGATCGGAAACCAGGAGAGCCGTACCGCGAACACGTAGAGCAGCAACAGGCCGACCACGAATTGCGGGGCCGATACGCCAACAAAGGAGGCGACCATCAGCGACTGGTCGGTGGCCGAGCCGCGCCGCACGGCGGCGACCAGACCCATGGTGAGGCCGAGCAGCAGTTCGCAGACGATGGAGCCGACCATCAGCAGCAGCGTCGCCGGCAGCCGCGCCACGATAAGCTCGCTGACCTCAGAACGCTGGATATAGGAGCGGCCGAGATCGCCCTGCAGCAGATGGATGAGATAGCGCCAGTACTGGATGACGAAGGGCTGGTCGAGGCCGAGCTGGCGGCGAATGTTTTCCACCGTTGCCGGCGTGGCGCTGCGCCCGGCGATCTGGCGCACGGGATCGGCCGGCAGCAAATAGAGCAGCGCGAAGGTGATGACCGAGACGCCGAGCAGGATAAGCAGCGACTGGACGATGCGGCGGCCAAGATAGGCGATCATTCCCGGCCCCCCATTATTCGCGACCCCTTTGCGTCGGGTCGAGAATGTCGCGCAGCGCGTCCCCGACGAGATTGAAGGCCAGCGCCAGTGCGAGGATCGCCGCGCCGGGAAGGAACACCAGCCAGGGCGCTGCCTGGAAATAGGTCTGGTTCTCGAAGATGATGTTGCCCCACGAGGCGGTCGGCGGCTGCACGCCGACCCCGAGATAGGAAAGCGTCGCTTCCAGAAGAACCGTGGTCGAGATACCGAGCGTGCCCCAGACGATGATGGTCGGGATCAGGTGCGGCAGGATATGCCGAAACAGGATACGCGGGCTGCTTGCGCCAAGCGTCCGCTCGGCGTCGATGAACTCGCGCTCGGTGAGCGAACTGGTCTGCGTGTAGATGACGCGCGCCGTCTGCACCCAGTTGACCAGCGCAATCACCATGGCGACGATCCAAAGGCTGGGTTCGAAAACGGCCGCGAGGCAGATGGCCAGCAGAAGGGCCGGAAACGCCATCATCAGGTCGGTGAAGCGCATCAATATGCCGCCGATCCAGCCGCGGAAATAGCCGGCGGTGATGCCGACCAGCGTGCCGATCAAAAGCGCCACGCCATTGGCGACGACGCCGATGATCAGCGAAGTACGCGCGCCATAGAGGATACGGGTCAACAGGTCGCGGCCAAGCAGGTCGGTGCCGAGCCAGAAGGTTCCGTTGGGCGCCAGCGGCGCGCCTTCCAGCGTCAGCCCGTCGAACATCTGCTCGTTGGGATCGTAGGCCGTCAGCCACGGCGCGAAGATCGCTCCGATGAGCACGATGGCGATGATGACGAGGCCGATCAGCGCCAGCGGCCGCCTGACCAGCCGTCGCCATATGCCCGGCCGGACCCGTGCTGGCAGGGCGGCGCCCGTCGCAAGATCAGGCGAGATGGGACTGGTCATCGCCGCCTTCCTCCTTGGTCATCGCCACGACGCGCCGCGCCGCCTCTTCCAGACTGATCTGCCAGCTCATCGCCAACGACCGCAACTGCGCATAGGCGCGCTCGTCGTCGAACCCTTGAGCCGAGAGGGCGGTGACGGCGCGCACGATGGTCTGCCGCTCGGCGACACGCGTTTCGAGCGAAGCGATTTCATCCGCCAGCCGCCGCCTCTCCTCGAAGGCCTGTCGCGCGATCAGCAGGGCGCTGTAGACGCCGGCATTACCGACCGGCTTCAGAAGCTGGGCGTCGGCATTGTGTGAAAGCGCCCATTCGATGCGGCCCGGCGCTTCCGAGCCGATCAACGCGATCAGCGGCATCGGCGCATCGCCCGGCTGCCACGGGAATTGCTCGTCGAAGCCGAGATCGACATCGAAGAAGACGAATTCCGCCGCCAGCGCCTCCGCCGGCAACTCCGGCCAGCAGTCGACAGCATCGAGGCCGATCGCCGCCAATTGCCGGGTAATTGCCTGCACGGTCGGATGCGGCCGGTGCAGCACGAAGGCTTTGGCCCCGCCGAGATTGGGGATGCGCGAACCCCGGCTCATGACACCACCCTCAGGCCGGGCCTGCCGAAGGCAGCGGTTCGGTCATAACGCGATAGATAGGGGTCCGGCGCGATGCCCTTGCTGAGGCTGACCGTCTTGAACGCGGCGCCTTCGATGCGCCCGATCTGCACCGAAAGCGTCGCATGCTGCGTTTGCGGATCGATGGCGATGTCGCCGAGCGGCGATCGGAAGGTCCTGCCGGCAAATGCCTTGGGAAGATCCGTCCATTGCGCGGTCGGGTCCCTGGCCAGGATTTCGGCCAGCGCGCACACGCTGGCATAGGCCGACGCCTCGAAGGACGAGGCCGGCATGTTCGCGCTTACGGCATCGGACCAGCCATGCGCGACAGGATCGTGGAAATAGGGCCCGGCCGACAGATGGCCGTCGCCGACGCCGGCGATGGCCGGCAGCTCGCATTCGGTCAGGTTGCACGACAGGACCGGGCAGCGTTCGGGCTTGAAGTGCGGATCGCGCCGGCCGAGCTCGGCATAGGCGGCAAGAAAGGCATAGGACGAGGTGCCGATCAGATGGTTCAGCACGAAATCGGGCCTGGTCGCCTCGATCTCGGCAATCAGCCGCGAGACGTCGGTTTCGCCAAGCGGCAGATAGCGCTCGCCCAGCACCTTGCCGCCGGCATCCGCGATCAGGTCGCGCGCGACGCGGTTGGTTTCCCAGCCCCAGATGTAGTTCGACCCGAGCAGGAAGCCGTTGGCGCCGAAGCGCGGGGCGACATAGGAAAGCAGCGGCACCAGATGCTGGTTGGGGCAGGCATGCATGTAAACGACATGCTCGTTGGCTTCGAACCCTTCATAGGGGCAGGCATACCACAGCGTGCCGCCGGCGCGTTCGAGGATGGGAATAACCTCCTTGCGGCTCCATGACGTGATGCAGCCGACGATGTGGCGCGCGCCGCTGGTCGCCAGTATCTCGGCGCACCCTGTGGCATAGCGGTCGATATTGCCGCCGGGATCACGCTCGACCGGAACGAACTCGATCGGGCTGGCGGCATCCGCATTGACGGCGGCGATGGCCGACAGCGCGCCCGTGCGGCAGGCTTCGGACACCAGCCGGTAGTTGCCCGAGCGCGAATACAGGATGCCGATCTCGACGCGACGTTTCAAACAATGCCCCAAAAATGACAATGCCCCGCAGCCGTCGCTGCTGGAGCGAGGCAAACGAGGCATTCTTGCCGTCCGGCGATCAGAGCCGGTATTTTTGCGTAGCCTATTGCGTGCAGCCCCACAGTCAAGCGGGAAAGTGCGGCGATGCGGCGCCGGCGCACGCAGAGCGCTCAGAGCCTGTTCCTTAAACCGGGTTTTTCGGCCTGAGTTCGCGCCGCAGGATTTTGCCGACCGGCGACTTGGGCAGTTCGGTGCGGAATTCAACGGAGCGCGGCCGCTTGTAGCCGGTCAGGTTCTCGCGGCAATAGGCGATCAGGTCGGTTTCCGTCAGGTTGGGGTCCTTCCTGACCACGAACAGCTTGGGCACTTCGCCCGAGTGCTCGTCGGGAACGCCGATGGCCGCCACCTCGAGCACGCCGGGATGCTGCGCAACCACCTCTTCTAGTTCGTTCGGATAGACGTTGAAGCCGGAAACCAGGATCATGTCCTTCTTGCGGTCGACGATCCTGGTGAAACCGCGCTCGTCCATGAAGCCCATGTCGCCGGACTTGAAGAAGCCGTCGGCGGTCATCACCCTGGCCGTCTCGTCCGGCCGGTTCCAGTAGCCAGCCATGACCTGCGGTCCCCTGATGCAGATCTCGCCGACTTCGCCGAGCGGCAGGGCATGGCCGTCGTCGTCGCGGATGGAAAGCTCCGTCGAAGGCAGCGGCAAGCCGATGGTCCCGGTGAAATCGGGCGAGGAACATTTGTTGGCGGTGGCTACCGGCGAGGTCTCGGAAAGCCCGTAGCCTTCGGTGATGTGGCTGCCGGTCAGTTCTTTCCAGCGGTCGGCGACCGCCTTCTGCACCGCCATGCCGCCGCCGAGACTGAGGCGCAGCGCGCTGAAATCGAGCTTGCGGAAATCTTCGTTGTTCATCAGCGCGTTGAACAGCGTGTTGAGGCCGGGGAAGATATGCACCGGCTGTTTAGCGAGTTCCTTGACGAATCCCGGAATGTCGCGCGGATTGGGGATGAGGACGTTCTGCGCGCCCTGCTGCATACCCATCAGCGCGTTCACCGTCAGCGCGAAGATGTGATAGAGCGGCAGCGCGCAAACATAGGTTATGTGCGCCGGCTTCGGCTTGACCGTGTAGGAATCCTCCACCCACAGCGCCAGTTGGGCGACATTGGCCAGCACGTTGCGGTGAAGCAGCGTCGCGCCCTTGGCAACGCCGGTGGTGCCGCCGGTATATTGCAGGAAGGCGACGTCGTCGGCAGCTACTTTGACCGGCTTGAAGGTCAGGGCATTGCCGGCCTTCAGAGCCGCGTTGAACCTGACGTGGCCGGGCAGCGACCATGCCGGCACCATCTTCTTGACCCGCCGCACGACCAGATTGACGATCGTTCCCTTCAATCCGCCCAGCATATCGCCCATCGCGGCGACGACGACGTGCTTGACCGCCGTGCTGGCGACGACGGCCTGCAGGGTCTTCGCAAAATTCTCCAGGATCACGATCGCCTCGGCGCCCGAATCCTTCAACTGGTGTTCGAGTTCGCGCGGCGTGTAGAGCGGGTTGACGTTGACCACGACATAGCCCGCACGCAGGCAAGCCATCATCGCCACCGGGTATTGCAGCACGTTCGGCATCATCAGCGCGACGCGTGTGCCTTTGCGGAGGCCCCGCGCCTGCAGCCAGGCGGCGAAGGCCGTCGACTGCCGGTCTAGGTCGGCATAGCTGATGCTCTTGCCCATGCAGGTGAAGGCCGGCTGGCCGGCGAACTGCTTGCAAGCGCGCACCAGGAGTTCGCCGACGGAACTGGTCGGCAGCGCACCGATTTCGGCGGCCATGTTCTTGGGATAGCTTGCCAGCCACGGCTTTTGCGGCTGCGCGGCCGTCAGTTCGGCGCTCGCCTTCGGCAATGACTTCGGAGCCGATCTGACCGGCTTGGCGGCCTGCCTGGGCGCTGATCTGGCCGAGGATACAACCGCCGGCTTTCCGGCCGTCTTTACCGCCGCTGTCTTGGCACCAGCGGCCTTCCCGGCCTTTGCCGATTTGGGCAAGGCGACCTTTGCTTCTTCTTTTGCCGAAGCGGGCCTGGCTGTGGCTTTGCCCTTTGCCCTGCCTGCCGTTCCCGTCGCTCGTGCCACGCGTGGTCTCCTTGCCTGCTCCTATGTATTGCGAACTATCAGCAGGCTTGCAAGCGTTGCCGGCGGGCCGGTAAAATGGGCGGACAGACAGGTGATAAAGGCGAAAAAACGTCCCCTGATATATGACGCTTGATAAGGTTTTAGGATTTGATCCTATGATCCTTCCGCTACAGGAATCTTTTTTCGCTTTTCAGGGGTGCAGCAAGCAGGCAGTTCCCAACGGCTGGAAAATGGTGCTTATATGCCCTCCTCACGAGCCTGACAGAGGGGCTTGAATAAAGCAGGGAGTACCTCATGAAAAAGAAACTGACTTTTGCGGCCGCGTTGCTGGCCGCAACCGTCCTGAGCGGCATGGCTAGCGCGAAAACGCTCGTTTATTGCTCGGAAGGATCGCCCGAGGGCTTCGATCCTGGTCTCTACACCGCCGGCACCACATTCGATGCCACCTCGCGCACCGTCTACAACCGCCTCGTCGAATTCAAACATGGTTCCACCGAAATCGAGCCTGGTCTCGCCGAAAGCTGGACTATTTCCGACGATGGCAAGGAATACACCTTCAAACTTCGCAAGGGCGTCAAGTTCCAGAGCACCGACTTCTTCACGCCGACGCGCGATTTCAACGCCGACGATGTGGTCTTCTCCTTCGAGCGCCAGTTGAAGAAGGACAATCCCTGGAACAGCTATGTCAGTGGCGCGACCTATCAGTATTCCGATTCCATGGGCTTCCCCGACCTGATCAAGTCGATCGAGAAGGTCGACGACCTGACGGTGAAATTCACGCTGGGCAGCCCGAACGCGCCGTTCATGGCCGATCTGGCCATGGATTTCTCCTCGATCCTGTCGAAGGAATACGCCGACAAGCTGGAAGCTGACAAGAATATGCAGCAGATGAACCAGCAGCCGCTCGGCACCGGACCGTTCCAGTTCGTCGCCTATCAGGCGGATGCCGTGATCCGCTACAAGGCCAACCCCGACTATTGGGGCGGCAAGCAGAAGATCGACGACCTCGTCTTCGCCATCACGCCGGACGCGTCGGTGCGCGTGCAGAAGTTGAAGGCCAACGAATGCCAGATCATGCCGTATCCGAACGCGGCCGATGTGAAGGACCTGCAAGCCGATCCGAATCTGCAGGTCATGGAACAGGCCGGGCTCAACGTCGCCTATCTCGCCTACAACACCACCCAGAAGCCCTTCGACAACGTCAAGGTTCGCAAGGCGCTCAACATGGCGGTGAACAAGAAGGCGATCATCGACGCCGTCTTCGAGGGCATGGCCGAGCCGGCCGTGAACCCGATCCCGCCGACGATGTGGGGCTACAACAAGGACGTCAAGGACGATCCCTACGATCCGGATGCCGCCAAGAAGATGCTGGAGGAAGCCGGCGTCAAGGATCTCTCCATGAAGATCTGGGCGATGCCGGTTTCGCGTCCCTATATGCTGAACGCGCGCCGCGCCGCCGAACTGATCCAGGCGGACTATGCCAAGATCGGCGTCAAGGCCGAGATCGTCACCTATGAATGGGGTGAGTATCTCAAGCGCGCCGGCGACAAGAACCACGATGGCGCGATCATGCTCGGCTGGACCGGCGACAATGGCGATCCCGACAACTTCCTCGCCACCCTGCTCGGTTGCGACGGCGTCGGCACCTCCAACAACCCGGCCGAATTCTGCAACAAGGACTTCGAGGACCTGATCCAGAAGGCGAAAGTCGAGTCCGATCAGGCGAAGCGTGCCGAGCTTTACGAGAAGGCGCAGGTCGTCTTCAAGGAGCAGGCGCCGTGGCTCACCATCGACCATTCCACGGTCGTCATGCCGATGAGCAAGAAGGTCGAAGGCTACGTGCAGGACCCGCTCGGCTATCACCGTTTCGACGACGTCGATCTGGCTGAGTAAGCAGCAATTGTAAAGAAAACGCGCTCGGTTTTCGGGCGCGTTTTCCTTTCCGAACCAGTTCCGGAGCCCCTGTCAGCGCTGAATGCTGTGCCCAGGGTTCCCTTGGCGTAGAGCAACGAATGCTACAGTTCCTTCTCCGGCGGATCGCGGTCCTGATACCGACCTTTATCGGTGTGTCCCTGATCTCGTTCGCCTTCATACGCCTACTGCCGGGCGATCCGGTGCTGCTGCTTGCCGGTCAGCATGCGATGACCCCCGAACAGCATGCCGCCGCCATGCATTCGCTCGGTTTCGACCGACCTTTGCCCATCCAGTATTTGGACTATCTCGGTAATGTGCTGAAGGGCGATTTCGGCGATTCCGTCGTCACCAAGCGGCCGGTTCTCCAGGAATTCTTCGCCCGCTTTCCCGCGACGCTGGAGCTTTCGATCTGCGCGATGATCATTGCCGTCGTCCTGGGCATCCCGGCCGGCGTTTTCGCCGCGGTCAAACGCGGCTCCTTCTTCGATCACACCGTCATGGGCACCGCCCTGATCGGCTACTCCATGCCGATCTTCTGGTGGGGCCTGCTCCTCATCATCCTGTTTTCGGGCATCCTGCACTGGACCCCGGTGTCCGGACGCATAGACCTGCTTTACTATTTCCCCTCGGTCACGGGTTTCATGCTGATCGACTCGCTGCTGTCCGGACAGAAGGGCGCCTTCACTTCCGCCGTCAGCCATCTGATCCTGCCGGCCATCGTGCTCGGGACGATCCCGCTTGCCGTCATCGCGCGCCAGACGCGCTCGGCCATGCTGGAGGTCCTGTCCGAAGACTATGTGCGCACGGCGCGCGCCAAGGGCCTGTCGCCCTTGCGCGTCATCGGCATCCATGCGCTGCGCAATGCCCTGATCCCGGTCATCACCACGATCGGCCTGCAGGTCGGCGTGCTGATGGCCGGTGCCATCCTCACCGAGACGATCTTCTCCTGGCCGGGAGTCGGCAAATGGATGGTCGATTCGGTGTTCAAACGGGACTACACCGTCATCCAGGGCGGACTGCTGCTGATCGCCGCCATCATCATGTTCGTCAACCTGATCGTCGATCTGCTCTACGGTCTGATCAACCCGCGCATCCGGCATTGAGGTGAGCCATGGCTGAGACGATGGTCAAATCCCGATCCACCGACGAGGTTTCGCCGCTGCGCCGCGTGCTGGCGGAATTCTGGTTCTATTTTTCCGAGAACCGCGGCGCCGTCATCGGCCTTTGGGTGTTCGTGGCGCTGGTGCTCATGGCGATCTTCGCGCCGCTGCTGGCGCCGCACGAGCCCTATCTGCAATATCGCGACGCCGTGCTGGTGCCGCCTGTATGGCAGGAGGGCGGACGTTCCGCCTATCTGCTCGGCACCGATGCCGTCGGCCGCGATATCCTGTCCAGGCTGATCTACGGCGCGCGCTATTCGCTGTTCATCGGCGTCGTCGTGACGACGGTGGCGATGATCTTCGGCATCCTGATCGGCGTCATTGCCGGCTATTTCCGCGGCTGGATCGACACCGCAATCATGCGGCTCATGGATGTCATCCTGGCTTTCCCTTCGCTGCTTCTGGCGCTGGTGCTGGTCGCGGTGCTCGGCCCCGGCCTGATCAACGCCATGATCGCCATCGCGCTGGTCTACCAGCCGCACTTCGTGCGCCTTACCCGCGCCGCCGTGATGGCGGAGAAATCGCGTGATTACGTGGTGGCGGCCAAGGTGGCGGGCGCCGGCCCGCTCAGGCTGATGTTCAAGACCATCCTGCCCAACTGCATGGCACCGCTCATCGTGCAGGGCACGCTCTCCTTCTCCAACGCCATTCTCGACGCGGCCGCGCTCGGCTTTCTCGGCATGGGCGCGCAACCGCCGACGCCCGAATGGGGCACGATGCTGGCCGAAGCGCGCGAGTTCATCCTGCGCGCATGGTGGGTGGTCACCCTTCCGGGCATCGCCATCCTGGTCACCGTGCTCGCCATCAACGTCATGGGCGATGGCCTGCGCGACGCGCTGGACCCCAAGCTGAAGAGGTCGTGATGGCTTCGACCTCTCTTTTTGCCATTCCACGCGGAAGCCCGCTAGAGCCTTATCCGGGAATGCTTCTAGCGAACCTCGATTCCGACCACGTCGTGCACGTTGCGCGCACCGCGTTTGTCGCCCGGCACGGTCAGTGTCGGCGGGACCAAAGCCTTGCCGTCTTCCTCGGTGGACAGCATGATCGCCTTGTTGCCGAAGTCCGGAGCGATCTCGCCGACCGAAAAGTCGATGCGATAGCCGTCCGATCCGGTGACGGAAAAGACCTGCCGCAACTCATTATGGTACCCGCTTTCGTCGATCATGCCGTTCGCCTTGAGTATCTCCCACAGGAGAACCCCCTTGTAGCGGGCGCTCCTGATGCCCTTTGCGGTCTGGAAGCTGACTTCCTGGTCGAGCGTCGGCAACCTGGACAAGCTTTCCGCCGTGAGGGCAACCGGCACACCGCCTGCCTTCGAAAGCTGCACCGAGGCCGGGCCGTTGGCGCTGACCGGAGCGGCAAGCGCGAAAAGAATGAAGGCCACGACGGCCGTCGTGCGAAACATGGGAGTCCTCCTCGTTATGTTCCGACGAATAGTACGATGAGCGGAAGAGAGCCGCAATCTCGGCTTGGCTTCCGCGCCGCTTCAGCTTCCTTTGCAACGGATGGGCTCGATGGCGCTGCTTGAGATCGAAAACCTCGTCGTCGAATTCGAGACCGCAAGCGGGCCGTTCCGCGCCGTCGACGGCGTGTCGCTCAAGGTCGACGAAAGCGAAGTGCTGGCGATCGTCGGCGAGAGCGGCTCCGGCAAGTCCGTGTCGATGCTGGCGGTGATGGGCCTGTTGCCGTGGACCGCCAGGGTTTCGGCCGACAAGGCCATGTTCGACGGCAAGGACCTTCTGGCGATGGACCCGGCCGAGCGCCGCCGCATCGTCGGCCGCGACGTGGCGATGATCTTCCAGGAGCCGATGGCGAGCCTCAACCCCTGCTTCACCGTCGGTTACCAGATCGAGGAAACGCTGCGCTTCCACCTGCATATGGGGCGCAAGGAACGCCACGCCCGCGCTGTCGAGCTGTTCAGGCTGGTCGGCATCCAGAACCCCGAGGAGCGGTTGTCTTCCTATCCGCACCAGATGTCGGGCGGCCAGTGCCAGCGCGTCATGATCGCCATGGCCATTTCCTGCAATCCGAAGCTCCTGATCGCCGATGAGCCGACCACCGCGCTCGACGTTACTATCCAGAAGCAGATCCTCGACCTTTTGATGGAACTGCAGACCGAGCACGGCATGGGCATGATCATGATCACCCACAATATGGGCGTGGTGGCCGAAACCGCCGACCGCGTGATCGTCCAGTACAAGGGACGCAAGATGGAAGAGGCCGACGTGCTTTCCCTGTTCGAGAATCCGAGGAGCAATTATACCCGCGCGCTGCTTGCGGCGCTGCCGGACAACGCCACCGGCGACCGGTTGCCGACCATTTCCAGCCTCGTCGGCGAGGGCGGCTTCATCCCGGCGGTGTCGCCATGAGCGAGATCGTCATCGAAGGCAAGGATATCAAGCGCGACTACAACGTGCCCGGCAGCCTGTTCAAGCCAGCGCGGACCGTGCACGCGGTCAAGGGCGTTTCTTTCAAGGTGGAGAAAGGCAAGACGCTCGCCATCGTCGGTGAATCGGGTTGCGGCAAGTCCACGCTTGCGCGCATCATCACGCTGATCGACCCGGCGACTTCGGGCGAACTCGATCTCGACGGCAAGAAGGTGGATATCGCCGCCGGTCGGCCAACGCCGGAGTTGCGCCGCAAGGTACAGATCGTCTTCCAGAACCCCTACGGCTCGCTCAACCCGCGTCAGAAGATCGGCAATGTGCTGATGGAGCCGCTGGCCATCAACACGGACGTGCCCGCGGCCGAGCGGCGCGCCCGCGCCATGGAAATGCTGGTCAAGGTCGGGCTCGAGGAAAAGCACTTCAACCGCTATCCGCATATGTTCTCGGGCGGCCAGCGCCAGCGCATCGCGATCGCCCGCGCGCTGATGCTCAACCCGAGCCTGCTGGTGCTGGACGAGCCGGTTTCCGCGCTCGACCTGTCGGTACAGGCGCAGGTGCTGAACCTTTTGGCCGACCTGCAGGACGAGTTCCAGCTGACCTATGTCTTTATCAGCCACGACCTGTCGGTGGTGCGCTACATCGCCGACGACGTCATGGTGATGTATTTCGGCGAAGCGGTCGAGTACGGTTCGCGCGACGAGGTTTTTTCCGACCCGAAGCACAGCTATACCAAGACGCTGTTCGCAGCGACGCCACGCGCCGATATCGACAGCATCAAGGCAAGGCTGGCGCGCAAGCAGGCGGCGTAGCGTCTGTTTGATCACTCGCCCGTTCCGATGACCGGCTTGGCGGAATTTCCAAGCAGGCTCCCAGAGCAAGCCGCCGACGAGGGTTTCCATCCCGCTTGACGCCTGCCCGAGTAACGGAATAAACATTTCATAATTATCCATTTTGGTTCACCCGTTCCGATTGTCGGATAATGTTTTTCACGCAAGGCCGCTGCCACGAGAAGTGGCCAGCAGCGGCATGGCAATGGGGGTCCGGATATGACTGTACGTTTTGGGCTGCTCGGCGCCGGCCGCATCGGCAAGGTCCATGCCCGCGCCATCGGCTCCAACCGACAGGCGAAGCTGGTGGCGGTGGCCGATGCCATCGAAAAGGCGGCGAAGGACATTTCCGCCACCTACGGCGCCGAGGTGCGGACCATCGAGGCTATCGAAAAAGCGCCGGATATCGATGCCGTGGTCATCTGCACACCAACCGATACCCATGCCGACCTGATCGAGCGCTTCGCCAAAGCGGGCAAGGCGATCTTTTGCGAAAAGCCCATTCATCTCGATGCGAGGCGCGTCGAAAGATGCCTCGCGGTGGTCGAAAAGACCGGTGCGGCGCTGATGGTGGGCTTCAACCGCCGCTTCGATCCGCATTTTGCCGCAGTGAAGAAAGCGATCGATGGCGGCGCCATCGGTACTGTCGAGATGATCACCATCATATCGCGCGATCCGG
Source organism: Mesorhizobium sp. (assembly GCA_049647745.1). GTDB lineage: Bacteria > Pseudomonadota > Alphaproteobacteria > Rhizobiales > Rhizobiaceae > Mesorhizobium. The sequence goes on from JBARYG010000017.1 coordinate 18,112, forward strand.
GCCCGCCGCCGCTCGATTACATCGAGCGCTCCGGCGGCATTTTCCGCGATATGACCATCCACGATTTCGACATGGCGCGCTTCCTGCTCGGCGAGGAGCCGGTGGCGGTCAGCGCGCATGCCTCGGTTCTGGTGGATAAGAAGATCGGTAAGGCCGGCGATTTCGATTCGGTCAGCGTCATCCTCGAAACCGCGTCGGGCAGACAGTGCGTCATCTCCAATTCGCGCCGCGCCACCTATGGCTACGACCAGCGCATCGAGGTGCTCGGTTCGAAAGGCATGATCGCGGCGGAAAACCAGCGGCCCGTGTCGATCGAAGTAGCCAACGAGAAGGGCTATACCCGCCCGCCGCTGCACGATTTCTTCATGACACGTTATCTCGACGCCTACGCGAACGAGATAACGACCTTTATCGAGGCGGTGACGGCCGGTAAAAAGGCGAGCCCGAGCGGCGCCGACGGCCTCGCCGCGCTGCGACTTGCCGATGCGGCATTGAAATCGGCAAGGCAAGGCAAGACTATCCGTCTCGTAAAGGCAAAGTGAGCAGCGCGCACGCGCAACCGGCAGAGGCGGACATGGACGAACGGGTGCCCCGCGATTTCGAAACCTTGCGCAAGATGATCCTCGAGCGGCGCCAGGCCCTGCCGAAACGTATCGCGCAGATCGCCGCCTATGCACTGGACAATCCCGACGATATCGCCTTCGGCACCGCCGCGAGCATTGCCGGCTCGGCCGGCGTCCAGCCGTCGACACTGATCCGCTTTTCCCAGCAATTCGGCTATGACGGCTTCACCAGCTTGCAGTCAGTGTTCCGCGAGCGCCTGCGCGAACGCAATTCCTCCTATGACGAGCGGCTGGCGGCCCTGCAGGCCAAGGCGGAAGGCGGCGCGCGCCACGGTGCCATCTTCGACGGCTTCGTCGCCGCCGCAAGCAATTCTCTGGAAGCCGTATCGCGCACCGTCGACGAAGCGCAGCTTGAGCAGGCGGTAGCACTATTGGCAAAAGCCGGGACCATCCATGTACTGGCCCGGCGCCGCTCCTATCCGGTGGCTTCCTACATTGCTTACGCGCTGGCCAAGCTCGAGATCCGCAACCAGTTGATTGAATCGTCGGCCGGGCTCGAGGCGGAGATGATCGGCTTCGCGACGTCGGCGGACGCGGCCATCGTCATCAGCTTTTCGCCTTATACACCGTCGACGATCGCGCAGGCACGCCTCCTTTCGGAAAAGGGCGTGCCGGTGGTCGCGATCACCGACAGCGCGTTTTCGCCGCTGGCCCAGTTCGCCGATATCTGGTTCGAGGTTGCCGAGGCCGATTTCGCCGGCTTCCGTTCGCTGTCGGCGACGATGGCTCTGGCCATGGCGCTGAGCGTCGGCGTCGCGGAAAAGCGGCGCAGCACGGGCGCAAAGAAAGCGCCCCGAATCCGCCCCGGCTAATCGCGGGTGCACGGTATCGATAGGTGCAGCAAGGGAATACACATTCCATATTGACTATATATTGGAATTATTATTTCATACTGGCGGGTGGCACCTGCCTGCATGACGCCGCATGAAAAATCTTTCCGGGAGGGTATGATGAGCGATGTCGCCGAATCCCGTCATGCCCCGCTCGACGTCATCACCATCGGCCGCGCCTTGGTCGATCTCTACGGCCAGCAGATCGGCTCGCGGCTGGAAGACATCGCCTCCTTCGCCAAGTCTGTCGGCGGCTGCCCGGCCAATATCGCCATAGGCACGGCAAGGCTCGGCCTGCGCTCGGCCCTGCTCACCCGCGTCGGCAACGAGCAGATGGGCCGTTTCATCCGCGAGCAATTGTTGCGTGAAAACGTATCGGTTGAGGGGCTGACAACCGACCCCGAACGGTTGACGGCACTGGTGCTCCTGTCGGTCGAAGCCGAAGGTGTCTCGCCGATGATCTTTTACCGTTCCGACTGCGCCGATATGGCGCTGGCTCCGGAGGATATCGACGAAACCTTCATCGCTTCGGCCCGTGCCGTCGTCGTCACCGGCACGCATTTTTCGCGCGAGGCAAGCGATGCGGCGCAGCGCAAGGCGATCCGCGTGATAAAGGCCGCCGGCGGCAAGGTGGTGTTCGACATCGACTATCGGCCCAATCTGTGGGGGCTCGCCGGCCATGCCGAGGGGTTCGAACGCTATGTGAAGTCCGATCGGGTTTCCGCCCGGCTGAAGACGGTGCTGCCCGACTGCGACCTGATCGTCGGCACCGAAGAGGAAATCATGATCGCCTCGGGCGCGGACGATTGCCTGGGCGCGCTGAAAGCCATCCGGGCGCTGTCGTCGGCCACCGTCGTGCTGAAGCGCGGCGCCATGGGCTGCATCGTCTACGACGGCGATATCAGCGACGACCTCGAGGACGGCATCGTCGGCCAGGGTTTTCCGATCGAAATCTACAATGTGCTGGGCGCGGGCGATGCATTCATGTCGGGCTTCCTGCGCGGTTGGCTCGGCGGCGAAAGCCTGGCGACTGCGGCCACCTGGGCCAATGCCTGCGGCGCATTCGCCGTTTCGCGGCTTCTGTGCGCGCCCGAATACCCGACTTTCGAGGAACTGCAGTTCTTCCTCGACCACGGCAGCAAGCATCTTGCGTTGCGCAAGGACGCGGAGATCAACCATATCCACTGGGCGACGACGCGACGACGCGAAACCCCGTCGCTGATGGCGCTGGCCTGCGACCATCGCATCCAGCTTGAGGCGGTGGCGGAAAAAGCGGGGGCTGACCCTTCGCGCCTCGACGCCTTCAAGGTGCTGGCAGTAAAGGCCGCGGCGAAGGTCGCCGCCAAGGGCGCCAATTGGCGCGACGGTTACGGCATGCTGCTCGATGAAAAACATGGACGTCCAGCGCTGTTCGAATTCGCCCGTCACCCCTTTGCCTGGCTCGGCCGCCCGGTGGAACTGCCGGGATCGCGGCCGCTGCGGTTCGAATTCTCGCAGGATATCGGCTCGCAACTGGTGGACTGGCCGGTCGAGCATTGCATCAAATGCCTATGCTTCTATCACCCGGACGATCCGACCGAACTGAAGGCCGAGCAGCAGGAGAAACTGCGCACCCTGTTCGAGGCGGCCCGCAAGGTAGGGCGCGAACTGCTGGTCGAGATCATCGCCGGCAAGCATGGCGAACTTGACGAGAAGACGATTTCGCGCGCGCTGGAAGAGCTTTACGCGCTGGGTATCAAACCCGACTGGTGGAAGCTGGAGCCGCAGGCCTCGGCACTCGCGTGGGGCAATATCGAAGCGGTCATCACGCGAAACGACCCGTGGTGCCGAGGCGTTCTGCTGCTCGGGCTGGAAGCGCCGCAGGACGAACTGGAGGCGGCCTTCGCGGCCACTGCCGATGTGCCCATCGTCAAGGGCTTCGCCGTTGGCCGCACGATTTTCATCCATGCCGCCGAGCAATGGCTTGCCGGCAAAATGTCCGACGACGAGGCCATTGCCGACATGGCGGCGCGCTTCGAAAAACTGACCGGGGCGTGGCTTGCAGCGCGCGGCCGCAAGGCGGCATAAAAGGGCGGGAGAAACCGATGGCCAGAACAATCCGGCTGACGATGGCGCAGGCGCTGACCCGTTTCCTATGCCGCCAGATGACCGAGATCGACGGGATCAAAACGCCGATCTTCGGCGGCGTCTGGGCGATCTTCGGCCATGGCAACGTCGCCGGCATGGGCGAGGCGCTTTACGGCGTGCGCGACGAGCTGCCTACCTTTCGCGCCCATAACGAGCAGGCGATGGCACATGCGGCCATCGGCTTCGCCAAGGCCAGTTTTCGACGCCGATTCATGGCGACGACCAGTTCCATCGGCCCCGGCGCGCTCAACATGGTGACGGCGGCAGCGCTTGCCCATGTCAACCGGCTGCCGGTGCTGTTGCTGCCGGGCGATGTCTTCGCCAACCGCATCCCCGACCCGGTGTTGCAGCAGGCCGAGGATTTTTCCGACGGCACCGCCACCGTCAACGACTGTTTTCGCCCGGTGTCTCGCTATTTCGACCGCATCACCCGGCCGGAACAGATCATCCCGGCGCTCAGCCGCGCCATGCAGGTGCTGACCGATCCGGCCGAATGCGGCCCGGTGACGCTGGCACTGTGTCAGGATGTACAGGCCGAAGCCTTTGATTATCCTGAAAGTTTTTTTGCCGAGCGTGTCTGGATTCCTCGCCGGTCGCGTCCCGACCGCCACGAACTGACGGCGGCGGCGCTCGCGCTAAAGGCTGCGAAAAAGCCTCTCATCGTGGCCGGTGGGGGTGTTCTCTATTCGCAAGCGTCGGGCGAACTCGCAAAGTTCGCGCAAAAGACCGGCATCCCGGTCTGCGAGACACAGGGCGGCAAATCCTCGCTGCCCAACGAACATCCGCTCAACATGGCGGCGGTCGGCGTCACCGGCACTTCCGCAGCCAACCTGCTGGCCGAGGAAGCCGATTTGGTACTGGCGGTCGGCACGCGCCTGCAGGATTTCACCACGGGCTCATGGGCGCTGTTCAGGAACGAGGGCAAGACGATCATCGGGCTCAACGTGCAGGCCTTCGATGCCGGAAAACACCGGGCGCTGCCGCTGGTGGCGGATGCCGCCGAGGGACTGGCCGAACTGGGTTCCGCGCTGGAAGGCTGGAAGGCGCCGGCGAGCTGGACC
>JBARYG010000018.1:0-34940 GCA_049647745.1 Mesorhizobium sp.
CGGTGGGCCAGGCGGAAGCCGTCCGCCACGCGACGCACCTTCTCAAGGAAGAGGTGGACCGCGACATGGCGCTGCTCGGGCTCAACACGCTTTCCGAACTCAGCGCCGACCATCTCGTCGCGGCGCGACACAGGCAGAACACGACAATCGGAGAACAAGGCAATGGCTGACGCGCTGGTTTTCATGAGCGGATTTGCGCTGCAGGGCGCGATCGAGCCGATCGTCATCCCCGGCTTCGAGCGCGACACCGGCGTCAGGGTCGATGCCCGGTGGACCCCAACGACGCTGGCGGTAAAGGCCCTCAACGAGGGCACGGACGCCGACGTAGTGGTGCTTGCGGACCCTGCCATCGACGATCTCTGCGCAAGGGGCATCCTCATCCCCGAAACGCGCGTGGCCCTTGCCGACGCCAGGGTTGGTCTCGCCGTGCTTGCCGGCAAGCCCAAGCCGGATATCGCCACGACCGAGGCATTCCGGCAGGCCGTGCTGTCCTGTTCCGCCATCGCCTATTCGAGGGCCGGGGCGAGCGGCATCTATTTCGAAAAGCTCATCGACCGCCTCGGCATCGGCGAGGCGGTAAGGCACAAGGCCGTGGTGATCCCGGAGGGGCTGACGGCGGAAAAGCTGGTCAGCGGCGAAGCCGATCTCGCAATCCAGCAGATCAGCGAACTCATCATGGTGAAGGGTGTCGACCTGGTCGGCCCGTTGCCGCCGGAAGTCGCCAGCGTCACCGGATTTTCCACCGCCGTACTACGCTCATCGCCACGGCAGGAACAGGCAAGGCAACTGGTGCAGGCCTTGTCTTCCGCCGATGCCATGAAGGCCTATGCAGCGGCCGGCCTGTCGCCCCGGCAATAATGTTTTCGGAGGCTGGAATGGCAAAGCCAAGGATCGTTCTTCTTCATGCCACGCCGGTGGCGATGGCGCCGGTCCATGCCGCTTTCGCGCAGGACTGGCCGGAGGCGGAAACCGTCAACCTCCTCGACGACGGGTTGACCATAGACCGGGCCAAGGAGGCGGACACGCTGTCCGAGAAGCTGATCGCGCGCTTCGTGGCGTTCGGCCGGTATGCTCACCTTATCGGCGCGGACGGCGTACTGGTGACATGTTCGGCCTTCGGCCCCGCCATAGAGCGGATGGCACAGGACCTGCCGATCCCCGTGGTGAAGCCCAATGAGGCGATGTTCGCAGCCGCCTTGGAAAAGGGCCGCCGCATCGGCATGCTGGCGACCTTCGGCCCCTCCGTGCCGACGATGGAAGCGGAATTCGCCGCCTATGCCGCCGACCGATATCCTGATGCCACCCTTACCACCGTGCTCGTGGACGACGCGATCGACCGCCTGCGCAAGGGGGACCACGAGACCCACAACCGTTTGGTGGTCGAGCGCGCGCCTGAACTGGCCGGTATGGATGCCGTCATGCTGGCCCACTTCTCGACCTCCTCGGCCGCTGGGGCCGTGCAGGCCAGGCTCCCCCTCCCCGTCCTAACGGCGCCCCGGTCGGCCGTGCAGCAGATGAAGCGCCTGATCGGGCAGCAAGGCAGCGGCACGGCATGCTGATCGGTGTCATCGCGGACGATTTCACGGGCGCCAGCGATATCGCCAATACGCTAGCCAAAGGGATCGGCGACGAAGGCGGGTTGCGCACCAGCCAGTATCTCGGCGTCCCGCGGCAGGACCCGGCGCCGGACGAGGAAGCCTGCGTCATCGCTCTCAAGAGCCGTTCCATCCTGCCTGCCGAGGCGGTCGCGCAATCGCTGCAAGCCCTGGAATGGCTGCGCAAGCACGGGTGCCGGCAGGTCGTTTTCAAATATTGCTCGACCTTCGATTCGACGCCCGAAGGCAATATCGGTCCCGTAGGCGAGGCCCTTGCCGCAGCTCTGGACGTGCGCGGGGTCGTTGCCTGCCCGGCCTTTCCGGCCGCCGGCCGGACCGTCTACCAGGGCCATCTGTTCGTTCACGACCGGCTTCTCAACGAATCCGGCCTCGAGAACCATCCGCTCAACCCGATGACCGACGCCGACCTGCGACGCTGGCTGAAACCTCAGTGTGCCACACCGGTCGGCTTCGTCCCGGCCGATGTCGTGTCCAGCGGCCCCGATGCCATCAAGGCCGCGCTCGAAGCTGCCGCCGGGCGGGGCGAAACGCTGGTGATCGTGGACGCGATCGACGACGCCAACCTCGTTAACATCGCGACGGCCTGTGCCGGGCAGCCGCTGATCACGGGCGGTTCCGGTATCGCGCTTGGCCTGCCACGGAATTTCGTCCGCACTGGTGCCGCGCGCGGCAGCGTCCCTCAAGCATCGGCGGTATCCGGACCGGAAGCCATCCTTGCCGGCAGTTGTTCCGGACGAACGCGCGAACAGGTGGAACACCATGCGCGGATTCATCCTACGTTGCCCCTCGACGTGAATGCCATCGTCGAGGGTCGGCTGAAGCCCGAAGAAGTGGCCATGTTCCTGGGGGAGAACGAGGGGCGAGCACCGCTTGCCTTCACCTCGGCCGACCCCGCAACGGTGGGCCAGATTCAGGCGCGCTATGGCGCCGCCCGCGCGTCGGCGGCCATCGACGGGTTCTTCGGCAAGGTCGCTCGGCAGCTGGTTGCAGGCGGTGTCCGCCGGCTCATCGTTGCCGGCGGCGAAACCTCCGGCGCCGTTGTATCGGCGCTCGAATTGGGGCCGCTTGCCATAGGGCGGGAGATCGATCCGGGTGTTCCGATCCTGCTTTCGAAGGCCGGCCCCAGAATGGCGCTTGCCCTCAAGTCGGGCAATTTCGGCGCCGTCGACTTCTTCAGCAAGGCACTGGCAAGGATGGAGGCTGTGGCATGACCGAGACAGAACTCAGGCAGGAAATTACCCGGCTGGCGCGCTCGCTTTTCGAGCGTGGCTATTCCGTCGGTTCGGCCGGCAACATAAGCGCCGCCGTCGCGGACGGCTACCTCATGACGCCGACCAATTCATCGCTCGGGCATCTCGATCCGGAAAGCCTGTCGAAGGTCGATCACGCGGGAAAGCATGTGGCCGGCCTGCCGCCGTCCAAGGAGTTGCCGCTTCATCTCGCCTTCTACGCCACGCGCCCGCAGTGCAAGGCGGTGGTCCATCTGCATTCGACCTACGCCACCGCCCTTTCGTGCCTGCCGATAGCCGATGAAGACGACTGCCTGGAGCCGATCACTCCCTATCTGATCATGCGCGTGGGCCGCCTGAAATACCTCCCCTACACGATGCCCGGTTCGCCGCTGACCGGTGACTTGATCCGTGATCTGAAAGGGCGGCATGCGGCGGTACTCCTCGGCAATCACGGGCCGGTCGTCAGCGGCCCGGACATCACCTCCGCCGTGTATGCGGCCGAGGAACTGGAGGAAAGCGCGAAGCTGCAAATGCTGCTGCGCGCCCAAAGCCCGCGCCACCTGAGCGCACAGCAGATCGCCGAACTTCGCGCCAGATACGGCGAGCCCTGACCGATCCCACTGCCCGGCGACGGACGGGTTGATCCGGCCTTACATCCTGGACGTGTACGACGGGATGGCGAAGGCGAGATCGCATCCCTTGTCAGCCTGGGTAACGTAGTGGAAGTGCAGGAACGCATAGCCGCGCTGCATGGGTTCCGGGGCCTTGCGCGCGGCGGAGCGCCGCCGTTCCAGTTCCTCTGCATCGACTTCCAGTTCCAGCCGCCGCGCTTCGACGTCGAGGCTGATGAAGTCTCCGTTCTCGACCAGCGCCAGCGGGCCGCCTTCGGCGGCCTCGGGCGTGATGTGCAGCACAATGGTTCCGAAAGCCGTCCCGCTCATGCGCGCATCCGAAATGCGGACCATGTCCTTTACGCCCTGCTGCGCCAGCTTCTTCGGTATCGGGATGTAGCCGGCTTCCGGCATTCCCGGCCCGCCCTTGGGGCCGGCGTTGCGCAGCACGAGGATATCGTCCGGGCCGACGTCGAGATCGGCGGAATCGATCCTGTCGGCAAGGTCGGCGAGGTTCTCGAACACCACCGCTCGTCCGCGATGCCTACAAAGAGCCGCGTTCGCGGCGGCCTTCTTGATTACGGCGCCCCTGGGGGCGATGTTACCCTTGAGGATCGCCAGGCCTCCGCCGGCATGAAGAGGATTCTCCAGCGGCCGCACCACGGTCTGGGGCCAGCCCGGCCTCGCCGCGCGCACATTTTCCCCGAGGCTCTTGCCGGTGATCGTAAGACAGTCCAGTTCCAGCAGGGGGCTGAGCTGGCGCAACAGCGGCGTGAGCCCGCCGGCGCGATGGAGGTCTTCCATATAGTGCTGGCCCGTCGGCTTCAGGTCCACCAGCACCGGAATTTCGCGGCCGATCTCATCGACGCGGTCGAGATTGACCTCGATGCCCATCCGCCCGGCAATCGCCGTCAAATGGATGATGGCGTTGGTCGAGCCTCCGGCGGCGAGCACCACCCTGAAGGCGTTGCGGAACGCCGCCGGGGTCATGATCTTGTCCGGTGTCAGGCCCTCGGTCGCGATCTGCACCGCGCGTTCCCCAGTTCGCTCGGCCAGACGGCGCCTTTCGGCAAACACGGCGGGCGTACAGGCCCCTTCCGGCAGCATGATTCCGAGGCTTTCGGCCGCCAGGGCCATCGTGCTGGCTGTTCCCATGACGCCGCATGTGCCGATCGTCGGCGCCAATTCGTCGTTGACCTCGGCAATTTCCTCCTGGCTCAGCTCGCCGGCGCGGTGCCGGCCCCAGAACCGGCGGCAATCGGTACAGGCGCCGATCTTTTCGCCACGCCAGCTCCCGGCGCTCATCGGTCCGGTCACGAGAAGAATGGCCGGGACATTGGCGCTGGCCGCGCCCATGAGCAGCGCCGGCACGGTCTTGTCGCAGCCGCCGAGCAGGATCACCGCATCCATCGGCTGGGCGCGGATCATCTCTTCCACATCGAGCGCCATCAGGTTGCGCAGGTACATGCTGGTGGGATGGGAAAAGCTTTCCTGCAGCGAGATGACCGGGAAGGCCATGGGGATGCCGCCGGCCAGCATGACGCCGCGCTTGGCCGCCTCGATCAGATCGGGAACGTTGCGATGACAGGCGTTATAATCGGAACTGGTGTCGATGATGCCGACGATCGGCCGGTCGAGGGCCTGGTCGGTATAGCCCATCGCCTTGATGAAGGCTTTTCGCAGATAAATGGAGAAGTCGGCGTCGCCGTAATGGGCGACATTTTTATGCATCCCTTTCCGGCCTGTCATTCCATCGCTCCTCATGCTCGCACCACAGTTGACTGCCGATGGCAAGATTGTCAATAATATTATCGATAGGAGATTAAGATGCGGATCGTCGTTGCCAGCCCCGTTCCACAAGCTGTGGCCGATCGCGCCAGGAGCGAATTCGATGCCGTTCTGTCGCAGGAGCGGGAATTGGATGCCGAAGCGCTGGTCGCCGCCCTTCGTTCCGGTTCGGCGCGGGGTGTGCTGGTGTCATCCCGGCAAAAGCTCGATGCCGCGACGATCGCGGCAATTCCGGAGACGGTGAAGATCATCGCGACCTGCAGCGTCGGCTTCGACCATATCGACCACGAGGCAGCCAGGGCGCGGGGTATCGTCGTCACCAACACACCGGACGTGTTGACGGACGCGACCGCCGACCTCGCCATGATGCTCCTGCTTTGCGCCGCGCGCCGCGCGAGGGAATATGCCGTCGTCATGGACGCAGGCTGGCGCAAACGGTTCGCCCTGAACGAGATGCTCGGCGTGCAGCCATGCGGAAAAAACCTTGGAATCATTGGCATGGGCCGCATCGGCAGGGCGGTCGCAAGCCGGGCGCGCGCCTTCGGCATGCATATCCTCTATCATAACCGCCATCGCCTGCCGGACGACGAGGCGATCGGCGCACGCTATTTCGACACGCTTGAGGAAATGCTGCAGCAATGTGCCTTCGTCAGCCTGCACATGCCTTCCGCAGGGTCTCCCGTCATGACCCGGGAGCGCCTCGAGCTGCTTCCGCGCGGCGCGATCCTTGTTAACACCGCGCGCGGGGACCTGATCGATGAAGAAGCGCTGCTGGCGGCACTCGCTACGGGCCAGGTCGGGGCAGCCGGGCTGGATGTCTTTCGCGGCGAGCCTGCCTTCGACCTGCGCTTCAAGGATCTTCCGAACGTCTTCTTGACGCCGCATATGGGCAGCGCCACGATCGAAACCCGCAATGCCATGGGCTGGCGTGCACTGGACAATCTTGCCCGGTTCATGGAGGGCAAGCGCCCGCCCGATGCCATCAATTATTGACAATCCGGGGCGAAGATCATTCGATTTCCGACAGCGAGGGTATGAGATGGGCCTGGCCGATTTGGATGATGCACAGCGGAAATCTTCGGGCTCCACGCTTGAGGAGATGGTATCCCGGCTTGAGGAAGATATCGTGCTGGGCGAACTTCTGCCGCGCGAGCGGTTGGTGGAGGACGCCCTTCTCGCGCGCTTCGACACCAAGCGCCATGTCGTCCGCCAGGCGTTGATGGAACTCGACCGCATGGGGCTGATCGAGCGCGTGCCGAACCGCGGCGCGCAGGTCCGGGCCTATTCTGCGCTGGAGGTCGAACAGCTCTACGATCTGCGCGAATTGCTAGAAACGCAGGCGGCGCTTCAGATCCGGTTTCCGGTCGACCCGGCGGCCCTTGCCGAACTCGAGGCCGTTCAGGCCGACCATGACCGTTCTGTTCGGGACGTGGACCATGTCGGTATCTTCAGAAGCAATCTTGCCTTCCACAAGCTGCTTTTCTCGCTTTGCGCCAACCCGTTCCTGGCGGAAGCCATCGACAGCGCCTCGCAGCGTGCTCATTCCATCCGCTTCGCGGCGCTCAAGTATGCTGAGGCGCGCGAGACGGCCCGCAACGAGCACCATGCCATGATCGACGCGCTGAAACAGGGCGACGGAGCGCTTCTGGCAAGGCTGTGCCGGGTGCATCTGCCGACATCCAAAACCTTCTACCTGAAAACCCGCTGACTTGGCCGCAGCAGCCAATGGACCTTAATGTCTCAGCCACGTCATGGAAACACAGCCGCAACGGACCGTCGTATCGTATGGGATCGCAAATGGAACGCTGCGCAAGTGACGCGACTCCCATTGAGACCCTGAAGTCCACCGGGCTTCCGTCGATAACGACGTGGATGATCCGACCATGGCGTGCCAGCGCTTTTCTGAAGAACCGCTTGGCTGACGGCAGGTCACGTTGCTCATCGAACCAGAATTCGACTGTGTCGCCGACACTGTCGATAGCACGGTAAAGATACATCTATTGGCCGCGGACCTTGATGTAAGTCTCGTCGATATGCCATCGGCCGGTCACGCTTCGCTTGCGTCGGTTGAAGCGCTCAAGCAATAGCGGTGCGTACCGGACGGTCCAGCGGTGAATGGTCGTGTAGTCGACGGCTATGCCTCGCTCGGCCATCATCTCTTCCAGATCACGCAGGCTCAGATTGTAAGCTAGGTACCAGCGCACGCAACGTAGGATCACCGACTGGTCGAACTGACAACCCTTGAACATTTTCCTCCGAAAACGTCAGAGGCTCTCCTTGCCACAGGGTCGGTATTCAAAACGTTGCAACAGAACCGTTCGAAACGCAGTGTCACGAACGTCAACTTCCAAGCCAGCCAGGTCGTCGCCATCCCCCGACAAAAGAAAAGCTGCCGCCCGCGCCGGCTCGGATGCTGGTAGCAAGGCCGTCCTTGGCACCTGGCTGACTTCATTTATTCCTGAGGATCGTATCCGGCCCTGCATATCCGTATCGATCAGGCCGGGCACGAGCCCGAATGCACGGACCCCATCGCTGCCAAATTCGCTTTGCACGGCACGCGTCAACATCGCCAATCCGGCCTTGCCGGAGCAATATGCACTCCACCCGACCAGCGGCTTGTGTGCCGCGCCGCTCGAAACGTTGACGATACGCCGAGGTCCGGCAGACTGAGGTACGGCGAGGAAGGCCCGTATAAACCTGTACGGAGCGACCAGATTGGTCAGTATCGCCTTCTCCCACTCTGCCGGCGCCGTGTCGCTGATCCTGGCGATCGGATCGATCACCCCCGCATTGTTGACCAGCCCATCGATACGGCCCCAGCGGTCGAGCCCCGCGACGACAGCCTCGGTGCCAGCTTCGGCCGCGTTGACGTCCCTCACGACCGTGACGGCAGACGTCCCGAGGGCTTCTGCCAGTGGCTCCGCCGAGGTCCCGGAGCGCACCACCAGAACGACATGGCCGCCCTGTCGTACGATCTCCTCGGCTATCGCCTTCCCCAACCCTCTGGCCGCGCCGGTCACAATGACGACCTTGCCGTTCAATCTCTTTTCCATAACGTGGATTTCTCCCACTGCGGCCACATCGACAAAACCTGCTGCGTTCGGCACTGATCAGGACAGGCTTCAGAACTTCACGGGCAAGGCGTTCCCCACGTTATTCGACATCATCCGTCGGCCATGTAGTCGTGCATGACGTGCCCGCAGACCAGGGTGAAATCTGCCCTCCACCAGAAGCCTTCGAGCATCTCAAGCACAGGAAGGCGATATACCGGCGCCTGAACGTTAGCGCGGAGTTCGACTGTACAAGGTCCCGACCAGCATTCGTGCACGGTAAGAGCCCCGAGGCGGCGGGCGGTAAGCTGGCGGATCGCAGGCGTCCCGTCGATCTGGTCGATCGCCTTCAGGTTGATGTTGAGGGCGAAGTCAAAATATTGCGAAAGCCGCGCGATCTCGCTGCGCTGCTGCTTGTATGCCATGGTGCCGCTCAACACGTCGATGCCGTTGCGCTCTATGGTGCCGACCCAGGCATCGCCACGTGCCTCCAGTTTCGGATTTCCGAGCTTTTTCGGCTGGCCATGGATTTCGCGACCATGAACCACGCCGGCATCGGAGGACAGGAACAGATAGGGAGAATAGCCGCCTGCCTGGCCAGTCGCCGTATAGCGGCAGCCTACCATGATGTTGCTTTCATAGTATGGCCCGAGCCAGTCGGTGTCGTTCATCTTGTAGATGTGAGCCAGCACGACGTCGCAGGTAGGCTCGAGATGCGGGGGTAGAATGCGAGCTATCCGATCTACGTCGGTACGCCAGGCGAGCGTAAGAACCTCTGCGTTGCGGAAACTGAAGGGAAAGGGCGGCACGGTAGGAGCATCGAAAGGCGTGGAGAAACCGCCGGCGAGGATTTGCTCCAGGGTTAGCCGCCCTGCTGCCTGGCTTTTCCATTCAGCCATTTGCTTGCGCCCTCGTAACCATTGCCAGTCGGGTGGTCTCATGGACGCTTCGCATGTGGCGAACCATCGCTGCCTCTATTGCGGCTGCGTCGCGCGTATCCAATGCCGCTATGATCTGCTCGTGGTCGGCCACCGAGCGTTCAAGCACGCCAGGGGTCTCCCAGGCGACCCTTCGGTATTCGATACCGAGGACATAAAGCGACTCGGAAATACGCTCCAGGATCGGGTTGCCGAGATCTGCTCCGATTGTGCGGTGAAACTCCATGTCGGAAACGCGGAACGCTACCGGGTTGTCCGTCAGGCCGTGCTGAATCTCGACCAGCTTGCGCAGACGGGCAATCGTAGCCGACCCTACTCTTTCGGCAAGGAGCCGTGCCATGCCGCTTTCAACCAGGACGCGAGATTCGTGAAGAGCCTCGAAATTCTCCTCGGTGAACGATATCAGCATCTGGAGAGGCGCCAATATCTCTGCCGTCTTGAGCGAGGTCACGAAGAGGCCACCACCCTGGCGCGTCTTGATGACGCCGAGTATCTGCAGGCCCCGCACTGCCTCCCGCACGGAAGGACGCGAAACCTGAAGGGTCGCCGCCAGTTCACGCTCGGTTGGGAGTTGCTGTCCAGGGCGCACGCTACCGGTCCGGATCAGATCGAGAAGATTACGCGCCACCTGCTCCGCCACCGACACCCGCTGAATCGGCGGCATCTGGTCGATCGATCTGGCGAGGCTTTCCCGGTCGCCGAGGCCAGCCTCGGCGGTTGCTGGAGCTTTCGAGGCCTTTTTACTCATTGAACCGGACATCGTAGTGGCCTTCCGCTTAGCGCACGATCGATCTCGTCTGCGGCAAGGCTTTGCAGCCTATCCATCGCCGAATCGGAATACCAGGCAGCGTGCGGCGTAAGCAGCAGATTGGGGGCAGTACGCAATGGCGATTTTTCAGGCAAGGGCTCGATTTCGAAAACATCCAGGGCCGCGCCGGCAAGACGCCCGTCAAGCAGCGATCGCGCGACCGCCGATTCGTCGATCAGTGCGCCGCGTGAACAGTTCACAATCACGGCCCCCGGCTTGATCCGGGATAAGGCGTCGTCATTGACGATATGACGGGTGGTTTCAGTCAGGGGCGCGTGGAGGAGAAGTGCGTCGACGCACGGCAGCATCTCGTCGAAACCAGTGCGGGAGACGCCCAGGGCCGTTGCCGCCTCGGCATCGAGCATAGGGTCGGCAACAAGGACCTGGAAACCGAACGGCTGCAATCGTGCCAACACCGCCCGCCCGACCCGGCCCAGCCCCAGAAAGCCAATTACCGTATCCGACGCCGGCTTCAAAGGCCGTGAGGCGGCAACGGCTGCCCAGGCCCCACTGCGAACCGAGCTGTCGAGCGCAGGCAGCTTCCGATAGAGCGACAGAAGCATCGCGAGAGTGTGATCGGCGACTTCGTCGACGCAGTAATCGGGAACATATGCCACAGGATGCCCTAGTTTTCGAGCAGCGGGCAGGTCGATGTTATCGAAACCGACGCCGTAGCGCACAATGGGCGCTCCCGGCGCCAAGCGGGCCAGGGCAGCCTCGGTTACCGGCGCGAATTGGACGAAGACCGCATACGCGCCCTCGACCGCCGTGGTTACGTCCTCGGCGGTGCGGCACTGAAAGGCTGCCAGACTCGCTCCGTGACGATCGGCGACAGCCCGCTCGGGGCCCAATGCCTGGAAGGTGCTGTCTGTAACTACGATTTTCATCAGGCATCCGCAGATTTGGGAAGAAAGAACGGCACGCCGTAGTCGGCCTCGAACCCGCCGTCGACATGCAGCATGTGCCCAGTGACGTAGGAGGCTTCGTCCGAGCAGAGGAAATAGATTGATTTTGCGATTTCCCGAGGCTCGGCCAGGCGACGGGTAGGGATGCGGGCGATGATTGGTTCGGTATTCAGCCGACCCTCGACGATAGCCGTTGTCAAAAGATCTGTTTCCACATAGCCGGGAGCGACGGCATTGACCCTGAGCCCACGCTCCGACCACTCGACAGCGGCTGTTCTCGTCAGCGAAAGGATGGCTGCTTTCGAAACCGCATAAGCCGCGCGACCCGGCGCGCCGCGGGTTGCGGCGACGGAGGCGACATTCACGATGGCGCCGGACCCTTGAGGCAACATCGTGTTCGCGGCAGCCTGAAGGCAATGGAAGGACCCGTTGAGATTAACGTCGAGGACCGCGCTCCAATCCTCAAAGCCCAGCGATTCCAGATGAGCGTGGCGCTGGATCCCGGCATTGTTGACGAGCGCGTCGAGCCGACCCCAATGTCCCTGTGATTGAGCGAAGGCTTTCGCCACGGCGGCCCGGTCCGTGACATCAAGGGCCAGCGCCAGGATCTTGCCGGGGTGCTCTGCGGCGCGTTTCTCGGCCTTGGCCAGATCCAGGTCTCCTATAGTGACGTGCCATCCGCGCGTCGCGAATTCATCGGCTGTGGCCCAGCCGATACCGCTGGCGCCGCCAGTGATAAAAACCGTTTTGATCGCGTCGGTCATGTCACTCACATTCAAGATTCGTATGTCGATAGGCGTAATGCTCAAGGGCCTTTGTGTTCAGCCGCAGGCCGGTGCCGTGCACTGCGGGCGGAGACAGATAGCCTGAGCGGACATCGCCAAACGCCGGCTCGTCGATCAGCATATGCGAGCAGTCGAAGGGCCGATCGGTCGGAAATATCTCGATATGATCAGACGAGTCGTTTGCGAAGAGGCAATGGCGATGGACCTCGGGATTGACGTGATAGGATACGCGAAATCCGCGCGCCACCGCCGCGGCTGCCAGCGGCAGGGCCGCGCTAAAGCCGCCGATGGTGGTTGCATCGATGCGCACGACGTCGATCGCCTCGCTGTTCATCAACGCCTCGATATCGCCGACACGGGTGCATTCGTCACCTACCCCGATCGGCACGCGAGAGTTCTGCCGCAGATAAGCGATCTCGGACAGGCGGTGGCGTGGCATCGGATCTTCGATCCAGGCGACACCAAGATCCTCCCATAATTTTGCCGATTCCAGCGCCTGGCGGGCGGTTTTCCACGACCAGGCGAGATCGCAGGTAAATTCCGCGTCTGGAACCGTGGAACGAACCCTGGACAATATGCGCTTGATGGGCAGTGGCTCGCCATGGTGGGCGGCCTCCAGCTTGAAGAAGCGGAAGCCCTCCCCAGACCGGCCGACCAGGCGATCCGCAACGTCGCCCTCGGTCTCGCCTGCTATCGTGTAGCCTTCGACGAGCGCCACCCGGACCTCGCGCCCGTAACCACCGAGAAGGCGCCAGAGCGGTACGCCGAATGCCTGCGCGCGCAAGTCCCACAGGCAAATGTCGATCATCGAGCGGGCGCGGCCAACGACGCCGTCGTCCTCTATCGCCAGCGTTGCCCGGCGCAGGTCCGCCAGCCTCTCTCCATGATCGAGAGCCTGCATGCCGATCAGGCGCGGAGCCAGGAGATCGGCAATCGCCACATCGACCGGCGAACGGCGCGTGTGCCCCAGACAGTCGGCGACGAGACCGCCGCGGGTGGTGATCCGCACCGCCGCATAATTTCGCTCGCTGAGGATGAAGTTGCCGAATGAGAGCGGCTTCGGCAGCGGAATGCTGCAAGCCCAGGTCTCGATCCGGTCGATGATCATGTCCTTGGTCATGGAATGTCTGCCGCAACCACTGATGCGAAATCCCCGGCTCTTGCCCACTGACCGAACAATCCTCTTGCAGACCCTCTAACTATCTGCTGAATTGGTCAGGCCAATTTCAGGCTAATGGGTTAACCGATCCAATTCAAGCGTCAAGTTGCGCTCGGCGACTTGGATCGAGCAACGAAAGACAGGGGATAATGAAGATGAGAACGTTTATTGCAGCCACTGCGCTGCTGCTTGGGTTGGGTATCGGCGGTGCCACCGCGCAGGAGTTCCAGAACGAAGCTTCACCGCTCTTCGATAATTGCGGTGATCCATCCTACGAAACAGCCAAGGCCAATGGGATAACGGTGGGCATATCGCCCTCGCCGCCGTTCACCTCGCTTAATCCCGATACCCAAAAAGCCGAGGGACTCGAGGTCGAAATCGACGAAGCGGCAATCAAGTGGGCAGGGATCGACACGATCAAGTATGAAGTGATGCCGTTCGGTCAGTTGATCCCGGCACTGTTGGCCAAGCGGATCGACATGGTTGCCGCCCTGCATATCACGCCGGATCGTAAGAAGGTGATCTCGTTCGGAGGCCCGGCCTATTGGTATGGCCCAGGAATCCTGGTGAAAACAGGCAACCCCGACGGCATCCATTCCTATGACGACCTGAAGGGCAAGCAGATTGGCGCGATCGCGGGCTCGGCTGCCGACGAATATCTGCGCAAGGTCGGTGCCGAGGTCATCCCATTCCAGACGGATGCCGACCAGTTCAGCGCTGTGGCTACTGGACGCGTCAGCGCGATCGTTGACGACGACACCAAGATCAGCTTGTTCCTGGCGGCCAACAAAGAAGCGCCGATGGAACTGCTAAAGGGCGTGAAAGTCCCGGATGAGCTGATCTTCAGCTACGGCTACGGCTATGTCCGGCCCGGCTTGCGCAAGGAGGACTGCTCGCTTCGCGCGGCAATCAGCGAGGGACTGGCCGAAGTTCGTGGCAATGGCAACGTCTCTGCCCTGCTCAAGAAGTACGGCTTTTCCGATGCGAACTTGTTCTTCTTCCCGCTGAACTGAGCCGGGAAGAAAAGCTTCGAAAGTCGCGGTACAGGTCAAAAATCGAGCTGTCAAAGCCGTCGGAACGACGAAAGGCGGACGCCGTGCAGGATCTGGGCCGCACAGAGTTTCGAAACGGGCTCTCAGCATAGCCCTCTCCCGGCGGGAGAGGGCTATGCTGAGTTGATTCATTCTCCGCTGTAGCGGGTTTCAGGGATATCGATATGGATCTTTTCAATTTCGATGTCGTCGGACAATACTGGCACGTATTCCTCAAGGGACTTGGCCTGACGGTATTCCTGACGCTGGTCACGATGGTCCTGGCAACCGCGCTTGCAATTCCCCTCGCGCTTGGCCGTTTATCGCAGGTACGCGCCTTTCGATGGCCCGCAAACGTGTTCGTCGAGTTCATGCGGGCGACGCCGTTGATCCTGCAATTGATCTACATCTATTACGTCCTGCCGGCTGCCGGCATCAAACTCGACCCGATTGCCGCCGCGATCATCGGGCTGTCGCTGCACTATTCGGCCTATCTTAGCGAAGTGTTCCGTGGGGGTATCCAGTCCATCCCAAAAGGGCAATCCGAAGCGGCTTACAGCCTCGGGCTTTCACGCTGGCTGGCGTTCCGTAAGATCGTCTTGCCCCAGGCCACGCGGGCCGTCCTGCCTACGCTTGCCAACTACCTGATCTCCCTGTTCAAAGACACGTCCCTTGCATCCGTCGTTACGGTGCAGGAACTGATGTTCAGCGGGCAGATCATAGCCGCGAGGAACTTTCAGTATTTTACGGTGTATACGGTCACCGCGATCCTTTATTTCGCCGTTTGTTATCCGTCCGGGCTGGCTGTGCGGGCACTTGAGGACGTTACCCGGAAGGGCTGGGTAGCACAGGACAGCAAGGCCAAAGCCTGAGAGTCGCTTAGCGGCCGGACGCGTGCGGCTCAATGCTTCCGTGCCACGATCCCGGCCCGCGGGTTATCGGATCATTCTCGAAGCCGCTCCGGTCGGTCGGCTCCTCTGTCGAGCGCAGCGCGGAAGCAGGCGCAGTCCGCATCACCCGGCGTCCCGCGCGACTTCGAGCGGACCAGCCCATCCACGCAAAGATGTCCGTTGACGCATCCCTATCGAGACAATAGCGTTCAGTTCGGCATATTGGACATAACTCCGTATTTCTGGACTCAAGCGAAAACGGCCCGTAATGTGGGAAAGGATCGAACAGGACTGCCGATGAGCTATCTCGAACTGAAGTCCGTCATCAAGCGCTATGGCGACGCGGAAATCATCCATGGCGTCGATCTCGCAATCGAGAAGGAGGAGTTCACCGTTTTCGTCGGGCCGTCCGGGTGCGGCAAGTCAACTTTGCTGCGCATGATCGCGGGATTAGAAACCCTTCAGGGCGGCAGCATTCACATCGGCGGCAAACGGATCGATACGCTGCGCTCTGCCGAGCGCGGCATCGCCATGGTCTTCCAGACCTACGCGCTCTATCCGCATATGACCGTATTCGAGAATATGGCCTTTGGCCTGCGTATCGCCAAAGCCCGGCGAGAGGAGATCGACGAAAAGGTGCGCCGCGCCGCCAGCATCCTGCAGATTTCGGAAATACTCGACCGCCATCCCCGCGCCCTTTCCGGCGGTCAGCGGCAACGTGTGGCGATCGGACGGGCGATCGTGCGTGAGCCGCATGTCTTCCTGTTCGACGAGCCGCTCTCCAATCTGGATGCCAAGTTGCGCGTGCAGATGCGCGTCGAGCTTACGCGGCTTCACCGCGACCTGCGCGCCACGATGATCTATGTCACGCACGACCAGGTCGAAGCGATGACGATGGCCGACAGGATCGTCGTGCTCAACCAGGGTCACGTAGAGCAGGTCGGAAGGCCGCTCGATCTTTACAACAATCCTCGCAATCGGTTCGTCGCAGGTTTCATCGGCTCGCCGGCGATGAATTTCCTCGAAGGTACGGTGCAGGCCGTATCGAGTGAGGGTGTCACGGTGCGGTTTGCCCATGGCAGCACAATTACCGTACCGCGCAAGCCTGACAAAACCGAGCCCGGTGCGACGGTGACGCTTGGCATACGTCCGCAAGCCGTGGAGATGGCCGGGACCAGCGAAGCACTGCTGACCGGGCGCGTACTTGCCGTTGAACGCCTCGGCAACGAAACCTTCGTCTATCTCGATATTCCCGGCTGCCGCGATTTTGCCGTGCATGTTGCAGGTGACGTCAACCTTGCGCCCGATGACGAAGTAAGCGTGACCTTCGGCGCACCGGCTTGCCACCTGTTCGACGCCGGCGGCGAAGCTTTTCACAGACTGGCACCCTGACGCAGTGCCAGAGACGATCAGGCCAGGATAGCCCTGCCGCTATCGTCGAGCGCCGATATCGGTCCGTTCGAGCGGAAAACGTGCAGGCGCAGTTCGGTGCTCAGTTCGTCGCCGGGATCGAGTCGCAAAAGGTCGCTGCCGCGTTGCCGCGCATCGGCCAGCCCCATCCCCGAGCGCGTGGTGTTGGGCTCGAGGCCGATCAGCCGCCCGCGCCCGTGCCAAGGCGGCGCACTGGTCCCGCCGAGTTCGAGCCACAGCCAGGCGCATGGAAATCTCGCCCCGTCCCATGAAAGCGCTACGGCGACCGCGTTGTCCAGCTGCCGCACGGCCACCCAGGCGGCATCAAAGTCGTGCAGATAGGCCATTGCCGAGACGGCATCGCCGGGTCGGCTGAGGTCGACAAGGCCAGTCTTGCCGGGAATATCCGGCCACAGCCCGCCAGCTCCCGGCAACAACGGGTTTGCAGCGGGATCATGGACGTCGTCGGCGGTCACCCGCTTCGCGCCGGACGTAATCTCGACCGGCCCCGCCAGAAGGTCGGAGCCGAAGGTGGGGTGGTGTCCCCACATGACCTCAACCGGCTCGGGGCCCGTCATGCGCACACGCTCACGGACGACCAGCAAATCGCCCTCGGTGAAGAACTCGCGCCACATGGTCACTGGCACACTGAAGAAGCGGCGTCTGAGCAGGACAGTTCCGTCCGACCTCTCTACCGTCCAGGGCGCGATCGAGGCTTCACCATGGAAGCCATGGAAAGTGCCGTCGAATGTGCAGGCATCGCCACCATTGGGAAATAGCAGCGGCCAACCGCCGCCATAGCGCGTCAGCCAATGGTTCTCGTCGCGCGCGCCAAGGCTGGCGACAGGAACATCGACTGGATCCCAGGGCACCTCGCCCAGTACCGAAAGGCCGGACCGCAGATCGGTGATGGACGTGACGGTGCCGCCGACCCGTGGATCGATGGTGACACGCAACGCATCACCGGCAAGGGCGAGGTGGTCGTGTCCCGTCATTTGACAGCGCCGGCCATCAGGCCGCGAATGAAGTATTTCTGGAAGGTGATGTAGAGGATCAGCATGGGCGCGCTGGCAATGACCATTCCTGCCATGGTCAGTGGTACCTGGTTGTTGTAGCGCCCCTGGAACACGCTGATGCCAGCCATGAGCGTGCGCTTGGCATCGTCCTGCAGGAAGATGATGGCGATGAGCAGGTCGTTCCAGACATAGAGAGAATTGACCACGACGAGCGTGACGAGAGCCGGCGCCGACAGAGGAATGACGATCTTGAGCAGGATTCTGAAATCGCCTGCCCCGTCCATACGGGCGGATTCGAACAGTTCCTTCGGCACAGTGCGGAAGAACGTCGTCAGCAGATAGACCGAGAACGGCGTGATGAGGCCGGCATAGATGAGGATGGCGCCCTGATAGGTGCTGATGAGGCCGATGCGCGAATAAAGCACGAAGAGCGGAACGATCATGACGATGGGCGGCACCGCCATCAGCGAGGTGGTCAGGGCCAGAAGAAACTGACGCCCCTTGAACTCCATCCGTGCGATCGCGTAGGCCGCCAGGCATGAGACGACGATGCTGAGCACGACCGCGCCTGCCACGAGGATCGCGCTGTTCATCATCCAGACAAGGAACGGGCTGTCGACAAGCACGGCGCGGAAGTGGTCGAACACCGGCGCAGTCGGCAGGCCAAGCTTGTCGAGCGCATATTGGTCATCGCTCTTGAGCGCCGTCGACAGCATGAATAACGTCGGCACCAATGCGAGAAACGAAGCGAGCAGCAGCACGCCGTGCTTGAGAGCGTCGCCCGCCTTCACGGCTCGATTCCCGCGAAGCGTTCCGGGGCGTAGTTCGTGCGCGGCATTCACGCCTCCTGTTCATTGGCCAGGCGCCGGGCCCGGAACAGCGGAAAGATGAGCATGACCGAGACCAGGAACAGCAGTACGGACGCAGCTGCGGCAATGCCGGGCAGGCTGGTACGGATCAGCGCGTTGAAGATGTAGAATTCCACCACTTCCGTCGAGGTGCCCGGCCCACCGCGGCCGCCGCCGACCACGTAGACATAGGCGAACACTGCCGAGAGTATCGTGATAACGCTGACCACAGCGTAGAATTCGATCACACCCCGCATCTGCGGCAGGATGATGTGCCAGACGCGCTGCCACCAAGAGGCCCCCTCGAGTTTGGCCGCCTCGATGAGCGATTCGTCGAGGCTGAGCAGCCGGGCGAGAAACAGAATGATGCCCAGCGCGGATTCGCGCCAGATGATGAGGATCATCACCGTCCACAATGCGACGTTGGACGAGCCGATCCAGTCAAGGGCCATGAAATCGAGGCCGAGCCAGCGCAGAACTTCGTTCACAGGACCGCTGAACTGGAACATGCGCTTCATGACCACGGCGATGATCGGTATGGCCAGCACGAAGGGCACGAAGACGATGACGCGATAGACTTTCCACCCGGCAACCCGCTCATAGAGCAGGATCGAGACAAGCAGCGAGATGGCGATCATGGCGGGAATGGCCAGCAAAAGCTGCAGATTATGCAGCACCGATTCCCAGAACAGCGATTGCGACAGGATAAGTTCATAGTTGCGCAAACCGATCCAGGGGCCGTCCACGCCGCGCACCATCTTGAAGCTGAATTCGAATATCCGCACCAGCGGGTAGCCGAAGACGAAAGCCAGCAGCGCCAGAAGCGGCAGCACATAGAGATAGGGGGTAAATCGGGGCGGTGCGTTCATGGGGTACCGTTAATCGGGCCGCGCCGTGACCCCACGGCGCGGACGAGAGGGATAAATCCGACCGGCGCTACTCCGCCCGTCAGACCGACATCAGGTCGGCGAGGAAAGGTCGACTGCCCACTTCCTGTATTTCTCGACCAGATCCGGATTGAAATCGCGCCACTCCTTCGCCGTCTGCGCGGCGAGTTCGCCCGCCTGTTCGCCGGTCATGGAGCCCTGCACGATCTGCTGCCCGGTCGGAATGGCCGCCCTTTCGTAGAACTGGCCAGGCATGACGTTGGTGATGTTGGAGATATTCTGACCGAGACCCCACTTCTCCCACATCGTGCGCACGGTATCGTCCTTGATGACGCTGGTGTCGAAGTTCTTGTTGGAGGGAATCCAGCCGGTCGCGTCCCAGAACGCCTTCAGGCGTTCGGGCGAGTGAAGGTATTCGAGGAAGGCGGCTGCGGCTTTCGGGTCCTTGGAGTTGGTGGAGATGCCAAGCCCCTGCACGTCGAGCAGCGGCACGCCGGCAAGCTTGCCCTTGCCGTAGAGGGGCATCGTCATAATGCCGAGTTGGCCATCGGCGGTCTTGAGATCGGCAGGCAGGCGCGTGCCGATCGTCTGACCGATGCCAAGCTTCCCGGCGGCGACCATGTCGATGCCGGGATAAAGTTCCAGCGATGACATATCCTTGTTGAGGTAGCCGCGCGTCTTGAGTTCCTCAAGCTTGACCCAATGTTCGTGGTATGTCGGGTCTCGGAAGTCCTTGTCGCCGATGAAAAGCTCGACCGCTTCGCCAAGTGAATCGAGATTCTGCGGCAGCGCGTGGCTGATGTACCACTCGCTCCAGTAGCCGTCCTGAATGCCGCCGCCAAGCGGTTCGACACCGGCGCTCTTGAGTTTCTCGCAAGCGTCAAGCAACGCCTCCCAGGTCGCGGGCGGCGCATTCGGATCCAGTTTGGCCTGTTCGAACAGCTTCTTGTTGTAGACCCACAGCATGGGCAGCGGATACCAACCGATGCGGTAGACGTGGCCGCCAAAATGGCTGAGCCTGGTCGGATTGGAGGCCGCCAGCACGTCTGCGTCAACGAGGCCGTCAAGCTCCCGCAGATAGCCGAACCATACGCTCTCCATATGGTTGATGCCGTTCCAGAGATATTGGATGTCCGGCGCATTGCCGGCGGCGGCGGCCGTCTGGAACTGCGATATCACGACCGCGGTGTCCTGCAGCATCGCCTTGACGGTCGCTTCCTTGTAACCGGCGATGGAGCTGTTGACGAAGGCCTGCAGTCCTGGCAGCTCCTGTTCACCCCACCACCACATATCGAGTGTCTTGCCATCGGCCAGTGCAGGCATCGACGGCAGCATAGCGCCGAGCGCGGCGCCGGCCCCCAGCCCTGCCGTCGACTTCAGAAAGCCGCGGCGGGATATGTCCTTCAGCGTGAAATCATGCATGATCTTGGCCTTTCCTCCTTGTCCCAGTTACACTCATGGCGTGGCATTCTCCCGACCGCGCCACGATCAGAACGTGCTCATCAAGCCGCCATCCACGACTAGCAATTGGCCGGTCATATAGCGGCAGTAGTCCGACGCCAGGAACACCACGGTGCCGGAGACGTCTTCCGGAAGGCCACTGCGGCCGAGCGGGATCTTGCGCCTATCGACATACCAGTCGATGAAATCGGGCGTGGTGGTCTCGTCGACGCCGTTGATCACGGACATGGGTGTGACCATGAAGCCCGGCGCCACCGCGTTGACGAGGATGTTGTAGCGCCCGAGCTCGACCGCCATCGACTTGGTGTAGGCGATGATGCCCCCCTTGGCGGCATTGTAGGCGCCGCATTCGCCGCTGGAAGCAAAGCCCTGGATGGACGCAATGTGGATGATCCTGCCGGATCGTTGCCGCACCATATGCGGGGCGACCAGCTTGCTGCCCATGTAGACAGCCTCGAGATTGATGGCGATGGTTCGCCGCCAGTCTTCCAGCGTATCGTCGAGCAGGGTCCGTACCGGCGGATTGATCGCAGCGTTGTTGACGAGCACGTCGATGCGCCCGTGCAGTTCGACGACGCTGCCGATGACCTCCCCGTAGCGCGCGTAGTCGGTAACGTCGAGAACATAGGGATATGCGTTGCCGCCGGCCGTCTCGATCTCGGCGACGACGGCAGCGAGCGTTTCGTCATTGCGCTCGAGAAGCACCACGCCTGCACCCTCCGCGGCCATTTCCAGCGCCACCGAGCGCCCCAATCCCTGGCCGGCGCCGCTGACGAGGCAAATCCGGTCATCCAGCAAACCCATCAGCCCATCCCGTTCGGCAAGCCGCTTGGTCCAGAATGTTGGACCTTGATCTGGCATCTCGGAACAGATTAGACTTGGCATGAAAATCGTCAAGCCTTGAATCCAGTCGAGCGGCATTGCCTCGCAACCCGCTGCACACCCCGGGAGCCTGAAGATGTCGCGCGAACACAAGCACCTGGTGCTGTCCAATGTCGGCCCGGCCTTCGATCATCCCGAAGCGGTCGCCTGGGGGCCAGACGGCACCGCTTATGCTGGCGGAGAAGCTGGCCAGCTCTATCGCTTTACCGTGGACGGAGACACCATGCGCGAAGTGGCACGGGTGGCCGGCGGCTTTCTGCTTGGCCTGGCTCACGACGCCTATGCCAACACCTATGCCTGCGACGATCGCAATGCGTGTGTGCACCGCATAACGCTGGACGGCGAAGTCAGTGTCTATGCCGACGGGGACGGCGCACAGAGAATGCGCGTGCCGAACTATCCGGTATTCGACGACCAGGGAAATCTCTATGTTTCGGATTCGGGGACTTGGCGCGAGCGCGACGGGGTCGTGTGGAAGATCGCACCCGGCGGCAAGGCGAGCATATGGGACCGCCAGGCATGCGCCTTTCCGAACGGCATGTGCCTGTCGGCGGACGGCCGTTGGCTCTATGTAGTCGAATCCTGCCCGCCCCTGATTTCCAAGATCGCGATCAATGCGGACGGCAGCGCGGGCGAGCGGATCGTTGTCGTCGAGTTACCGCGCCAGGTGCCGGACGGTGTCGCCTTGGACGAAGCTGGCGACCTCTACATCAGCCTCTACAACCCCAACATCATCTATCGCCTGACTGCCGCCGGCGAACTCATCACGCTTTACGACGACTGGGAGCAGTTGATGCTGGTCGCTCCCACCAACATTGCCTTCGGCGGAGAGGACAGAAAGACCCTGATCATTGCCAGCCTCTGCGGCTGGTCGGTGCATACCGCGCCGATGGAAACGCCGGGCCTCAGACTGCGCTATCCCCGTCTGTAGGGATTCGATCCGCAATGTCGCCCAGCAAGGCAGGGTTGCGGCGCCTGCCGGGGCGGGCTTGCAGCGCGTGGTCAGCCAAGCCGGTGCGACAGCCTCTCGGCCGCTTTAATGACGCTGGCGATCAGGTAGTCGCGGTTGGGCCTGGTGAGGCGCTGTTCCGGCGCCGCCACGCTTAACGCCGCCACGCAGCGACCGGACACATCGGTCACCGGCGCGGCGACACAACCCGCATGCTCATTGGTTTCATTCAGTTCCGTCGCGTAACCCTGATGGCGGAACTTGCGGATTTGCGCGACCAGTTTCTTGATATCCGTAGTGGCCCGGCCGGTGGGCGACGGACGCACGGTTTCCATGAGCAGCGCAGTCAGCGCCTTGTCGTCCATGTCGGAGACGAGCAGCCGGCCAGCCGCCGCCCAGTTGACGGGAACCCGCGATCCAACATTACTGATGATGCGCAAAGGACGGATACCCTCCTCCTTGAACAGCACCATCATCATGTTCCCGTCAAGAATCGAAAGCTGGACCGTCTCGCCGGTTTCGTCGCGCAATTCCCCGGCAATCCGGGCACCGTCCCTCAGGAGATCGACGTGGCTGCGATAGGCCATGCCAAGCTCAAGCAGCTTGCGCCCGAGAAACAGCCCGCTGCCTCCGCCGGACGGCGCCAGATAATCCCCTTCCGACAGGGTGCGCACCAACTCGTAGGCGGTGGATTTCGGGATTGAAAGTTCGGCAATGATTTGCGCCACGGTAACGGGTTCGCCTCGCATCAGCATCAGATCGAGAATATCGAGCGCGCGGCGGACGCTGCGGGAACCCGTGCTTTCCTCTTCATGGACTTCGCGCACGGCCTCATGCGAATGTTTCGAGGCGGCTGACTTTATCGAGGAGCGCATTTTTAAACTTCCGAAATTGCCAACCGGAGTCCGATGCATGGAGCTTTCTACGTCGATGACTCTGCCAGCATCGGAATCGATCTCTGCTGGACTGGAGATACCTTCCATGGCTCATACGATAATTGCGGCGTTCTCGTCCACACCGGGCGAGGCCATGATTGGGTCAGCGAATTGTCGACGCTCCCTGCCCCATCCGTAGCCCGATAAGGCCTCGCCTTCGCACGCTACGGCATCGGCCTGAACAGCGTGAGCCGACACCGACCCGACCGATGGTGGTGCGGTATGGAATCCATACGACAGATGCAGGGCGAAGGAGCCGGTGGGCCGGACCTGCCATTCGGTTCAGTAGGTCGCCCGGCCGCCGGAAAGGTCGAAGGTGAAGCCGGTGGTGAAGCTGCAGGCGGGGGACACGATCCAGGCGATCATCTCGGCTGCCTCGGCGAGCTCGCCGCATCGCTTCATCGGGATCTTATCCGTCATGTAGGTGACCTGCGCCTCCGGCATGGCGGCAACGAGGGGAGTGCGGATGACGGCCGGAGCCAGCGCGTTGATGGTGATACCCGTCGCGGCGTAATCCTTGCCCATGGATTTCACCATCCCGATGAGCCCGGCCTTGGTTGCGGAATAAGCCGTCATGCCTGCATTGCCCTCTTTACCGGCAATCGAGGCGATGTGCAGAATGCGGCCATAGTTTCGATCCAGCATATGCGGCAGCACTGCCTGCGAAACCAGGAGCGCTCCCAGCATATTGATGCGGTAGACGCGATCGAAATCATCCAGATCGACCACGTGTGCCTTGAGGTTGGTGCGGCCGGTGATGCCGGCACAGTTGACCAACGCGTGCAAGGGCCGCCCCTCCCCAAGAATGGCGTCCCAGACTGACTGCTGTGTGATGGGGTCGGTGATATCGATGACATGGGCCGAGGCCTTGCCGCCGGACGCGGTGATCTCGTCGGCGACCGCCCGGATCCCGTCTTCGTCGCGGTCGAGGCAGATCACTTCGGCACCGCGAGAGGCCGCCAGAACGGCAGCCGCGCGACCGATCCCGCTTGCCGCCCCGACGACTGCGATGGTGTAGGGCGTCGGGAAATCGGACATGCGTCACTCCTGGTCTTCATGGTTTGCCGGCGCTTGCACCGGTGCTGACCCAGGCACGTTAGATCATTCCGCATTTCCAGACAATAGTCCAATATTATGGAAATAACCCCTCCCGATTTATGAAGCCCTGCTTATTGGCGCGCGTTCACGCTAAGTAGTTGTCGCCGCTTGGCGGAACGGCACACATCGGTTCGATGGGGAAGAAGCGCCGCAAACCGCCTTGACACAGGCATGGCCTCGCAGCATGCCGCCATGGCGGATGCGATGCCACACTGTTGACTATTGTATACCGTATGCATAGATAACTCCTGCCTCCCGCTCGAGGCACGGCAGGCAAAGATCGCGCTTGGTGGATGGTGAGCATGGAAACTGGAGCGAAAAAGCGCAGCGTCAGGCCGGAGCCGGCGCGACGGTCCAACCTGGACGGTCTTCACTCGGACAACCCGCTCTCGCCTATCGAGCGGAATAGGACCACGGCTGACGTGGTCGAGGAACGCCTCATTCTCGCGATCGCAAGAGGAGACAAGGCGGCGGGCGAGCGGATCACCGAAGCGGAGATCGCCGCCGCCCTCGACGTCAGCCGCGTACCCGCCCGCGAAGCCATGCAGAAACTCCTGCTGCGCGGTATTCTCGTCGGCGGCCCACAGCGCGGGCTTAGGGTCGCGGATTATGGCGGGCAACGCATAGCCGAACTTTTCGAGCTTCGCCTCGCGATAGAAAAGATCATCTTCGAGCACGTGATGCAGCCGGGCCGCAATCGCAAGGCCCTGATCACGGAACTGGAAGTGATCGTCGGACGGATGCGTGACCTGTCCGGCTCCGGCGATCCCATCCTGCTCAGTTCCGTCGACCTCGACTTCCATCGTGCCGTGGCCCGGCACTCCGGCAATGTGCTGGCAGCGCAGATCTGGGAAGACCTTGCCCAGCATATGTTCATCGTCTTCTGCCGCGACTGGGCGATCGCCTCCGACCGCACCGGAGAAGTGAGGCTGCACGAAAGGTTGCTCGAGTTTCTGCGCAACGGCTCCGTCGACGAGATCGACGATGTCCTGGGCAAGCATTTTTCCGACCCGTCAACACGCACCGGTTCCTGAAACCGGATCTCGTGCCCCGCACTGCCGTCAGGCCAACCACGAAACGAGACGCTTCATGAAGATTCAATCCGTCGACAGTCTTGGCTTGTTCGGAAAGTCGCCCAAAGGCGGCTGGGCGAACGAGATTCGCCCGGA
Organism: Mesorhizobium sp.; assembly: GCA_049647745.1. Taxonomy (GTDB): domain Bacteria; phylum Pseudomonadota; class Alphaproteobacteria; order Rhizobiales; family Rhizobiaceae; genus Mesorhizobium. The sequence goes on from JBARYG010000018.1 coordinate 25,469, forward strand.
AGATTCCGTTCATGCCCTGGTGGTGGTGCGCAGCGACGAAGGCCATCTGGGCATCGGCAGCGTCTTTACGGATGCGCGCTTGGTGGATGCGGCGCTTGCCGTGCTGCGGCCCCTGCTCATCGGTGAGAGCACACTGGAACCCATGCGCGTCAGCGAAAAACTGCACCAGAACACCTTCTGGATGGGCCGCGGCGGCAGTCTCACCCACGCCATCTCCGGCATCGACATCGCCCTATGGGACATTTTCGGCCAGGCCACCGGCCAGCCGATCGGGCGTCTTCTCGGCGGCTGCTATCGCGACCGCGTCAAGGCCTATGCCTCGATCCTGATGGAGATGCCCGACCTGATGCGCGAACGGACCGCCCACTTCCGGGCACAGGGGTTCAAGGCGATCAAAATCGGCTGGGGTCCGTTCGGCCGGCGCGAAAGCCGGAAGCTGGACGAGGCGATCGTACGCGCGGCGCGGGAGGGCGCAGGCGATGATTGCCTGCTGATGGTCGACGCTGGCGCCAGCGATGCGTTCTGGCCGAACGGGCTGAACTGGGCCGTCAACACCGCCGAAATGCTTCGCGATCACGATGTCCACTGGTTCGAGGAGGCACTGCCGCCGGATGCGCTGGAGGACTTCAAAACATTGCGCGACCGCAGCCCGGTACCGATTGCGACCGGCGAATGCCTCACCCGCCGACAGGCATTCCTGCCGTGGTTCGAAAGGCGTGCCCTCGACATCGTGCAGCCCGACGTGACCAAGGTCGGTGGCATTTCCGAACAGATACAGATTGCCCGGACCGCAAATGCGTTCGGTATCCGCTATATCGGCCATGGCTGGAACACGGCGGTCGGTCTCGCCGCGGACCTGCAACTGGCGGCCGCTGTTCCCGGTGCCGATCTTGTAGAATATATCGGCGGTTCGCCCTATATCGACGACATCACCGTCGGTGGCTGGAGCCTCGATGCCGACGGCATGCTCGCCATTCCCGACAGACCGGGCCTCGGCATCACGCTCGACCGCGAAGCGCTGCGCGAGGTGACGGTCGGTGCCGACGCCGTTCTAGGCTGATCGCATGCGCTCGTTCCTCATCCGGGCCAAGTCTTGTTGACTTTTAGTATACCGTATGCAGTATGAATTTTATCGAGGCGAGCGAAGGCCGCGACAGCTTGCAAAGGGAAAACCATGGGCAAGGTTCAGATCGAACCGTCGAGGGTAAGCAATCCCGTCGATTTCGATGCGGCAGGGCGACAGGCGGGCGTATTGCGCGCGCCCCTTTCACGTAACGATTCCGGATGGGGCGTGGTCGAGATTCCCATCGTCTCGGTCAAGAACGGTAGCGGACCGACAATTCTCCTGACGGGCGGCATCCACGGCGACGAATACGAAGGGCAGATCGCCATCTCGCGCCTAGCACAGGACCTCGATCCGGCGCGCGTACAGGGGCGCGTCATCATGATAGCGGCCTTCAACATACCAGCGGTTCTCAACGATACGCGGCTCAGCCCCGTCGACAATCGCGACATGAACCGCTGTTTCCCCGGCAATCCGCGCGGTACCTTTTCGGAGATGCTGGCTCATTTCCTGGACAGCAACGTGCTACCTTTCGCAGACGTGTCTCTCGACATCCACACGGCGGGGCACTCGTTCGACTCCGCGCTGTCGACCAACATGCACTATCTGCCGGATGTCGCCCGCCGGCAAAAAACCATGGCGGCCGCTGCCGCATTCGGCGCGCCGTTCAACACCGTGTTCTGGGGTGTTGACGAGGGCGCTACCTTCACCTCCTGCGTGGAACGGCGCGGCGCGATCTCGCTTGGCACCGAGCTTGGTGGCTGGGGGCGCGTAAACGTCGAAGGCGTCCGCATCGCCAGACGCGGTATCGACAACATCCTCAAGCATTTCGAAGTCATCGAAGGCATGCCCGATACTTCGCAGCGCGACGGATCGGCGGCTACCCGGCACATGATGGTGCGCGACCGGGCCTGCTATGCCTTCTCGCCGGCCAGTGCCCTGTTCGAACCGACCAATGTTCCAGGCGATGCGGTGAAGGCTGGCCAGCCGGCGGGCTGGCTGCATTTTGTCGAAGACGTGGACCGCCCGCCGCTGGAGGTCAGCTACCCGCGCGACGGCGTCCTGTGGATGGCGGCGGGGCCCGGCCGGGTGACACGGGGCGATCCCGTCGCGGTGGTCATGAGCGACTACGACGACAGGCTGGCTGCAGGCTGAGCCGAGCGCGGAGTTCACCGATGCGCGTGTTGATGGCGGAGTGCATGCAGGAGGTTTCCTCCTTCAACCCTCGCCCTTCCCGTTACGGCGATTTCGCCATCGAACACGGCGAGGCGATGTTTGCCCAGCGCGGCTTGAACACGGCGATCGGCGGCGCCCTTGCCGTGTTCGATGCCCGGCCAGACGTCACGCTCGTTCCCACCATGGCGGCGCGCGCCGGCAGTGCCGGCATCCTGGCAGGTGCCGATTGGCTACGTCTTCACGACGAGTTGCTGGCGGCCGCCAGCCCACATGCGGGCAGCGTCGAGGCGCTTTATATCTCCCTGCACGGGGCGATGGGAGCCGAGGGCGAAGCCGATCCGGAAGGTGCCCTGCTCGAAGGCTTGCGAGCCGCCTTCGGCCCTGATGTTCCCATCGTTGTTTCGCTCGACCTGCACGGCATCCTGACTGACCGCATGCTGCGCCAGATCGACGGGCTTGCCATCTACCGCACCTATCCGCATGTCGATTTCGCCGACACCGGCCGCCGAGCCGCCCTGCAACTGCTCGACATCGTCGATCGTAACCTCAGACCGGTGATCGCGCGCGTGATCGTGCCAATGTTGGCGCGCGGAGACGAATGCATCACCCGCACCGGCCTCTATGGCGATGTGCTCGCGGACGCGCATCTGCTCGAGCGCCAAGGCAAGGCGCTGGCCGCCGGCGTCATGATCGGCAATCCGTTTACCGACGCGCCGGAACTGTGCACCCAGGCAATCGTCGTGGCTGAAGACGACAGCGAGGCTGCAGCGACTGCCGCGACCGATCTTGCCGGCTCGATATGGGCCGGCCGGCATCGAATGGTCGGCAAGCTGGTTCCCGTGGCCAAGGCCGTGGCTCTTGCCGCGGCGACCGAGGGCCGGGTCGTCTTCACCGATGCTGCGGACGCCACTTCTTCCGGGGCGAGCGGCGATTCCAACGCCCTGATCCGGGCATTGCGCGATGCGCGCTACCCTCGCCGCGTGCTGGCGCAGATCGTCGATCCGAAGGCCGCCGCCATCGCTCATGCCGCCGGCGTCGGCGCTCCCATCACAGTGGCGCTGGGCGGCGCCATTGACCCTGCCCGGTTCGAGCCGCTCATCGTGGCGGCGACAGTACAGAGCCTGTCGCGCGGCCGTGCCCAGCTTGAAACGATGGGGCTGCCGCTCGACGCCGGCCTGACCGCCGTCCTCACCTTCGAAAACTTTACCGTCGTGGTGATGAGTTGGGCCGTGCATCTGTTCGACCGCGCCATGTACCATGCCAATGGCCTTGACCCACAGGCTTTCGATCTGACGATCGTGAAGTCGCCGCACACGGAGTTCCACATGTACGACGCCTGGGCCGAGAAGAATTTCAATGTCGACGCGCGCGGCTCGACCTCGGCCAATCTCGCCACGCTCGGCCATCGGCTCTGCGCGCGACCGATCTATCCGCTCGAACCCGACACCACCTTCACCGCTGTGCCGGCGCTGTACCGGCACGGAAGCAAATCCCAGGGCCCGTCCTGAACGCCGGCGGGCACAATGGGAAATCTCTCCAAACAAGGGAACAAGATGAAGATCGACAGTGTGGATTTTTTCTATCTGGCCATGCCGCAGGTCACCACCGCCGCCGACGGCAGCCAGGACGCGCTGGTCGTGCGTGTCCGCGCGGGTGACCATGTCGGCTGGGGCGAATGCGAAGCGGCGCCGCTGCCCTCGATCGCCGCCTTCCTCTGCCCGATGTCGCATGGCGCCTGCCGGCCCGTTAGCGCCTCGGTGCTGGGCGAGACGCTGGACAGCCCGCGGGACATCGAACGCATGGCGGCGACAGTCGCCTACAACAGCATGGATCTGTTGCAGGCCGCCCATACGTGGTCAGGGATCGAAATGGCTCTTTGGGACGTATTGGGCAAGGCTCGCGGCCTGCCCGCATGGAAGCTGCTCGGCTATTCGCGTGCCTATCCGAAAGTGCCCTACGCCTCGGTGCTGTTTGGTACCACGCCGCAGGAAACGCTCGACCGTGCCAGAGGCATTCGCGGTAGCGGCTTCCGCGCCGCCAAGTTCGGCTGGGCACCATTCGGCGCGACGCTGGCCGGCGATATCGCACAGCTCGACGCGGCAAGGGAGGGGCTTGGCAGCGACGGCATCCTGCTGATCGATGCCGGCCAGATCTTCGGGGAGGACGTCGATGCTGCCGCCGCCCGGCTCGACGCCATGGAGCGCAATCGTGTGACCTTCTTTGAAGAACCCTTCCACGGTTCAGCCTATCTGGCCTATGCGGGACTGCGGGAGCGCATGAAGACCGTGCGTAGCGCCGGAGGCGAAGCCGCTCACAACCGCTATATGGCTGAGCACCTGATTGATTTCGGCAAGGTGGGTTACATCCAGATCGATTGCGGGCGCATCGGCGGCCTAGGGCCTGCCAAGCAGGTAGCCGACTACGCCGTGCGGCGCGGCGTCACCTATATCAACCATACCTTCACCTCGAACCTCGCGCTCAGTGCCTCGCTGCAACCCTTTGCCGGGCTTCAGGACCACCACATCTGCGAGTTCCCGACCGGACTTCAGCAGTTGGCTGTCGATTTGACGCTCAACCATCTGGCCCCCGACGAAAACGGCGAGATCAACGTCCCCGATGCCCCGGGCCTCGGTATCGACGTCGATCCAGGAGCACTTGAGCGCTATAAGGTAGACGTGGAAATCCGCGTCGGCGGGCAGACCGTCTTTTCGACGCCGACGCCCTGAGTGGAGCCATGACTGAGCCGCTAGTCGATATCCGCAACCTGAGCGTTCATCTCGCCCTCGGCCGGCGCGAAACCGCTCTCGTCGAGGATGTGTCGTTCTCGGTGGCGCGGGGCGAGGTTCTCTGCCTCGTCGGGGAATCGGGTTGCGGCAAGACCATTACGGCCCGTTCGATCATCGGCCTCAATCGGCATGATCCGCGCTTCAGGCTAAGCGGCCGGATACTGTTCGACGGCCGTGATCTCATGACCCTCGACGAGCGGGAGATGCGCAAGGTGCGGGGCGCGGGCATCGGCATGATCTTCCAGGACCCGATGACGTCGCTCAATCCGCTGCACCGCATCGGCCGGCAGATCGGCGAGGCGCTGCGCGTGCACACAGCGCTGTCCAATCACGAGATAAGGGAGCGGACGCAGGCCTTGCTCAAGCAGGTCGGCATTCCCAATCCGGAAGCACGCATCGACGACTACCCGCACCAGTTTTCAGGCGGCATGCGCCAGCGCGCCATGATTGCGTTGGCGCTCGCCGCCTCGCCCGCCCTGCTGATTGCTGACGAGCCGACCACAGCGCTCGATGTGACGACCCAAAAGCAGATCCTTGCCCTGCTCGCGCGGCTCAAGGACGAATATGGAATGGGGCTCGTTCTCATCACCCACGATCTCGGCATCGTCGCCGAGATCGCGGACCGCGTGATGGTGATGTATGCCGGCCAGTGCGTCGAGATCGGTACGGTGCGCTCCGTCTTCCATGCGCCCCGACATCCCTATACCGCCGGGCTGCTCGCTTCCATTCCGGCGGCGAACCGCACCCGCACGGCACGCCTGTCCTCCATCCGCGGGACCCCGCCGCTTCTCGCGCAGGGCCGGCCCACTGGCTGCGCATTCCTGCCGCGCTGCGATTTCGCCTTCGAGCGTTGCCGTGAGATGCCGCCGCTGCTCACACGGGGCCAGGAGGGCAGTCACCTCGACCGCTGCTGGCTGCCGGCCGGCGCCGGGAGCGGACCACCGGGCCTGGCCGCACGAGAGGCACGATGATGGCGCCGTTGGTGCGTGTGGAAAACCTTCGCAAGTATTTTCACGTGCGCGGCGGATGGTTCGGCCTGCGCCGAGGCCGGGTGCATGCCGTCGATGGCGTCTCCTTCGAGATCGCCGCTGGCGAAACGCTCGGACTGGTTGGCGAATCCGGTTGCGGCAAGTCCACGCTCGCCCGCTGTGTCGCTCGCCTCGCGGAGCCGGATTCCGGCCGCCTGGAGATCGGCGGCGAGGATGTCACGCATCGCGCTTCGCGCGACCTGAAGCCGTTGCGGCGGGACGTGCAACTTATTTTCCAGGACCCCTATGCCAGCCTCAACCCGCGCAAGCGCATCCGCCAGATCATCGGCGAGGCGCTTCATCTGCGGCTTGGCCGCATCGACCGCCTGAAACGCGAAGCCGAAATCGCAGCATTGCTCAAGCGCGTGGGACTACCGGTACAGTTCATGGACAGTATGCCGCGCGATCTTTCCGGCGGACAGCGCCAGCGCGTCGGCATCGCCAGGGCGCTGGCGGCCGGCCCAAAGCTCATCGTTGCCGACGAACCCGTTTCGGCGCTTGACGTATCCGTGCAGGCCGACATCCTCAATCTCCTCAAGGATCTGCAGGATGAGCTCGGCCTGACGGTGATGTTCATCTCGCACGATCTCGGCGTCATCCGCCACGTCTCGAACCGTGTCGGCGTAATGTATCTTGGCCGCCTGGTCGAAATCGCGCCGGCCGATGCCTTCTACGAGGCGCCGCTGCATCCCTATTCCGAAGCGTTGCTGCTGGCCATTCCCATCCCCGATCCGGACGCCCGGCTCGCTCGCAAGGAAATCGTGCTCGAAGGCGACGTGCCCAATCCGATCACACCGCCGCCCGGCTGCCGCTTTCATACACGCTGTGTCTACGCGCAAGACGTGTGCGGCAAGGTCGAGCCCGAACTGGCCGGGCATGGCGATGGGCGGTTCGTCGCCTGTCATTTCCCGCTGCACCGCGCGCCGGCACTGCAACCGCCTGCTGCCGGTTAGCGCGGCCGGCACTTGACGGCATTCATTCCCCGTATCAAGATACGGTATACGGAATACAAAAATAATAAAAGTGGAGGATGACATGGGATTCGGGACTGGGAAGAGTGAGCCAAACGGTATGGCGGTCATGAACCGCGCGCAGTTTCTGCGCTTGCTGGGTAGCGCGGCGGCGGGATTCGCCGTCGCCGGTAATTTCGGTTTTGCGACAAGGGCCTTCGCCCAGGAAGGCGGTGACCTCGTCGTTGGCATTTCGAGCGACATCAAGACGCTTGACCCCCAGATGTCTCCGCTGGACGTGTTCCGCCATACCATCAGGTCGACGGTGTTCGAGGCACTCGTCTTCATCAACCCCGACACGCTGAAAGCCGACCCGATGCTGGCGGATTCCTGGGAGACGTCCGCCGACGGATTGACCTGGACCTTCAAGCTGAAAACCGGCGTGACATGGCACGACGGCAAGCCGTTCACTGCCGCCGACGTAGTCTATTCGATCCGGCGGGTGCAGGATCCGAAGGTCGGCAGCCCGTTCTCCCCGCAACTCGTTGCCGTGTCGAAAGCGGAAGCCAGCGACGACAGCACCGTGGTGCTGACGTTGGCCAACACCGTGCCTGGCCTGCTTGCCAACCTGGCCGTGATCCAGATCGTCAACGAGGCCAGTATCGGCTCCATAACCACCACGCCCATAGGCACCGGCCCGTTCAAGTTCGCCGCCTGGGTGCCGGGCGATCATATCCGCGTCGAGAAATATGACGGCCACCGCCAGCCACCGAAGCTGGGCGCGATCGAATGGCGTATCGTTCCGGACTCGCAGGCGCGTCTTGCCGGGCTTCAGGACGGATCGTTGCAGATGGTGGCTCTCGTCGAGGGCAAGGACGTCATCCAGGCGCAGTCGGTCGCTGGCGTCGAGATCATCCAGACCAAGCCTTACGTGCTTTACGAGAACTTCAACATCAATACCAAGCGCGCGCCTTTCGACGACAAGCGCGTGCGCCAGGCACTGGCCTATGCGTTCGACCGTCAGGCCTACACCAAGACCGTCTGGTTCGGCTTTGCCCGCCCGACCATCAACCCCGTACCGCCGGAAATGGCGACCTATCTTCCCGGCTCGGCAGACACATACGCTTTCGACTTGGATAAAGCGGCTTCCCTGCTGGCCGAGGCAGGCTTTACCAAGGACAAGCCGCTGAAGCTGGAAATCCTGACGCCGACAGGTTTCGATACACTGAAATCCATGGCACTGCTGCTGCAGGACAACCTCAACCGCATCGGCCACAGCGTGACCATCCGCGAGATGGAGATCACGGTCTGGATCGACCGCATCCTGACCAAGCCGGATTACGATCTCACCACGAACAACTACAATACCGGCCCGGAGGACCCGGCCTCCATGTTCAACTCGCCTAATCTGGCGCCCGCAGCCAATGTCAGCCTATGGAATCCGCCGGGCTACGCCGAACTGGTTGCCAAGGCGGCGTCCGAGATCGACCAGCAGAAGCAGATCGATCTCTATCGCCAGTTGCAGACACTGTTGCTCGAAGAGATGCCGCAGATCACCGTCGACCACCTGCCGTTGTTCTTCCTCGGCAACGAGGCAGCGAAGTCGCTCATTATCGGCCCGAGCGGTATCGACGACTACAAGCAGATCGCGCTTTAGCGCGTGATCCGAAAAGTCGCCGGACAGGATCTCGCTTCGAAGACGAATCCTGTCCGGCATGGTCGATGCGGCGGCCGGTCGGCCGCCGCAGGTTTCACAGAGGGACTTGATGGCCGTCTATCTCATGGGGCGCGTGGTCGGCGGACTGGTGACGCTGTTCTGCGTCAGCGCCCTTGCTTTCTTCGCGACGGCGCTGGCGCCGGGAAACCCCGCCGCAGTGTTGCTGGGCAACCTCGCGACGCCGGAACGCATTGCGACCGTCACCCAGCAGATGGGCCTCGATAAGCCCTTGCCGCTTCGCTACGCAATCTGGCTGAGGCAGGTCCTTGAAGGTAACCTCGGCACCTCCAACCTCAGCTTCCGCCCGGTCAACGACCTCGTCCTCTTGGCCCTGCCGCCGACACTCGAAATGGCGCTGCTCAGCCTCCTGCTTGCAGTGCTAGTGGCTATCCCCACGGGGTTGTTCCTCGCGCAGGGCAAGGACAGTTGGTGGGCACGTCCGCTTTCCGGGGCGGTGACACTTGGTATCTCGGTTCCGGGATTCTGGGTCGGCCTGCTGCTGATCCTGCTGTTCTCAGTGACCTTCAAGCTGCTGCCTTCCGGCGGCTACGTGCCGCTGACGCGCAGCGTTTCCGGAAACCTGCGGGCGATGACGCTGCCGGTACTGACGCTAGCCATTTATCTCATCCCCGCTTTGGTACGCTTCGTGCGCATAACCGCCGCGACCGTGCTGCGCGAAGACTATATCGACACGGCGCGCGCCAAGGGAGTGCCGCCACTTCGTATCCTGCTCCAGCACGTCGCCCCCAACA
>JBARYG010000019.1:0-9788 GCA_049647745.1 Mesorhizobium sp.
GTCATTCCCTGGATCACGCTGTCCATCCTCTATATCGGCATATACGGGCGCGTGCTCAGGGCGGCGATCATCGAATCCATGCAGGAGGACTATATCCGCACCGCCCGCGCCAAGGGCCTGTCGGAAACCCGCATCTTGCTGCGCCACGCGTTGCGCACGTCGCTGATCGCCTTCGTCACCCTGTTCGGACTGGACTTCGGCGCGCTGGTCGGCGGCTCTGCCCTGCTGACGGAAGTCGTCTTCGGCCTGCAGGGCATCGGCAAGCTCACCTACGACGCCCTGCAAAGCCTCGACCTGCCGATGATCATGGCGACCGTGCTTTATGCGTCGATGTTCGTGGTGATCGCCAACGCGGTGGTCGATTTCGTCTACATCCTGCTCGATCCGCGCGTGAAAACATCATGATCCTGTCCGTGCGCGACCTGCGTGTTTCCTTCCATACCGAAGACGGTCTCGTGCGCGTGCTCGACGGCGTTTCCTTTGACCTCGACGCCGGCGAAATCCTCGGCGTCGTCGGCGAATCCGGCTCCGGCAAGACCATGTCGCTGCTGGCGATCATGGGCCTCATCACCGATCCGAACGCGGTGATCGAAGGCTCGATCCGCTACAAGGGGCAGGAAATCGTCGGCCTGTCCGCGCGCAGGATGCAGCGGCTGCGCGGCAACGAGATCGCCATGATCTTCCAGGACCCGATGACGGCGCTGACGCCGGTTTATACCATCGGCTGGCAGATCGCCGAGCAGATCAGGACGCACAACCGCATCAGCCATACGGCGGCGCTGGACCGGGTCGAGGAACTGCTGGCCGAAGTCAATTTCCCGAATCCGCGCGAAGCGCTGACGCGCTACCCGCACCAATTGTCCGGCGGCATGCGCCAGCGCGCGGTAATCGCCATGGCGCTGTCGTGCGATCCCGTGCTGCTGGTCGCCGACGAGCCGACGACCGCGCTCGACGTCACCGTGCAGGCCGGTATCCTCGATCTGGTGCGCAAGCTGCGCGACACCCACCAGTCGGCGGTGATGTTCGTGACGCACGACATGGGCGTCGTCTCGGAACTCGCCGACAGGGTGGTCGTGATGTATGCCGGCCGCATCGTCGAGCGCGGATCCCGGCAGGATGTGTTTTCCGATCCGCTTCATCCCTATACGCGCGCGCTGCTCGGTTCGATCCCGCCGCTGACCGGCGCCAAGCCGCACCGCCTGCCGGCCATTCCCGGCTCGCCGCCCTCGCTGCTGCGCCTGCCCAAAGGCTGCGCCTTCGGGCCGCGTTGCCCGGTGCGCTTCGAGCTCTGTGACGAGAAGCCCCCGCTTGTCGGTGAAAGCCATGCCGCCGCCTGTTTCCGGGTGCCCGGCGCATGAAAAAGCATTCCCCCGACGCCAGCGCACCCATTCTGGAAACACGCGAACTGTGCAAGCGCTTCACCATCGGCACCCGTTTTTCGGCCGAGGGGCGACGCACCGTCCATGCCGTCGAGGGCGTTTCGCTAAAGGTCTGGCGCGGCGAGACGGTCGGGCTCGTCGGCGAATCCGGTTGCGGCAAGTCCACGCTGGCGCGCTGCCTGGTCCGGCTCTACGACATCACCTCCGGCCAGTTGCTGTTCGAGGGCGACGATATCACGGGACGCTCGCTGGCCGAGTTGCGGCCCTTGCGCAGCCATCTGCAGATGGTTTTCCAGGACCCGTCCGCCTCGCTCAACCCGCGCCGGCGCGTCGGCGACCTGATCGCCGAGCCGCTGCGCGTCCACACCAGGCTCAGCGGCGGCGCCATCCGCAAGCGGGTTGCCGAACTGCTCGATCTGGTCGGGCTGCTGCCCGATCACGCCGGGCGCTATCCGCACGAATTTTCCGGCGGCCAGCGCCAGCGTGTCGGTATCGCGCGCGCCATCGCTCTGGAGCCCGATCTGGTGGTGCTCGACGAGCCGGTATCGGCGCTCGACGTTTCGGTTCAGGCGCAGATCGTCAACCTGCTCGCCGACCTGCAGGAAAAGCTGAAGCTGACCTACATCTTCATCGCGCACGACCTGTCGATCGTTCGACAGGTTTCCACCCGCATCGCGGTCATGTATCTGGGCTCGATCGTCGAGGAAGGGCCGGCCGAGGCTGTCTTCTCCGCGCCGGCCCACCCCTACACGCAGGCGCTGATTTCGGCCGTACCGCTGACCGATTCCACCGCCGAGAGCCGTGGCAAACGCATCATCCTCGCCGGCGACGTGCCGAGCCCGCTCAATCCACCGTCCGGTTGCCGCTTCCATCCGCGCTGCCCCATCGCACAGGATCGCTGCCGCAGTGAGAGACCGGGGCTGGTCGAACATGGATCGGGCCGAAAAGTTGCCTGCCATTTCCCCGTTGCGTGACGGGCAGCAAGACCGGCTCAGGCGGGATAAGCAGATTCAGGCGGTGGGCGGCCGGAAATAAGGGGTGTCTTCGAGCTCGTACTCGGCCTCCCACGCGACGAGCCTGTCCTTTACCTGGCTGAAATCCTCGGCGAAGATATGCCGCACGATATGCGTGGAAAGGCGTTCCGCCGCACTCGACAGGCCCGGTATGTCGGCCGTGAGGAAGCCGAACGAGGCGAAGCCGGCGCTGCTGAACAGGTGAATCCGCTCCAGATCGGCATTCGTTTTCTGTTCCCTGCACTGTAGCTCGAATCCGGAGCCGAGCCACGGATATTTGCCCAGATGTGGCCGTTCGGGACCGGGCGGCGGCGTGTAGCGATCGCGCCACAGGGCGATGTCGCCACTTATGTCCGAAAGCATCGGCGCGGTGGCCACATCCACCAAAAAGCCGGTGCCGAGAATGAGAAAGTCGGCCTGTTTGCGCCCATCGCCTATATCCAGCACGACCTTGCCACCGGCGCGGCGCACGGCCTCGACGCGCGTGCCGAGACTGAGCTGGAAGCGGTCGCCATGGGCGAGCACACGGTTGACGGTTTCATGCGGCGGCGGCGACTGGACGTCGTCCAGATAGGCCAGAAGCTCCCATTTCTGCGCAGGTTCCAACCCCGCCCAGCCTTCGAAATAGGCCGGGCCTGCCGACGCCCTGCCCTTGTTGACCTGCGGCAGGAAACGGCGCCGCGCATACATCGAAACTCCGTTTGCGCCTGCTTCCAGCGCGGTCGCGGCATTGTCCCAGGCGGATGCACCGGCGCCGATGACGGCGACCTGGCGCCCGCGCAGGGCGGAAAAATCGATGTCCTCGCTGGCGTGCGCGGTAAGGTCGGGCCACAGACCCCTGTCGACGAAAGCGGGAATGGCCGGTCCGCCCGCGCCGAGGCGGCCCGTCGCCAGCACGACGCGCCTTGCCGGCAGGACGCGGCCATCGGCAAGCGTGAGGCGCACCATCCCGTTACCGGGATCAAGCCCGACGACACGCGTTTCGTTCTGCACCGGCAGGGCAAACAGCCTCGTCAGCCAGTCGAGATAATCCTGCCAGATGCCGTTCGGGATCTTGTAGAGCGCCTGCCAGGCGGCAAGGCCGTGGGCGGCTTCATACCAGGCGCGAAAGGTCAGCGAGGGAATGTTCAGGCTCGGTCCCGGCAGGTCCTTCGGCGAGCGCAGCGTTTTCATGCGCGCGAAGGTGCGCCACGGCCCTTCGCGCCCGGCGGGCGCCGCATCGACAAGCAGGATGTTGGAAACGCCCTTGAGAATGAGGGCGATCGCAGCGGCGATGCCGAACATGCCCGCTCCGACGATGACCGTATCGTAAAGGCGCTCACCCTGCGGCGTATGCCGCTCCGCAACCCAAGGCTTTGCCGGCAGCATGAGATAGGAAAGCTGGCGGCGAACCTCCTCCTCCAGGGCACGCAGGGCGGCGTCCGACACCGGCGCGTCGTTCATGCGACGTGGCCCCCGAGATAGGCTTCGACGATGCGCGGATCGGCGGCGAGGTTGGCGGCCGTATCCTCGAGCACGACCTTGCCGCCCTCCAGCACGGCGGCACGGTCGGCGATCTGCAGAGCTGCCCTTGCGTTCTGCTCGACAAGTACGACCGAAACGCCCTCGCCGCGGATTTTCAGCACGAGTTGGAAGATCGCCTTGACCAGCTTGGGCGACAGACCGAGCGACGGCTCGTCCAGCAGCAGCACAGTCGGCTTGCGCATCAGCGCGCGCGCGATGCACAGCATCTGTTGCTCGCCACCGGAAAGCGAGCCGGCGCGCTGCCGGTAACGCTCGCCCAACACCGGGAACAGGTCGAGGATGCGCGCCTCCTCCGCCATGCCATGCGGCCCGCCGCCGACGATCAGGTTTTCCTTGACCGTCATGGAGGAGAATATCTGCCGCCCTTCCGGTGCTTGCAACAGACCCATGTCGACGATTTTATGACTCGGCAACCCGGCTATATCCTCGCCATTCAGGCGGATGCGGCCCGATTTCGGCCGGTAGATACCCGAAATGGCGCGCATCAGCGTGGTCTTGCCAACGCCGTTCGACCCCAGCACCGCGTAGATCTGGTTCTTGGCCAACGAAAAGCTGACGCCATGCAGGATTTCCTGCGGTCCCATCGCCACCTTGACGTCTTCGACCTCCAGGATGTTCATGCGTCGTCGGTCCCCAGATAGGCCTCGAGGACGGCTGGATCGGCCCGCACCACCTCCGGCGTTCCATCGCCGATCTTGCGGCCCGACGCCAGCACGATGACGCGCCGGCAGATGCCCATGACCAGGGTCATGTCGTGCTCGACCAGCATGATCGTGATGCCTTCGGCATTGAGCGTCTTGATGAACGCCGCCAGTTCGGCCGTCTCGGAATCGTTCAGGCCCGCCGCCGGCTCGTCGAGAATCAGAAGTTCGGGCTCCATCGCCAGTGCGCGCGCGATCTCCAGATATTTACGCTTGCCGTAAGACAGGTTGGCGGCAAGGTCCCCGGCCACCGAGGCCAGCCCGACTTTTTCCAGCGCCGCCCAGCTTCTGCGCGATATGGTTTCGGCTCTGGCTGCCGTTCCGAACACCGCGTTCCAGCCGGACTGGCCAATGATGCCGACCGCGCCGACGGAGGTATTGTCGAAAACGGACATGTTGGGGAAGATGCGCAGGTTCTGGAAGGTTCGCGACATGCCGAGGCGGGCGATCGCATGCGGTTTCTTACCGTCTACCGTGCGCCCGGAAAAGCGTACCGTTCCGCCCGACAGCGGCTGGAAACCCGAAATCAGGTTGAACAGCGTCGTCTTGCCGGCGCCGTTCGGCCCGATCAACCCGACCAGATCGCCCTTCTCTATGGCGAAGGACACGTCGTCCACGGCGGCCAGCCCGTCGAAGTAACGGCTGACGCGATCGACTTCCAGCAGGCTCATCGCCAACCTACCTTGCCACCGCCGCCGCCCTGCCACGCACTGGCGAAGCGCGAACGGAAGAAGGCCAGCGCGCTGACCTCGCCCATCAGGCCCTTGGGCACGAAAACGATGACCAGGAACATGGTCAGGCCGACCATGATGTTGCGGAAGTCGCCGACACCGCGCAGCGCTTCGGGCAGCAGGATAAGCAGCAGCGCGCCGATGACCGCGCCCGGCAGGCTGCCGAGGCCGCCGACCACCACCATGGCCAGGATCAGGATGGAGTTGGCGAAGTTGAAGTCTCCCGGCGAGATGTAGCCGGTGGTATAGGCCCACAGCGCGCCTGCTATGCCGGCAAAGAAGGCCGACACCGCGAAAATGCCGACCTTGAGGCGCACCGTGTCGATGCCCATGGCGTCCGCGCACTGGTCGTCCTCGCGCAGCGCGCGCAGCGCATTGCCGTAGTAGGAGTGGGTGAGGCGGTGGATCACCCACAGCGAAAACAGCACGATGACGGCGACGACGAAATAGGTGCCGATACGGGCGCCCACATCATAGCCGAAGAATTCGATGCCCGACGACAGCACCAGGCCGTTCGGCCCTTCCGTCAGCCCCACCCAGTTCAGCAACACGAGATAGATCATCTGGCCGATGGCAAGCGTCGCCACAGCGAAATAGATGCTGACCAGCCGCATGGTCGGCAGCGCGACGAGGACGGCAACGGCCGCCGCGCCGAGGCCGGCAAGCGGCAAGCCGACGCTGAACGGCACCTCATAGTTGATGCTCAGCAGCGCCGCGACATAGGCGCCAACACCGTAGAAGGCGGCCTGCCCCAGATGCAGCAACCCCGACACGCCCGTGACCAGATGCAGCGATGCGGCCAGCAGCGCGAAAATGAGCGCCAGCGTCGACAGCTGGTAGAAATAGCCTTGGTCGAAATAAGCCAGGAAGGCCGGGGCGACGACGAAAACGATAGCCAGCAGGCAAAGCCAAGTCAGGTTCCGGCGGCTAAGCTCAGACACGCTCGCGCCCTCCGCCGAACAGGCCCTGCGGGAAGAAGATCAGGGTCAGGATCAGGAACGAATAGGCCACCATGCCCGACCACACCGACGAAACGAAGGTCGTGGCCATGCTTTCCGAAACGCCGAGGATCAGGGCCGAGATGACCGCGCCGGGGATGGAAACCAGCCCGCCCATGACCATGGCGACGAACGCCTTGATGCCCGGTTCGAATCCCATGGCGGGAAAGATCGCGCCGTAATAGAGGCCGACCAGTATGCCCGCCACCGCCCCCATCATGGAACCGAGAGCGAAGGTGCTGATGATGGTGCGGTCGGTGTTGATGCCCGAATATTTCGCGCCGGTCGGGTTGTCCGACACCGCGCGGATGGAAAGGCCGATGCGCGTATGCTTCAGCAGGTACTGAAGCCCGCCCAGCATGACGGCGGCGACGCCAAAAATGATGATGTCGCCCGACACGATGGTAATCGGCCCGATCGCGATCGGCCGGTTTATGAGGCTGGCGAGCGGCACCTGCTGGAACTGCGAGCCGAAGACCAGCGTCAGCGCTTCGCGCACGATGATCGACATGGCCAGCGACGACATCAGCGTGGATTCGCGCATGGCCCGCGATTTCAGGGACGCCTCGTCGGAAAAGCGGCGGAAGGGCTTGAACGCCAGCCGCTCCAGCCCAAAGCCGGCGAAGGCGCCGACGGCCAGCACGATGAACAGGACGATCGCCAGCGGCGGCGCGAAGGCCGTGATCAGGACGAGGCCGGCGAACGCCCCGATCGTATAGATCTCG
This sequence comes from Mesorhizobium sp., assembly GCA_049647745.1. Lineage (GTDB taxonomy): Bacteria > Pseudomonadota > Alphaproteobacteria > Rhizobiales > Rhizobiaceae > Mesorhizobium. Next base: position 7,072 of record JBARYG010000019.1, read on the forward strand.
GAATGGGCGAAGTTGACCACGTTGAGTACGCCGAAGATCAGCGTGAAGCCGATTGCAATCAGGGCATAGGTCATGCCGAGCGACAGCCCGATGACCAGTTGCTGGAGATAATAGGGATCGATCACCCGGGCGTTTCCTTGCTTTGCCGGCGGCAGAACCGGCCAAGAAAGCATCATCCGCCCGGAATGGCAATTCGAGGCGGATGGGCATGTGAAAATGTAACACCAAGACCCGGAACCCCGGCGGGAGCCGGTCCGGATCAGGCGCCCTGTTCAGTCCTCGACCGGCTCGAACTTGCCGTCCTTGACAACCGCCTTGACCAGCTGCTTTTGCGCATCGCCGTTCTCGTCGAAGGTCGTCACGCCGGTGACGCCGGGAAAGTCCTTCGTCTGAGCCAACGCGTCGCGGACCGAAGCCCGCGTTACGTTGGGATAGGCGCGCGCGACCGCGTCGAGCATGATGCGCACGGCGTCGTAGGCCTGCGCCGGAAACTGACCGGGCAGCGAGTCTGCGCCGCGCACGGCCTTCCACTCGTCGATGAATTTCTTCACGTTCGGGTCGGTGCCTACCGGCAGGAACGTCGCCGTCAGGTGCAGCCCTTCTGCGGCCTTGCCGGCAAGCTGGATAAGCTGCTCGTTATAGGCGGCCGAAGTTGAATAGACCGGCACCTTGACGTTGAGCTGCTGCACCTGCTTGAGGAACTGCGCGCCGTCCTCATAGAAGAAGCCGGTATAGATGACGTCCGGCTTGGCGCGCTCGATCTTGGTGATGAGCGAGCGGAAATCCGGAAGGCCGCGGTTGAAGAATTCGGAAAACACCACCGTGCCACCGTTCTTCTCGACTTCGGCGGTGAAGTCCTTGACCACGGACTGGCCCCAGTCGGTCTGCTCGGCAATAACCGCGATCTTCTTGAAGCCCTTGCGGTTCATCCAGTCGGCGTTGTAGGGGCCTTCCTGCTCCTGCGTAGTGATGTTGCGGAACTGGTATTTCGAGATCTTGGAATATTCCGGGGCGGAAGCCGTCTGCGAAAGCTGCGCCATTTCGGCCCGCTTGTAGACCTGCGCCGCCGCCATCGAGACGGTCGAGGTGAAGTCGCCGAGCGCTGCGACGATGTCCTTGTCGTCGGCGAATTTGCGGGCGATGGCAATGCCCTCCTTGGCGTCGGAGCGCGAATCCTCGTAGATAATCTCCACCGGCTTGTCGATCCGGTGCGAGGCGTTGAAGTCCTTCAAGGCGATTTCCGCCGCCGTCTTGAAATCCTTGCCGTATTGCGCGGTGTCGCCGGTTAGCGGCAACTGGTAGCCGAGCTTGATGGTGTCGGCGGCCCTGGCGTTACCGGTCGGAAGCTGGAGCGTCGCGCTCGCGGCCAAAGCGATCAGCAGGTGACGTCGCGTCAATGAAACCATTTCGTCTGACCTTTATTTTCGGGAAGCTTTCGGGAAGGATGTCTTCCCTTGCATTTACACGTCGGCAACCCACTCGCTCAAGAATTTTATTTTTTACAAAAGGCAAACCAATGGTTGTATAACCCACACCTGCCCTTCTCGATAGAAAATTATTTCAAGGGAAAATCCGCGTCAACCCTGAGCCATGGCAGGTTCGCAACTTGACCGAGCGGAGCCCTTCCGTCGGCAGTGGTCGCGGCGTTCTTTTACCAGGTGAGGTAGAACATCGCCTTAGCCAGGAAGACGATCAGCACGACATGACAAAACACGCTCAGATGGATGATGTGCGATTGCCGCGCCCGCAACCGGCCGCGCGCCGCGAGCGTGACGGCGGTGATGAAATGCGCGAGCACGCTTATGGCAAGCAGGATCTTGAGCGTCAGGAGCGTGGCGAAACTGGAGGAAAAGGGGTGCGCGAGATCGGCGCGATACTGCCAGGCCATGCCGATACCGGCGCCGTAAAGGATGAGGATCACGAACGGCATCAGCCGGCGGGCGCGGGCGCCGATGGCGATTTCCACCGGGCGCATCCCCTCCCGCCCCACCACCTTGCGCACGCTTCCGAGGATCAGAACCTCGAAGAACACGGTGCCGACGAAAGCGATGGCGGCGAAAAGATGCAAGGTTATGAGAACGAAATGGCTCATGATCGACTTCAGTCCCGATACGGATGTTATCCCGTGATCGCGCCCTCGTTGGCCGGGCGGGCAAGCGCGGAGAATTTGGCCAGCACGCCGCGCTTGTAGCGCGGTTCCGGCGCTTTCCATGCGGCGCGACGGCGGGCGATCTCGGCCTCGTCCACCTCCAGCCGCAGCATCAACCTGTGCGCGTCGATGGTGATGGTGTCGCCCTCCTCGACCAGCGCTATCGTGCCGCCGACATAGGCTTCCGGCGCGACATGACCGACCACCATGCCCCAGGTGCCGCCGGAAAAGCGCCCGTCGGTGATCAGGCCGACGCTTTCGCCAAGGCCGCGCCCGACCAGCGCCGAAGTGGGGGCCAGCATTTCCGGCATGCCCGGCCCGCCCTTCGGCCAGAGATAGCGCAGCACCAGAACATCGCCCGGCCTGATCCTGTCGGCCAGGATCGCCTCCATGGCCGATTGCTCGTCGTCGAAAACGCGGGCGGGGCCGGTGATCGCCGGGCTTTTCAGGCCGGTGATCTTGGCCACCGCGCCGTCCTCGGCAAGGTTGCCTTTCAGGATGGCGAGATGCCCCTCGCGGTAAAGCGCCTTCTCGACCGGCATGATGACCTTTTGGTCGGCGCGCGGCG
>JBARYG010000020.1:0-12672 GCA_049647745.1 Mesorhizobium sp.
CGCTGTTCGTGCTGACGGTTGCGGCGGCGGAGGCCGCGATCGGGCTTGCCATTCTCGTCGTATTCTTCCGCAACCGCGGCTCCATCGCGGTCGAAGACGTCAACATGATGAAGGGCTGAGGAATGTACCAGGCCATAGTCTTTCTCCCCCTCCTGGGCTTTCTGGTCGTCGGCCTGTTCGGTACGGCGCTCGGTGCCAAGGCGTCGGAATACATCACCTCCGGGCTGTTGGTCATCTCGGCGGTGCTGTCTTGGGTCGCGTTCTTCTCTGTCGGATTCTCGAACACGGAAGTGTTCACCGTACCGGTCGCGCGCTGGATCCAGTCGGGAGGCATAGACGCCGCCTGGGCGCTCAGGATCGACACGCTGACCGTCGTCATGCTGGTGGTGGTCAACACGGTGTCGGCGCTGGTCCACATCTACTCGATCGGCTACATGCACCACGACCCGAACCGGCCGCGTTTCTTCGCCTATCTGTCGCTGTTCACCTTCGCCATGCTGATGCTGGTGACGTCTGACAACCTGGTCCAGATGTTCTTCGGCTGGGAAGGGGTTGGCCTCGCTTCCTATCTGCTGATCGGATTCTGGTACAAGAAGCCATCGGCCAACGCCGCCGCCATAAAAGCCTTCGTCGTCAACCGTGTCGGCGATTTCGGCTTCATCCTCGGCATCTTCGGCGTGTTCGTGCTGTTCGGCTCGATCAATTTTTCTACCATCTTCGCCAATGCGGCAACCTATCTGCCGGCAGCGGGCGCCCCTGAAAGCGCGACGGTGCTCAATTTCCTCGGCCATCTGCTCGACAAGCAGGCGGCGATGACCATCGTCTGCCTGCTTTTGTTCATGGGCGCGATGGGCAAGTCGGCGCAGGTGCCGCTGCACACCTGGCTGCCGGACGCCATGGAAGGCCCGACGCCGGTCTCCGCGCTCATCCACGCTGCTACCATGGTGACGGCCGGCGTGTTCATGCTGGCGCGCCTTTCGCCGCTGTTTGAACTGTCCCACACGGCACTCCTGATCGTGACCTTCATCGGCGCCATCACCGCCTTCTTCGCGGCGACCGTCGGCCTGGTGCAGAACGACATCAAGCGTGTCATCGCCTATTCGACCTGTTCGCAGCTTGGTTACATGTTCGTGGCGCTCGGCGTCGGCGCCTATGGCGTCGCCATCTTCCATCTGTTCACGCACGCCTTCTTCAAGGCGCTTCTGTTCCTTGGTTCGGGCTCGGTCATCCACGCTGTGTCGGACGAGCAGGACATGCGAAAGATGGGCGGCTTGCGGAAATTGATCCCGTCCACCTACTGGACGATGATCATCGGCACGCTGGCGCTGACCGGTGTCGGCATTCCGGCGACGATCATCGGTACGGCCGGCTTCTTCTCCAAGGACGCCATCATCGAGGCCTCTTTCGTCGGCCAGAATTCGGTGGCGGGCTTTGCTTTCGTGCTTTTGGTCATCGCCGCGCTATTCACCAGCTTCTATTCGTGGCGGGTAATCTTCATGACCTTCCACGGCGAGCCGCGCGCCAGCCACGAAGTCATGCACCACGTTCATGAATCGCCGCCAGTGATGCTGATACCGCTTTACGTTCTGGCGGCAGGATCGTTGTTCGCCGGCGTGCTCTTTGCCCACTATTTCGTTGGCGAAGGCTATGCCGAGTTCTGGAAGACGGCACTGTTCACGCTGCCTGACAACCATGTGCTGCACGCCATGCATGAAGTGCCGCTGTGGGTGCAACTGGCGCCGATCATCGTCACCGTCATCGGGTTCCTGCTGGCGTATCAGTTCTATATCCGCGATCCGCAGATGCCGAAGAACCTCGCAGCGCAGCATCGCGGGCTCTACGCCTTCCTGCTCAACAAGTGGTACTTCGACGAGCTTTACGACTTCCTGTTCGTTCGCGGGGCCAAGCGCCTCGGCCACTTCCTGTGGAAGACCGGCGACGGGCGCATCATTGACGGCATCGGCCCTGACGGCGTCTCGGCTCGGGTCATCGACGTCACCAATCGCGTCGTCAAGTTGCAGACCGGTTACCTCTACCACTACGCTTTCGCCATGCTGATCGGCGTTGCGGCTCTCGTCACCTGGATGATGCTCTGATGACCGACTGGCCAATTCTATCGACGGTCACCTTCCTGCCGCTGGTGGGCGTGCTTTTGGTGCTGCTCATCCGCGACGACAGCGAGAATGCGCGCCGCAACGTGCGCGCCATCACGTTCCTGACCACTGCCGTCACCTTCATCGTTTCGCTGTTCATCTGGATCGGCTTCGATAATTCGCAGGCCGGCTTCCAGATGGTGGAGAAGCACGACTGGCTGGATTCGGGCATTTCCTACCATATGGGCGTGGACGGCATTTCGATGCTGTTCGTCATCCTGACGACATTCCTAATGCCGATCTGCATTCTGGCCTCTTGGGAAACGATCCAGAAGAACGTCAAGGCCTACATGATCTCCTTCCTGTTGCTGGAAGTGCTGATGGTGGGCGTGTTCTGCGCGCTCGACATCGTGCTCTTCTATGTCTTCTTCGAAGGCAGCCTGATCCCGATGTTCATCATCATCGGCGTGTGGGGCGGCAAAAGGCGCGTCTATGCTTCGTTCAAGTTCTTCCTCTACACGCTGCTCGGTTCGGTGCTGATGCTGCTCGCCATCATGGCGATGTTCTACCAGTCCGGCACCACCGATATCCCGACGCTGTTGACGCACAATTTCCCGGCGTCGATGCAGACTTGGCTGTGGCTTGCGTTCCTTGCTTCCTTCGCGGTGAAGATCCCGATGTGGCCGGTGCACACCTGGCTACCGGATGCCCACGTCGAGGCGCCGACGGCGGGCTCGGTCATCCTGGCCGGCATCATGTTGAAACTCGGCGGCTACGGCTTGATCCGCTTCTCGCTGCCGATGTTCCCGCTGGCCTCCGAAATGTTCGTGCCGCTGGTCTTCACGCTTTCCGTCGTCGCCATCCTCTACACCTCGCTGGTGGCCCTGATGCAGGAGGATATGAAGAAGCTGATCGCTTATTCGTCGGTCGCGCATATGGGCTTCGTCACCATGGGCATCTTCGCCGCCAACCAGCAGGGCGTGCAGGGCGCGATCTTCCAGATGCTGTCGCATGGCCTCGTTTCCAGCGCGCTTTTCCTGTGCGTCGGCGTCATCTACGACCGGCTGCATACGCGCGAGATCGACGCCTATGGCGGGCTGGTCAACAACATGCCGAAATACGCGGTGGCGTTCCTGATCTTCACCATGGCGAATGTCGGCCTGCCGGGCACCAGTGGCTTCGTCGGCGAATTCCTGACCATGCTCGGCGCTTTCCGGGTCAACACCTGGGTTGCGGTGCTGGCCGCCATCGGCGTCATCCTGTCAGCGTCCTACGCGCTGTGGCTCTATCGCCGCATCATCTACGGCGCGCTGACCAAGGACAGCCTGAAAGCTATGCTCGATCTGTCGGCGCGTGAGAAGGCGATCCTTTACCCGCTGGTGATCCTGATCATCTTCTTCGGCGTCTATCCGGCGCCGGTTCTCGACGCGACGACCCAATCGGTCCAGAACCTCGTCACCAACGTTACCGCATCCATCGACACCGCGCAGACCGCGGCGGCGAACTGACCGGGGGAATTATGACGCCGGAGCTCTATTCCAGTCTTTCGCTCGCCACACCCGAGCTGATCGTCGCCATCGGTGCGATGGCGCTGCTGATGATCGGCGTCTATCGGCGCGGTAATTCGACGACGCTTGTCACCACGCTCGCGGTGCTCGTCATGTTTGTGGCTGGCGCGTGGATCGTGCTGTTCACCGGCGACGGCTATGCTTTCAACAATGCGTTCGTCAGCGATCCCTTCGCCCGTTTCATGCAGGTTGTGACGCTGATCGGTTCGGGCGTGACGCTGATCATGTCGGTCGGCTTCGCCAAGACGGAAAAATTCGACACGTTCGAATATCCCGTGCTCGTCATGCTCTCGACGCTCGGCATGATGCTGATGGCGGCCGCCAACAACCTGATTGCACTTTACATCTGCTTCGAGCTGCAGTCGCTGGCGCTCTATATCGTCGCTGCGATCAACCGGGAAAGCCTGCGTTCGAGCGAGGCGGGCCTCAAATATTTCGTGCTCGGCGCGCTTGCCACCGGCATGATGCTTTACGGCATCTCGCTGGTTTACGGCTACACCGGTTCGATCGACTTCGCCACGATCCGCGACGCGGTCGGCGCCGAGCGTCAGATCGGCGTGTTGTTCGGGCTCGTATTCATCCTGGCTGGTCTGGTGTTCAAGATTTCCGCTGCCCCATTCCACATGTGGACGCCGGACGTCTATGAGGGCGCGCCAACGCCGGTAACGGCCTTTTTCGCGGTAGCGCCCAAGGTGGCGACGATGGCGCTCATCCTGCGCCTCGTCATGACGCCCTTTGAGCCTGCCGCCGCCGATTGGCAGCAGGTCATCGTCTTCGTGTCCATCGCCTCGATGGCGGTTGGCTCGTTCGCTGCGATCGGGCAACGCAACTTCAAGCGGCTGATGGCTTATTCGTCCATCGGCCATATGGGCTTCGCGCTGGTCGGCCTTTCCGCCAACAGCCAGGAAGGCGTGCGCGGCGTCGTCATCTATATGCTGATCTACGTGGCGATGACGCTCGGCACCTTCGCCTTCATCATCGCCATGCGCCGCAAGGAAGGACTGGTCGAGAAGATCGACGACCTAGCCGGCCTGTCGAACACCAATCCGGTGATGGCGACGATGCTGACCATTTTGCTGTTCTCGCTGGCCGGCATTCCGCCGCTCGCCGGCTTCTGGGCGAAATGGTACGTGTTCCTTGCGGCCATCAATGCCGGCCTGTACGCGCTGGCGATCATCGGCGTGCTGACTTCGGTGGTGGCGGCGTTCTACTATCTCAGGATCATCAAGATCATGTGGTTCGACGAGCCAGCCGGTGGCTTCGTGCCGATGTCGGGCGAACTGCGGCTGGTGCTTGGCCTTTCGGGTGCGTTCGTGCTGTTCTACGTGCTGATCGGCGGGCCGATCGGAACCTTGGCGCAGGCTGCCGCCAAGAGCTTCTTCTGACGGCATGGCCTTTCGGCTGGCCCCGACCTGCGAGGCGGACGGGTTTCGCCTTGAGGCCCTTGAGACGGTCGGATCCACCAATGCGCGGGCATTGGAACACGCCCGCGACGGCGACGCCGGGAAACTCTGGGTCGTTTCTAAAGCTCAGGAAAACGGGCGAGGGCGGCGTGGGCGCGTCTGGGAATCGCCCTATGGCAATCTGGCCGCGACGCTGTTGCTCAATCTCGGTGGCGACCTGCGCCTTGCCGCGACACTCGGCTTCGTTGCCGGTCTGGCGCTGGCCGACGCACTCGATGCGGTGGTTCCCAGGGGCCGCATCTCGATCGGCCTCGACGGGGCAAGTGCCGGAAAAGATCGTTTCGAGCTGAAATGGCCGAACGACGTTCTGGCTTCGGGCGCGAAGCTTGCCGGCATCCTGCTGGAATCGACGATGCTCGACGGTGGGCGGATGGCCGTTGCCATCGGTATTGGTGTCAACGTCGTGGCGCATCCTGAGAATTTGCCGTACCCAGCGACGTCGCTTCATGCGCTCGGGAGCGATTGCGATGCCGAGACCCTGTTCCTGGCGCTATCGGACGCGTGGAGCGTCAATGCAAGGCTGTGGAACGACGGGCAAGGCCTTGCCGCCATACGCCGCCGCTGGCTTGATCGCGCGGCGGGTCTTGGCGGGCAGGTGGCGGTCCGGATCGACGGTCGTGTGGTGCGAGGCACCTTCGAGACGATCGACGAGGATTGCCGTTTCGTTATCCGCGACGATCAGGGGGCGATTATTACGGTCGCTGCCGGCGACGTCCATTTCGGCGCGGTCGCTTCGGCCCACGCCTGATCGGCCAAAGTTGCCAACGGCTCCGGTGATCGGTCCGGCTGGCCAGAAAAGGAAAGACAATGGCGAAAGCAAACACTCCCGACCTCGTATTCGTACCGCTTGGCGGCGTAGGCGAGATCGGGATGAACTTCGCTCTCTACGGCTACGGTCCGGCGAACGCGCGTGAGTGGATTATCATCGATGTCGGCGTCACCTTTCCCGATGCGTCGCTGCCGGGAGTCGATCTGGTGCTGCCCGACACGCGCTTTATCGAGGAGAACATCGACAATCTGCGCGGTATCGTCATCACCCACGCGCATGAGGACCACTATGGCGCGTTGCTCGATATCTGGCCGAAGCTGAAGGCGCCGGTGTGGATGACGCCGTTTTCGGCCGGCCTGCTTGAAGCCAAGCGGCAGGGCGAGCAGGGCGCACCGAAAATCCCCGTGACTATCTATCGGGCAGGCGAAAAATTTTCCGTCGGTCCGTTCGAGATCGAAGCCATCCCGGTGGCGCATTCCATTCCGGAGCCGATGTCGCTGGCGATCACGACGCCGGCCGGCGTGGTGATCCACACCGGCGACTGGAAGATCGATCCGGCCCCGACCATCGGCCCGAAGACGGACGAGGCGCGCTTCCGCGCCTACGGCGACAAGGGCGTGCTGGCGCTGATCTGCGATTCCACCAATGCGATGCGGGAAGGGGACTCGCCTTCGGAACAGGCGGTAGGAGAAGGCCTCAAGGGGGTGATCCAGAGCGCGGTCGGCCGTGTTGCCGTCACCACCTTTTCCTCCAATGTCGGCCGCATCGTTTCCATTGCCAAGGCGGCGCGCGATGCCGGCCGCCAGTGCCTCGTGCTTGGCCGTTCGCTGAAGCGCGTCATCGATGTCGCCGGCGAACTGGGCTATATGGACGGCCTGCCCGAATTCATCGGCGAGGAGGATTACGGCTTCATTCCGCGCGAGAACCTCGTCATCATCTGCACCGGCAGCCAGGGCGAGCCGCTGGCGGCATTGGCGAAGCTGTCGCGCGGCGAGATGAAGGCGGTGGCGCTGACCGCCGGCGATACGGTGGTGTTCTCTTCACGCACGATTCCCGGCAACGAGAAGGCTATTCTTGCGATCAAGAACGGGCTGATCGACCTCGGCATGAAGATCGTCGAGGACGGCGATGCGCTTGTGCATGTCTCGGGTCACCCGCGCCGCAGCGAATTGAAGCAGATGTATTCCTGGGTGCGTCCGCAAATCGGCGTGCCTGTGCATGGCGAAGCCGCGCATCTGGCCGCGCAGGGCTCGCTGATGGCGATGTCCGGCATCGGCCAGGTGGCACAGGTGCGCGACGGCGATATGCTGCGGCTGGCGCCCGGCCCGGCGACCATCATCGACAAGGTTCCATTCGGTCGCGCCTTCAAGGACGGGCGGCTGATCGGCTCCGAGCAGGCGATGGGCATCAAGGATCGGCGCAAGCTTTCCTTCGCCGGTCACGTTGCGGTGAATGTCGTGCTCGATGACAGATACGAGCTCGCCGGCGATCCGGATCTGGTCGCTATCGGCGTGGCGGACGCCGATGCGCGGGGCGAGACGCTGGAAGATTTGATGCTTGATGCGGCAATCGGCGCCGTGGACTCCATACCCCGTCAGCGCCGAAAAGACTTGGATATGGTACAGGAGGCCGTGCGGCGTGCCGTTCGCGGTGCAGCCAACGAAGCCTGGGGCAAGAAGCCGGTGGTGACGGTATTCGTCACGAGATAAGCAAATAGGAACTGCAAACAGCGAACAAGGGTATCGTTCGGATTGGCCGGGTCGCTTTCCTGCTCGCTACTACCCACCCATAAGTCGCTTTGGATCGAGTGATGCTTGGACGCCTGAATCATGTCGCGATTGCCGTGCCGGACCTCGCTGTGGCGGCGGCTTTGTATCGCGATACGCTGGGCGCCAGCGTCACGGCCCCGCAGGATTTGCCGGGGCACGGTGTGACGGTGGTTTTCGTCGATGTCGGCAACACCAAGATTGAATTGCTGGCGCCGTTGGGCGAAGCTTCTCCGATCGCTGCTTTTCTCGACAAGAATCCTGCAGGCGGCATGCACCATGTGTGCTATGAGGTGGACGATATTCTTGCCGCGCGCGACAGGCTCAAGGCCGGAGGGGCGCGGGTGTTGGGTGACGGCAATCCGAAGGTCGGCGCACACGGCAAGCCGGTGCTGTTCCTGCATCCCAAGGATCTTTTCGGCACGCTGGTGGAGCTGGAGCAGGCATGAACTGGATTTCCTTTACCGCCCTGTTCTTCATCACCTGGTGGATCACGCTGTTTGCAGTCCTGCCTTTCAGCGTGCGCACTCAGGATGACGATCAGAATGTAACGCTGGGCACGGTGCCAAGTGCTCCACGTGGCCCGCACATGCGGCGCGCCGTGGTGCGCACGACCATCGTTAGCGTCATCATCATCGGCGCGGCGTTTTATGTGACCAACATACTGGGACTGGGTATCGACGACATTCCCATCGTCGTGCCGGGCCTCAAATAGCTGGCCGGATTTTAAATAGCAGGGCGTTCCCACCAAAAAAAAGCAAGGCACAAGGCCTTGCAAATAAACGCGTCCGATCTGTGTTCCGGTGTTCGGCGGCAGCGAGTTACCGCGCCTAGATCGCATCCTCCCAAGACTTTGACCGCGTAGGAGGGCAGATTCATCTCTGCCCTCTCGGTTATCGAGGCACACTAACCTAACGCGAACGGCGATGTCACGAAAAATATTGCCTTGAAACAAGCATTCATGTGCTGCATTGCACAATGAAGCTGTAACGGCCGCGTTCCTTAAAGCCGCTACCCGAAAAAGGGCGACATTGCCGCGTCGGACGCGGGTTTCAATTACGCCTTGAAATGGCTATGAAGCCCATGCAAGCAGCAGCGGTGCGCCGATTCCGGCCGCCATCCTCTCTCACGGACCTGATCATGCGTTTGTCGCGGTATTTCCTGCCTATACTCAAAGAAAATCCGCGTGAGGCAGAGATCGTCTCGCATCGGTTGATGTTGCGCGCGGGCATGATCCGCCAGGAGGGGCAGGGCTCCTTCACCATGCTGCCGCTGGGCAAGAAGGTGCTGGACAAGGTTTGCGCCATCATCCGCGAGGAGCAGAACCGGGCAGGCGCCTTGGAAATCCTGATGCCGACCATCCAGTCCGCCGAGCTGTGGCGCGAGAGCGGCCGCTACGACGCCTATGGCAAGGAAATGCTGCGCATCAAGGACCGACAGGACCGTGAACTGCTCTACGGCCCGACCAACGAGGAGGTGGTGACGGAGATTTTCCGCTCCTACGTGAAGTCCTACAAGGACCTTCCGCTCAACCTCTACCACATCCAGTGGAAGTTCCGCGACGAGGTACGCCCGCGCTTCGGCGTGATGCGCGGCCGCGAGTTTCTGATGAAGGACGCCTATTCCTTCGATATCGATTACGATGGGGCCAAGGCGGCCTATTTTCGCATGTTCGTGGCTTACCTCAGAACCTTTACCCGCATGGGGCTGAAAGCTATTCCGATGCGCGCCGACACCGGCCCGATCGGCGGCGACCTTTCCCATGAGTTCATCATCCTGGCCGACACCGGCGAAAGTCAGGTGTTTTGCCATACGGATTTCCTCGGCCTCACGGTGCCCGGCGAAGACGTGGACTTCTCAGACGACGCAGAGATCGCCGGCATCGTCACCGAATGGACGACGCCCTATGCGGCGACGGACGAGATGCATGACGAGGCGGCCTGGGCCGATATTCCGGAAGCCGACCGGCTCTCGGCGCGGGGCATCGAGGTCGGCCACATCTTCCACTTCGGCGAAAAATATTCCAAGCCGATGGGAGCCAAGGTTCAGGGTGCCGACGGCAAGGAACACAACGTTTCCATGGGTTCCTACGGCATCGGCCCGACGCGGCTGATTGCAGCCATCATCGAGGCCAGCCACGACGAAAACGGCATTATCTGGCCGGAAAGTGTCGCCCCCTTCGACATCGGCCTGATCAACATGAAGGCCGGCGATGCCGAGTGCGACCGCGTCTGCGACCAGCTCTACGCGGCGCTGACGGCGGCCGGCAAGGACGTGCTTTACGACGACACCGACCAGCGGGCGGGTGGCAAATTCGCCACCGCCGACCTGATCGGCCTGCCATGGCAGGTGATCGTCGGCCCGCGCGGCGCGGCGGCCGGCGAGGTCGAGATCAAGAACCGCAAGAGCGGCGAGCGCGAGACGTTGTCGATAGCGGCCGCCGCACAGCGTTTCGGTGCAACCGCATGAACGAGGCGGTTTCGGCGAAGACGGCTGCGGCAGGCCCGTTCTCGACCTTCGAACGCATGGTTGCCTGGCGCTATCTGCGCTCGCGACGCAAGGAAACGGTGATCTCGGTCATCGCCTCGATTTCGTTCCTCGGCATCATGCTGGGCGTCGCCACGCTGATCGTCGTCATGGCGGTGATGAACGGGTTTCGCGCCGAACTCCTGACCCGTATTCTCGGCGTCAACGGCCATCTGATCGTGACGCCGGTCGACATGCCGTTGGAGGATTATGCCGCCGTTGCCGGTCGCATCAATGGCGTCCCGGGCGTCAAATACGCGATCCCGCTGATCGACGGGCAAGTGTTGGCGCAGGGCAATGTCGGCTCAGGCACCGGCGCGCTGGTGCGCGGCATACGCGGCGAGGACCTCGGCAAGATTTCAATCGTCGCCAATAACATCAAGCAAGGGTCGATCGTAGGTTTCGACAGCGGCGAGGGCGTCGCCATTGGCAGCCGCATGGCGGAGAGCCTGGGGTTGGTTCTGGGCGACACCATCACGCTGATTTCGCCGGACGGCGACGTGACGCCGCTTGGCACCACGCCGCGCATGAAAGGCTATCCGGTCACGGCAATCTTCGAGGTCGGCATGTCGGAATATGACAGTTCGATCATCTACATGCCGTTTTCGGAAGCGCAGCTCTACTTCAACATGGAAGGCAAGGCGCAGACCATCGAAATCTATGTCGACAATCCCGACAATGTCGACGCGCTGAAGCCCAAGGTGGAAGCGGCGGCGCAGCGCCCGATATTCTTGACCGACTGGCGCCAGCGTAACCAGACCTTCTTTTCCGCGCTCGAGGTCGAGCGCAACGTCATGTTCATGATCCTGACCCTGATCGTGCTGGTGGCGGCGCTGAACATCATTTCCGGCCTGATCATGCTGGTGAAGGACAAGGGTCACGACATCGCCATCCTGCGAACCATGGGGGCGTCGCGAGGCGCGATCCTGCGCATTTTCCTGATGACGGGCGCGGCGATTGGCGTTACCGGCACGATTGCCGGCGTCGGCCTTGGCGTCGTCATCTGCCTCAACATAGAGCGGATACGCGAATTCTTTTCCTGGATTCTGGGCACCGTGCTTTTCAATCCGGAGCTTTATTTCCTGAGCCAGTTGCCGGCCAAGATGGATTTTTCCGAGACGTTTTCGGTGGTGCTGATGGCTCTTGGCTTGTCCTTCATTGCGACCGTGTTCCCGGCATGGCGCGCAGCTAGGCTCGACCCGGTTGAAGCACTGAGGTACGAATGATGGCCGAGGCCATTATAGAATTGAAGGCGGTCGAGCGGCACTATGTCCAGGGGTCGCGCAAGCTGACGATTCTGGACGGCGTGGATTTTTCGCTGAACCGGGGTGAGATGGTGGCGCTTGTCGCGCCTTCCGGTACCGGCAAATCGACCCTGCTGCACACGGCGGGCCTGCTGGAACGGCCGGACGGCGGTGACGTGCTTTTGGCAGGGCGTGCCTGCGGAAGGCTTTCCGACGAGCAGCGCACCAAAATCCGGCGCAACGATATCGGCTTCGTCTATCAGTTCCACCACCTGTTGCCGGAGTTTTCCGCCCTGGAAAACATCATGATGCCGCAACTGATCAAGGGGCTGGCGCGCAGCGAAGCAGCGGCACGCGCCGAACAATTGCTCGACTATATGCAGATCGCCAAGCGGGCGGCGCATCGGCCTTCTGAACTTTCGGGCGGCGAGCAGCAACGCGTCGCCATCGCGCGCGCCGTTGCCAATGCGCCGCTGGTACTGCTTGCCGACGAGCCCACGGGCAATCTCGATCCGGTCACGGCATCCTATGTCTTCGAGGCGCTGGGGGCACTGGTCAGGCAATCGGGGCTTGCTGCACTGATTGCCACGCACAACCACGACCTTGCCAAGCGCATGGATCGGCGGGTGACGCTGAGCGAGGGGAAGGTCGTGCCTTTATAGGCTCGTTAGTTGACAGTCCGTCACCCGATTGTGACGGTGTTTTCGCACCTGACAGCATGATCCTCCCTCGACGAAACGAAGCCGAGGCGTCATTTTCCTGAAAGTTTATTCTCAACAATCAGGAGCCTGAAATGACTACAGTCGCCGTTCTCGTCGGGAGTCTCCGTAAAGAGTCCTTCAGCCGCAAGGTAGCCAACGCCTTCGCGAAGCTGACACCCGGCCTCAGCTTCGATTTCGTCGATATCGGCGCGGTATCCTACTTCAATCAGGATCTGGAAGCCAACCCACCGGCGGATTGGACCTCTTTTCGCGAGCGGATCGCCAGAGCCGACGCGGTGCTGTTTGTCACGGCAGAATATAATCGCTCCGTTCCGGGTGTGTTGAAGAACGCCGTTGATGTCGCTTCACGGCCCTACGGGCAAGGTGCGCTGTTGGGCAAGCCGTCGGCGATCATATCGACATCGATCGGTGCCATCGGCGGCTTCGGCGCCAACCACCCTTTGCGGCAGTCGCTGGCCTTCCTCCACATGCCGGTGCTTGCCCAGCCGGAAGCCTATATCGGCAATTCCGCCGGCCTGTTC
>JBARYG010000021.1:0-6053 GCA_049647745.1 Mesorhizobium sp.
CGCGCGCGGCTGACGCTGTCGTCGTTGCCGAGCCGGAACCGGCTGAATACGTCCGCATCTGCGACGTATACGGCACGGGCTACTTCTACATCCCCGGCACCGAGACCTGCCTGCGCGTCGGCGGCTATGTCCGTTTGGACGTTTCCGGCGGTGAGCAGGGTTCCTTCACCGGCCGTAACACTGAGGATCGTCGCACTGGCGATGCACAGCGCTCCTACGGCGTCCAGAGCCGCTTCGCTCTGCGCACCTGGACCGGTCAGGAAACCGAACTCGGCACGTTGAAGACCTTCACCGAAACCCGCATCAACTACACCAACGGTGCTGGCACGGCGGTTGATTCGCACTTCATGTGGATCCAGCTCGGCGGCCTGCGTCTCGGCGTTGACGAGTCGGCCTTCGACACGTTCAGCGGTTACGCCGGTAACGTCATCAACGATACGCTGGTCCCCTACGGCGGATTCGGCACCAACCTGATCAGCTACACCTTCGACGCCGGCAACGGCTTCTCGGCCTTGATCTCGTTGGAGCAGGGCAACGATGGTGATACGACGTGGTACGTCGCTCCGGGTGATCTTACTTCCACTGATCTCGCGGACTCCATCGACAGCTACATGCCGCATGTCGTTGGCGGTCTGAAGTACACCGCCGGCTGGGGCAGCATTTCCGGCGTTGCTGCCTACAACTCCAACTACGAAGAATGGTCCGGTAAGGTCCGTTTGGACGTGAACGCCACCGAGCAGCTCACGCTGTGGATCATGGGCGGTTACGGCTCGGACGACAATATCGGCCGCAATTTCTACAAGCCTTGGGGCGGCAACTGGGCCGTTTGGGGCGGCGGCACCTACAAGATCAACGAGAAGACGTCTTTGAACGCTCAGGTATCGTATGACGAAGGCAAGAGCCTCGGTGTTGCGGCCAACGTGTCCTACGACATCGTCCCCGGCTTCAACGTCACGGCTGAACTTGACTACGTCAACCAGAGCGTGGCTAACCAGGTCAAATACGGCAGCTGGACCGGTCTGAGCCGGAACGGCCTGCAGGACGACGCCCTCGGTGGCTTCGTGCGCTTCCAGCGCTCGTTCTAAGACAGTCCTTTCTGTCTGAAGGAAAACCCGGCGGGCAACCGCCGGGTTTTTTCGTTGTGGGGCATTCGCTGCGATCCGGCTGACGCACGGATGGGCACCCGTGCCATCGTTGGACCAGTATCACGGGATGGGGTAGCCATCCCCGATCGAAGCGACAGATGCGGTTGCCGTAAAAGCCGCCGTTGCGCTATGAAGGCGGCAGCCAAGCCTTCCACGCCTCTTCTGTCAGGTGGAGGCCCGCCATAGCCCGAGAGGTTGCATGACCAGCTTTCCGCATCTCTTTTCGCCGCTCAAGGTGGGAGGAATGGAAGTCCGCAACCGCATCGTCTCCACCGGCCACGATACGGTCATGGCGCATGACGGCCATGTGACGGATCGGCTGGTCGCCTATCAGGAAGCCCGCGCCAAAGGCGGCGCCGGGCTTATCGTCGCCCAGGTTTCAGGCGTCCACGAGACGGCGCGCTACACCGCTCACATCCTGATGGCCACTTCGGACGGCGCCATTCCCGGCTATGCGAAACTCGCCGAGGCGGTGCATCGGCACGGCGCCAGGATCTGCGGCCAGCTTTTCCATCCGGGCCGCGAGATCATGGAAACCCAGGATGGCACTTCGCCTGTCGCCTACGCGCCCTCGGCTGTGCCCAATTCGCGTTTTCACGTCATGCCGGTGCCGTTGTCTCTGAAAATGCTGCACGAGATCGTATCAGGCTACGGCGATGCCGCGGCCCGGCTGATGAAAGCCGGCTTCGACGGTTGCGAGATCGTGGCAAGCCACGGCTACCTGCCGGCCCAGTTTCTCAATTCCAATGTCAACCAGCGCGACGATGCCTATGGCGGCAGCATCGAGAACCGGCTGCGCTTCCTGCGTGAGGCAGCCGCCGATATCCGCGCCAAGACGGCGCCCGGTTTCGTGATCGGGCTGCGCATAACCGGCGAGGAGCACGACAGCCAGACGCTGGAGCTCGCCGAGGTGCTGACCTTCTGCAAGATGCTCGATGGCGACGGTGTGATCGACTATTTCAATGTGGTCGCCGGCACCTCGGCATCGCTGAAAGGGGCGGTGCACATCGTCCCGCCGATGTTTTTCGATGGCGGCTATTCCGCTCCCTTTGCTGCGGCCCTCAAGGCGAATGTCGGTAAGCCGGTGTTCGTCGCCGGGCGCATCAACCAGCCGCAGATCGCCGAGCATGTGCTAACGACGGGTCAGGCCGATATGTGCGGCATGACCCGCGCCATGATCTGCGATCCAGAAATGCCGCTGAAGGCGAGGGAAGGTCGCCTCGACGATATCCGCGCCTGCATTGCCTGCAACCAGGCCTGCATCGGCCATTTCCACAAGGGCTATCCGATCTCCTGCATCCAGCACCCGGAAACCGGGCGCGAACTGACGCTGGGCGTGAAGCCGATGGCGGCGG
The DNA here is from genome assembly GCA_049647745.1 of Mesorhizobium sp. Classification (GTDB taxonomy): domain Bacteria; phylum Pseudomonadota; class Alphaproteobacteria; order Rhizobiales; family Rhizobiaceae; genus Mesorhizobium. The sequence continues at coordinate 2,501 of JBARYG010000021.1, forward strand.
TGCGCAAGCGGGTGATCGTCGCTGGCGGCGGCCCGGCCGGCATGAAGGCGGCGGCGGTGCTTGCGGAACGCGGCCATGAGGTCGCGCTCCACGAGGCGGATGCGCAACTCGGCGGACAGGCGCGGCTGGCGCAGCTTCTGCCGGGCAGGGTGGAATTCGGCGGCATCGTCACCAATCTCGAGCGCGAGATGGAACTGGCCGGTGTCGCTGTGCATCGCCGCTCACCGGTGACACGCGCCCTTGTCGAGGCTGCGGGTGCCGACGCGGTGGTGATCGCGACCGGCGGTAAGCCGCACCGCCCCGCCATGGAAGGCGGCGAGGACAGCCATATCGTCGACGCCTGGCAGGTATTGAACGGTCAGGCCAATGTCGGCGCCAGCGTCGTCATCGCGGACTGGCGGGCCGACTGGATCGGCATGGGATTGGCCGAGAAACTGGCGCGGGACGGCTGCCGGGTGCGGCTATGCGTCGACGGCGTCGCCGCCGGCGAGACGATCCAGAGCTATGTGCGCGATGCCATGGTCGCCAAGCTGCACAAGCTCGGCGTCGAAATCGTCCCCTATGCGCGGCTCTACGGCGCCGATGGCACCACCGTCTATATGGAGCATGGCGCATCCGGCGAACCGATGATCTTCGAGGACATCGACACGCTGGTCCTGTCGCAAGGGCACGACCGCGTGGCCGAACTGGAAGCCGAACTCGAAGGCTATGCGGGTGAAGTCCACGTCATCGGCGACGCGCTGACGCCGCGCACGGCCGAGGAGGCGGTGCTTGAGGGGCTGAAAGTCGGACTTGCCATCTAAAGCAATTCCAGGAAAAGTGTGAAACGGCTTTCCGTCCGGAATTGTGCAAAACCATCTAACCGCGAAAAGCACCGGCCGGCTCTCACGCTTTCAAGAGCCATTCGTGCTCGGCGGCGTTGTGGAACTTCCATGTCCGCTTCGGTCCGGCCATGACGTTGAGGTAGTAAAGATCGTAGCCGTGGCAAGCGGCGCAGGGGTGATAGCCTTTCGGCACCAGCACCACGTCGCCGTCCTCGATCGCCATTGCCTCGTCCATCTCTCTCGCGCCATGTTCGTCCGCATCGGTGTAGACGCGCTGGAAGGCAAAACCCTGCGGCGGATTCAAGCGGTGATAATAGGTTTCCTCCAGAGCCGATTCTGCGGGCAGGTCGTCGCGGTCGTGCTTGTGCGGTGGGTAACTCGATGTATGGCCGCCCGGCGTAATCACCTCGACCACCAGCAGCGAATCCGCCGGCTCGTTTTCGGGCAATATGTTGGTGACGTAGCGCGTGTTGGTGCCTTTCCCCCGCGTTTCCTGCCCGAGATCGTCCGGCTTGATGACGCGTACCGGCAGGTCACCACCAAGGCCGGGGGCGGAGCACACGGCGAGTTCCAGTTCGGTTTCAGCGGTCACCGACCAGTCGGAATTTTCAGGCAAATAGACCGACCACGGCTTGCCTTCGAAAGGCGACATGCGCGCGCCGAGCAGGCCAAGTTCCCTGCCGTAGGCAACCACGGTGCCTTTGCCGGTAACGAAGACCAGGCAGACCTCGTTGTCGCCGGTATCGGTGGAAACCGTCTCGCCGGGCCGCAGCCGGTGGAGATCGAAACCGACATAGGTCCAGCCGGCGTTTTCCGGCGTCACGTGGATGACGCGGCCATGGCTGCCCCGCCTGGGGCGGATGAGCAGTTTCGACATGCCTACTCCTTCGGCTCGCCGTGCGTCGGCGGGCTGCCGTCCTCGGCCGGCTTATAGAGGTAGAAGAACTGCCAGCCGCCATAGGCCGCGAAAGCAAGCGCGATCAGGCTCCATGTCGGCGAGCCGCCGAAATATTCGAGCCCCGACCAGATAAGGCAAGCCGCGACGATGGCGACGCGCCGCCACAGCGGGCGGAAGAACGGGTGCTCGTAGTCATTCATCCGTGCCATCGGATCAATTCCGGTATCGCATTCAATCGGCTCCAAAACCCTGTGTTTCGACGGTATAGCCTGCGGCGGTCATCACCCGCATCAACTCCTTATAACCGACTTGCGCCATCCTGAGCGGCGGATTCTTCTTCGGGTCCTGCTCGGCCTCGACCACGAACCAGCCTTCATACCCATGGTCCGCGAGGCGTTGCACGATTTTCCCGAAATCCAGCGAACCGTCACCGGGCACCGTGAAGACGCCAAGCGCCACGGCATCGAGGAAGGATTGCTTGCTGCGGTCCAGCCCGTCGATCACCGGGCGGCGGATATCCTTTACGTGGACATGGCCGATGCGGGCATGGTGGTTGTCGATCGCGCGCAGCACGTCGCCGCCGGCAAAGGCGAGATGGCCGGCGTCGAGCAGCAGGGGAATGCCCTCGCCGGAATGGTTCATGAAGGCATCGAGCTCTGGCTCGGTTTCCACTACGGCCGCCATATGGTGATGGTAGGCGAGCGGCATGCCCTTACCAGCGCACCATTCGCCGAATTCGGTCAGCTTTTTCGCATAGGCCCTCATCTCGTCGTCGGAAAGTTTTGGCTTGGTGGCGAGCGGCTTGGAGCGGTCGCCCTGGATGGAGCGGCCGACCTCGCCATAGACGATGCATGGCGCGGCGACGGCCTTGAACAGATCGATCATCGGCTGGATGCGATCCTTGTTCGCACTCATGTCCTCGTCGACGAGAGTTCCGGAAAACCAGCCGCCGCAAAGCGTCACGTCGGCGGCCTTCAGGATCGGCAGCATGAGCTTCGGATCGCCGGGAAAGCGGCGGCCCATCTCCATGCCGGTAAAGCCGGCCGAGCGCGACTGGCGCAGGCACTCTTCCAGCGAAACATCGTCGCTCAGTTCGGCAAGGTCGTCGTTCCACCATGCGATGGGGGACATGCCCAGTTTGGCTTTCAATTCTCGCTCCCGGCCTTCAATCGCCCAGTTTCTGCGCCTGTCGCAATTCCTCATAGGCTTTCCGCGCGGCGTTGACCTCACCACGCTCACTGACCTCAGGCACCGCGACATCCCACCAATGCCCGCCGACCTCGGTCGAGACGAGCGGATCGGTTTCGATGACCAGCACGGTCGTGCGCGTGTTCTGCTTTGCCTTGTCCAGCGCCGTTTCCAGTTCGGCAATCGACGAGACTTTCTGCGAAATCGCGCCGAGACTCGCCGCATGGGCGGCGAAGTCAATATCGGGCAGCGTTTCGTGGCGCGTATCCTTCAGGAGGTTGTTGAAGGATGCGCCGCCGGTGGCTATCTGCAGCCGGTTGATGCAGCCGAAGCCGCGATTGTCGAGCAACACGATGGTGAGTTTCAATCCCAGCATCACCGAGGTCGCGATCTCGGAATTCAGCATCAGATAGGAGCCGTCGCCGACCATGACGACGACTTCTTCATCGGGCTTCGCCAGCTTGACGCCGAGCCCGCCGGCGATCTCGTAGCCCATGGTCGAGAAGCCGTATTCGGCATGGTAGGAGCCCGGCGCGCCCGCCTGCCACAGTTTGTGCAGTTCGCCCGGCAGGCCGCCCGCCGCATGCAGCAGCGTCGCGCCGGAACCGCAGGCGCGCTGCACCGCGCCGATCACCTGCGCGTC
>JBARYG010000022.1:0-20543 GCA_049647745.1 Mesorhizobium sp.
GCTGTGGCCCTCGCCGCCGTCACCGCCGGACGCCATGCCGTGGCCACCACCACCGCCACCGCCGCCGCCGGCCGTGATGCCCGCGCCGGACGAGGCCGAACCGCCATTGGCGTCGCCGTTCTGCTCGAAGGTGCCGTCATTGGACACGCTCGCACTGCCGAGATGGTCGTTGTCGTCCAGATTGTTGACCTGGGCGACCGACAGCGCGGAATCGTTGCCTTCACCGTTCAACGAACCGTTGAGGAAGTCGTTGAATGAAGCGCCGTCGCCCGGATTGTAGAATATCTGGCCGTCGTGATTAACCAGCATCTGGTCGATGCGCGAGCCGTTGTCGAGCCTGACGTCGGTGACGTCGCGGTTGCTTGGCGCGTAGCCGGAAAGGTCGAGCCCGACATCGACGTTCACATGCGTGTCCGAAGTGTTGGTGTTCGAATTCGTATTGGTGCTCGTATTGGTGTTGGTATTGGTGCTCTCGTTGAGCGCCTTGTTCAGATTGGCGTTCAGGTTGCCATTGGCGTTCAGGCTGGCATTGCCGTTGAGGTTGAGATTGCCATTACCGTTGCCATTGGCGTTTTCGTTGTCGGAATGGCTTGATTGGTACTGGCCCAGGCCTTGCCCCTGGCCCTGAAGTTCGGCCTGAAGCTGGGCCTGGGCTTCGCCCTGACCTTGATCCTGGTCCTGGCTTTGATCCTGACTGGGGTCGAATGTGTAGAGGCTGGAGTTGTTGTCGTTATGGCTACCCATCGTCTTACCTCATGTTGGAAGCCGTTCCAGCATGACCCCGTTCATCTGTCAGGGGGTCTTGAGCCGGACGGGCGTTGCACAAACGAGGAGGAGCGGGCCTGCCGCACTGAACGACAAAGCGGCAGGACCGGCTAAAGGCTCAGGAAATCGAAACCTCCTCACGTGAAAACGGTCATCGCCGTATTCCAGCGCATTCGGGTGCGCCCGGCAGGGGCTAAGCCCAGCCGGTACATGAAGGTGCTGAAATCAGGAGCATGTCCGTGTCGCGGCAATGCCGAGACGACCGCATACTGAAACTGAAGACGGCCCGCGCCTAGCTGCCCATTCTGACTAGATTGCCGACGCCAAGGTGCCGAACCTACGCCTGCCGGCGAAGACCTAAGCCTCTCTTATACGCCAAAGGGGGCACCTCATTCGTATGGCCGAGGGCAATAAGCGTAAAACGTCCTGTCGCGGCGAACGCGGCACTGTTGCCGCGATCCGGGTTTCCTGGATAGGATCGCGACAGGCCCCGAATAGCGCGAGGCCCGCCGAGGTCCACGCGATGCAGAGCTTCCAACAGATACTGCTTCTGATCGGACGGTTGAATTATACGTGGACCAACACGGAGAGCCTGCTTATCCACCTGATCGCGGGCCTGGCCCGCGTCGACAAGGAAACGGCCATCGTCATCTTCCTGACGCTGAATACGACGCGGGCGAGGATCGACCTGGTGGAAAGGCTTGCCAAATTGTCGAAGACGCCGGAACCGTGCCGAAAGGATGTCCTGGCGTTGCTCGAACGCTTGAACCAGCAATCCAAGCTACGGAACAAATACAACCATTGCATCTATTCGTTCGACGACAAGGGGGATATCTCCCATACGCAACTGATGCGTATATTCGACGGCAAGGACTCTATAAAATACGGCAAGATCGAGGCGCTGGACGGCGCGGAAGTCGCCCGGATTTCCGAGTGCATCGACGACATTGCCGACGTGAACAGGAAAATCTGGGGCGTGGTGCACGCAAACGGGTTTCCGCAGTAGCCTTTTTACCGGTCGCTGCGGCCCAACCATGACGGAGCGGCGAACACCGTGCGGAGGGCCGGTTGTCGGCAAGAAGGCTATGCCATTTACGGCGCAGGCACGTCGCCGAGCCGCGGAAAGGCTTACGCTGGTGCATCCTATCCTGATTGCCTGGCAGTAGGTGCGGGGACGGATTGCGCTTATATTCAATACGGCTTACATGCCCAGAAGTTCCCGAGACGACGATCGATGTGGCGATTGCATGTTTGCCAAGCCAAGCCTCATGGGGAAAAGGCTGCCACGTAGTCTTGAGCTGGCATTTTCCTCCGGGGCCAACGATTACCGTATGACGGCTCCTTTCGATTTTTGATGGAATACCCAATAAGCGCGATCTTTACCTGAGGGGATGAAGTGTCAAAATTTGTTGAGGTAACGCTTTCCATAAGAGTCATTGTCGATGATGAGTATTCGGGAGGTGATCATGCCAACGATATCATTTCGACCGCAAAAAGGACCTTCACCACCGCCGACGTGAGAGCCCTGACAATAGAGATTTCCAATGAGGACGGGCCTCCGCCGGCCAATGTCAAACGGCGCGCCTGAATCGAAGCGAGAGATCACGCCCGAACTTGCGGCAGGACGGTAAGCCGACTGCGGGCGTTTTGTCGCCTTTACGGCCGATGCCTCAGACGATTCCGCCGCTGCCGCCGGCAACGGCGGGGCGCTCTTCGGCCACCCTGGCGCGATAGCCGGCCGCCCGGTAGGTTGCGACCGGGTCAATCGCGCCGCCGGCTTCCAGCCGCGCCATCGCCAGGATCGGTTCGACATCGGTGCGGTAGGCCGCTTTCAAGGTCTGCGTCGCCATCAGTGCGTCGTTTGATTCCTGAAAGCCTTCCAGCGCCTTGCGGTCGACAAGAAGCGCCTGCGCGTAGGCGCGCTGCACTTCGACCGCCGACAGCATCAGGCTTTCGATCGGGTCGGTGACGTTGTGGCTCTGGTCGAGCATATGGGCGGGATCAAACCCTTCGACGCCCTTCAACTCGGCGTCGACCAGTTCGTTGAAGACGAGGAACAGGCGGTAGGGATCTATGGACCCGGCGTCGAGATCGTCGTCGCCGTATTTCGAATCGTTGAAATGAAAGCCGCCGAGCTTGCCGAACTGGATCAGCCGCGAAACGATCATCTCGATGTTGACGTTGGGTGCGTGATGGCCAAGGTCGACAAGGCAGAAGGCCTTCTCGCCCAGCTCCTTTGCAATGATATAGTTGGTGCCCCAGTCCTGCACGACGGTCGAGTAGAAGGCCGGCTCATACATCTTGTGCTCGGAAAACAGCCGCCAGTCGTCCGGCAGCTCCGCATAGATATCGCGCATGGCATCGAGGTAGCGCTCGAAGGCGCGGGCAAAGTTGACCTGACCGGGGAAATTGGAACCGTCGCCGATCCACACAGTCAGCGCCTTGGCGCCAACGGTGCGGCCGATCTCTATGCATTCCAGATTATGCTCGACGGCCTGCCGGCGCGTGCCGGCGTCAGCATGGGAGAGCGAACCGAACTTGTAGGACAGTTTCTGGTTTTCGGCGTCAGCGAAAGTGTTGGAGTTCATGGCATCGAAACCAAGGCCGAAGCGGGAAGCCGCCTGCTTCAGCCGGTTCGGATCGGCCTTATCCCACGGTATGTGCAGCGACACGGTCGGCGTCGCCTGCGTCAATTGCTGGATGACGGCGCAATCCTCGATCTTGTCGAAAATGTCGCGCGGTTCGCCCGCCCCCGGAAACCGGGCGAACCGGGTGCCGCCGGTGCCCACACCCCAAGACGGGATCGCCACATGGAATGCGGCAACCTTGTCGCGAATGGTGTCGATGGCGATACCACGCCGATCGAGGCGTTCGCCGAGGCTTTCGTAGTCGCGGCGTAGATCGTTCTCGCGTGCGGCGTTGTCATGCTCGACGACGTCGGCGGCGATGATGGTTTCAGCCATAATGAATCCTCCCAGATCCGGCACGAGCCCTCAAGTGGCGGGTAACCTATCGCGTAAAGCTTTGCGCGTTGCCGGCGTCCACATTAATGATGTTGCCGGTCGATTTCGCCGACATGTCCGAGGCGAAGAAATAGATCGCTTCGGCGATGTCCTCAGGAAACACCGATCGCTTCAGCATGGAACGGGAGCGATAGTGCTCCTCCAGATCGTCGGTGGACATATGATAGGCGGCGGCGCGCTGCTCTTTCCACTCACCGGTCCATATTTTCGAGCCGCGCAGAACCGCGTCGGGGTTGACCGTATTGACCCTGATCTGCGCTTCCGCACCTTCCAGCGCCAGGCAGCGGGCGAGGTGGATTTCCGCGGCCTTGGCAGTGCAGTAGGCAGAAGCGTTGGGCGAGGCTGCAAGCCCGTTCTTGGAAGAGACGAAGACGACATTGCCGCCGATCTTCTGGGCACGGAACAGCCTGAACGCCTCGCGGCTGACCAGGAAATAGCCGGTCGCCAGAATATCCATGTTCTTGTTCCACAAAGCGAGCGTCGTCTCCTCGACTGGAGCCGACGACGCTAGGCCGGCGTTCGACACCAGAATGTCGATGCCGCCGAATTCCACAGCCGTGTCGGCGAAACCGGCCAGCACCTCGCCCTCCACGGTCACGTCGATGCGCGCCGGCCGCACGAAATCCTTGCCGTACGCTGCTGCCAGTTCTTCGTTGGCCTTGACCAGCGCCGCCTCGTCGATGTCGGCCAGCACCACGCAGGCGCCTTCGCGCAACAGCCGCGCGGCCGTCGCCCGACCGATGCCGCCGGCGCCGCCGGTGACCAGCGCGATCTTGCCTGCCAGCGCCTTCGGTTTTGGCAGGCGCTGCAATTTCGCTTCCTCAAGCAGCCAGTATTCGATGTCGAAAGCTTCCTGCTCCGGCAGGCCGACATAGGTTGAAACGGTCGAGGCGCCGCGCATGACGTTGACGGCGTTGACGTAGAACTCGCCGGAGATACGCGCCGTCGCCTTGTCGCCGGCGAAGGTGAACATACCGACGCCGGGCATCAGGTAGACGACGGCGTTGGGGTCGCGGACGGCGGGCGAATCCGGGTGCTTGCAGCGGTCATAATAGGCTTGGTAGTCGACCCGGTATGCGGCAACATCGTCGGACAGCCGCGCGATGACGGCATCGACATCCGGATTGGCCGGATCGAAATCGATGACCAGAGGCCGGATCTTCGTGCGCAGGAAATGGTCGGGGCACGACGTGCCAAGCGCCGCCAGCGCGCGCAGATCGTTCGAGTTCACGAATTCCAGTACGGCAGCGGAATCGTCGAAATGGCCGAGCTTGTGGGATTTCTCCGAAATCAGGCCGCGAATGGCCGGCATAAGTTTCGCGGCAACGGCGCGCCGCGCTTGTGCGTCCAGTGCGTTCACGGCTTGGCCGCCGAAGGCGGGCTTGCCCCGCGATTGCTGTTCGAACCATTCAATCGCCCGGTTGATTGTGGCAATCGTCGTCTCGTAGCAGGCCTTGGGCGTGTCACCCCAGGTAAACAGCCCGTGGCTTTCGAGGATGACGCCCCTGGCGTCCGGGTTTTCGGCGCAGAATTTTTCCAGCCACAGGCCAAGCTCGAAGCCCGGTCGTTTCCACGGCAGCCAGCCGATCTCGCCGCCGAAAACCTCTCTTGTGATCGCCCTCGAATCCTTCGATGCGGCGATGGCGATGATGGCATCCGGGTGCATATGATCGACGTAAGCGTGCGGAACATAGGCATGCAGCGGCGTGTCGATGGACGCGGCGCGCGGGTTGAGGTTGAAGGTGCAATGCGGCAGGTAGCCGACCATCTCGTCTTCATGCTCGACGCCGCGATAGAGGCCCTTCAGCGCCTGAAGTTTCTCCATGTAGAGCGCAGCGAAGCCGTCGAGTTTGATGGAGGCCGAGTCGCCGCCGGAACCCTTGACCCACAAAACCTCGACCTGCTCGCCGCTCAGGGGATCGGCCTGCGCTATCTTGGAGGAGGTGTTGCCGCCGCCGTAATTGGTCACGCGCTTGTCGGAACCGAGCAGGTTGGAGCGGTAGACCAGCCGTTCGGGCTCGCTCATCGCCGCCGCCTTGGCGTCGTCCCACAGATTGGCAAGGCGCGAGCCGGAGCGCTTGTCGAGCATGGATGATCCTCCCAAGGGAACGCGCTGTCAGCCGCGCAACATACAAGGCAAGTTTTCATGAATGCCGGGCCTCGTCAATCAAAAACGATCAATATCAGTCATATTGCGCTGCACAATGAGGTTATATGATCGGAAATGATTGACACTGCATGATCGGCGTGCCTAGATGCGCCGGCTGGGAGGAACCATGCACGAGAAAGAGCGTCACAGGATCATTCTGTCCGCCGTCCAGGAAAAGCCTGTCGTGACGGTGCAGGAGATGGTCGACCTGACCGATTCGTCGGAAGCGACGATCCGACGCGATATCGCGGCCCTTCACGTCCAGAAACGCTTGCGCCGGGTGCGCGGCGGCGCCGAAGCGCTGTCGCCGCCGTCTTTTGTCGGGCTGGCCGGGCGGCCCTTTTCGGTCAACGAAACCATCAACGCGGCGCAGAAGCGCGCCATCGCCCGCGAGGCGGCGGAACTCTGCAAGGACGGCGAACCGATCATCATCAACGGCGGCACCACCACCTTCCAGATGGTGCACTTCCTGACCGGGCGCCGTATGCCGATCTTCACCAATTCGTTTCCGATCGCCGAGCATCTGCTCAAGCATTCCAAGAACACGGTGATGCTTTCCGGCGGCACCATCTACCGGGAGCAGAACATCATCCTGTCACCGTTCGAGAACGACGTGACGCGCAATTTCTACGCGCGGCGCATGTTCATGGGCGCGCAGGGGCTCGGGCCGCTCGGCCTGATGGAAGGCGATCCGCTGCTGATCCAGGCAGAACAAAAGCTGGTCGATCAGGCTGACGAACTGGTGGTCCTGATCGACTCGTCGAAATTCCGGCGCCGCTCCAGCCTGATCCTGTGCGGACTCTCGCGCATCGCCACCGTCATCACCGACGACGGAATCGAGGACCGGGAAGCCAAGATGCTGGAAAGCGCCGGCGTGGCGCTGATCGTCGCCGGCAAAACTGCCACCGAACCGCAAGAATCTTCGCTGCAGGCCTGAACCGGGCCGCGCCGCAGCGCTGATGGAATGCAATAATTCAAGGGAGGTAATTTTATGAGTATCTGGAAAAAACTGCTTGTTACGGCGGCGTTCTCCGCCGCCATGATGGCGAATGCCGCCTATGCCGACAACGCCAAGATCGCGCTGGTGGTGAAGTCGCTCGGCAACGGCTTCTTCGATGCCGCCAACAAGGGAGCGCAGGAAGCCGCCAAGGAACTGGGCGACGTCGACGTGATCTACACCGGCCCGACCAAAGCGACGGCCGAGGCACAGATCGAAGTGATCAATTCGCTGATCGCCCAGAAGGTCGACGCCATCGCCATCTCGGCCAACGATGCCGATGCGCTGGTTCCGGTGCTGAAGAAGGCGATGCAGCGCGGCATCACCGTCATCTCCTGGGATTCCGGTGTCGCGCCCGAAGGCCGCCAGCTTCACCTCAACCCGTCCGAAACCAATCTGATCGGTGAAACGATCATCAAGCTTGCCGCCGATTACCTGCCGGACGGCGGCGACGTCGCCATCCTGTCGGCCGCCTCGACCGCGACCAACCAGAACGCCTGGATCGACGCCGCCAAGAAGGTGCTGCCGGAGAAATTCCCGAAGATCAAGCTCGTCGCCACCGTCTATGGCGATGACGATTCGGCCAAGAGCACGGACGAGGCCAAAGGCCTGCTGAAATCCTATCCGAACCTCAAGGCGATCATTGCGCCGACCACGGTCGGCGTCGTCGCCGCCGCTCAGGTGGTGACGGACGAAGGGCTGATCGGCAAGGTCAACGTGACAGGCCTGGCGCTGCCGTCGGAGTTCAAGAAGTTCATCGACAACGGCGCTTCCCAGGCGGTTGCGCTGTGGAACCCGATCGACCTCGGCTATTCGGCGATCTATCTGGCGCACGACCTTGCCGTGAAGAAGGAAGAAGCCAAGCCCGGCGCCACGCTTTCCATCGGCCGCGTCGGCAAGGTGACGCTCGACGACACCAACTCGGCCGCGATGGCGCCGCCCTTCCAGTTCGACAAGACCAACATCGAAGAGTTCTCCAAGATCTACTGATCGGGAGAGACGGGTGGCGGGGCGCATGCCTCGCCGCTTTTCCACATGCGGCTTTCAGGGCTTGATACGCACATGGACACGACAGCCCAAAGCAACGGCAGCCGAAAGGATGGCGCGGTGCGGCCCGCCGCCCCGCGCCTCACCCTGACCGGCATCGGCAAGAGTTTTCCCGGCGTTCGCGCGCTGCACGATGTCGGGCTGTCGCTCTACCCCGGCGAAGTGACCGCGCTGATCGGCGAGAACGGCGCCGGCAAATCGACGCTGGTGAAGATCATGACCGGCATCTACCAGCCCGACGCCGGCACCATCGCGGTCGACGGCAAGGCCGTGGCGCTATCTTCCGCGCATGCCGCCTTCGCCCACGGCATCACCGCCATTCATCAGGAAACCGTGCTGTTCGACGATCTGTCGGTGGCGGAAAACATCTTTCTCGGCCATGCGCCGCGCACGCGTTTCGGTCTGATCGACTGGACCACCATGCGCGCCGACGCGCGGGAAGTGCTGACAACGATGCGCGCGGGGCATATCGACCCCGATACCCGCCTAAGGGACCTCGGCATCGCCAACAAGCACCTCGTCGCCGTGGCGCGCGCCATGTCGATCGACGCGCAGATCGTCATCATGGACGAGCCGACCGCAGCCCTTTCAACGAAGGAGATCGAGGAGCTTTTCCTGCTCATCGAATTCCTCAAGAGCGCAGGCAAGGCGGTGCTGTTCATCAGCCACAAATTCGATGAGATTTTCCGCATCGCCGACCGCTACACCGTATTCCGCGATGGCGAGATGGTCGGCGAGGGGCTGCTCGGCGACACCAGTCAAAGCGAACTCGTCAAGCTCATGGTCGGGCGCTCGGTCGACCAGATATTCCCGCAACGCAAAAGCGCCATCGGCGCACCGGTCTTATCGATCTCCGGGCTTTCGCATCCGACCGAATTCGACAGCATCAGCTTCGAACTGCACAAAGGCGAAATCCTCGGCTTCTATGGGCTGGTCGGCGCCGGCCGCAGCGAGGTCATGCAGGCGATCGCCGGCATAACGCAGACAAGCGCCGGTGCGATCACGCTGGACGGTAAAACCATCGCGCCAAAATCGGCGGCGGACTCGATCGACGCCGGCATCGTCTACGTGCCGGAAGAACGCGGCAAGCAGGGCGTCGTCATCGGCCTGCCGATATTCCAGAACGTTTCGCTGCCGTCGCTGAAACGCACCTCGAAATCGGGTGTGCTGAAACTTGCGGAAGAATTCGCGCTGGCGCGCACCTACACCGAGCGGCTCGATCTGCGCGCCTCCTCGCTCAGCCAGGATGTCGGCACGCTGTCGGGTGGCAACCAGCAGAAGGTGGTCATCGCCAAATGGCTGGCGACCGCGCCGAAGGTCATCATCCTCGACGAACCGACCAAGGGCATCGACATCGGCTCCAAGGCGGCGGTGCACGGTTTCATGGCCGAACTGGTCGAGCAGGGGCTGTCGGTCATCATGGTATCGTCCGAACTGCCCGAAATCCTCGGCATGTCCGATCGTGTCGTGGTCATGCGCGAAGGGCGCATCGCGGCCATGCACGCCAACGAGAACCTTACCGCCGAAACATTGGTGCGGGCGGCGGCGGGGATCGCGGCATGAAGGGCTTGCTCAAAGTTCGCGAGATCTGGCTGCTGGCGGCAATCGCCGTGCTGGTCGGGCTGATCTCGACACGCTTTCCGGCATTCGCGCAGCCGCGCAATCTCGGCCAGGTGTTCAACGACACCTCGATCCTGATCATTCTGGCGCTGGGCCAGATGGCGGTGATCCTGACGCGCGGCATCGACCTGTCAATGGCGGCGAACCTGTGCTTTACCGGTATGGTGGTGGCGATGCTGAATGCCGCGCATCCCGGTATTCCCATCCCGGCGCTGATCGTCGTCGCCCTGCTGGTCGGCCTGGTGCTGGGCGCCATCAACGGCGTGCTGGTCTGGCGCCTCGATATCCCTTCCATCGTGGTGACGCTCGGCACGCTCACAATCTATCGTGGCGCGACCTTCGTCATTTCAGGCGGGGCATGGGTCAACGCCGACCAGATGAGCCCGGCCTTCATCGGCTTCCAGCGCGCCGCGTTGGTCGGCGTTCCGGTGCTATCGTGGATCGCCATCTTCGTCATCGCGCTGTTTTTCGCGCTGATGACGCGTACCGCACTTGGCCGGTCGATCTATGCCGCCGGCGTCAACCCGACCGCGTCGGTCTATGCCGGCATCGACGTCGGCCGCACGCAATTCGTGGCGTTCTGCATCTCCGGCATGGTTTCCGGCCTGGCGGGCTATTTGTGGATTTCGCGCTACGTCATCGCCTCGGTCGAGGTCGCCAACGGCTATGAACTCAACATCATCGCAGCTTGCGTCATCGGCGGCGTCTCCATTGCCGGCGGCATCGGCTCGGTCGGCGGCGCGGTACTCGGTGCGCTGTTCCTCGGCATCATCGCCAACGCGCTGCCGGTCATCAACATTTCGCCGTTCTGGCAGATGGCGATTTCCGGCTCGGCCATCATCCTCGCGGTCGCGCTCAACGCGCGCGGCGAGCGACGGCAAGGCCGTATCATCCTGAAGAAAGCGGAGGTGGCATGACCGACACGCCAGCGCCCCGCCACATTCCCGACCGGCTCGACAAGCCACTAAAGGCGGCCGTCTTTTCATGGGAGGCGCTGCTGGTGGTCGTGGCGATTGCCATATTCGCGGCCAACAGTTTCGCTTCACCTTACTTCCTCGATCCGTGGTCGCTGTCCGACCTCACCTTCAACTTCACCGAAAAGGGCCTGATCGCGCTGGCGATGGCGCTGCTGATCATTGCCGGCGAGATCGACCTTTCTGTCGCTGCCATTATCGCGCTGGCTTCCACGCTGATGGGCATGGCCGTGCAGATGGGTGTCGGCACGCCCGGCCTGGTGCTGATCGGCCTCGCCGTCGGCCTCGCCTGCGGCGCCTTCAACGGCATTCTGGTGACGGGCTTCGGCCTGCCTTCGATCGTCGTGACCATCGGGACGATGAGCCTCTATCGGGGCATTGCCTTCATCATCCTCGGCGACCAGGCCTATAAGGGCTACCCGGCGGACTTCGCCTTCTTCGGCCAGGGTTATGTCTGGTGGGCGATCTCGTTCGAACTGGTGCTCTTCCTAGCGGCCGCTGTGGTCTACTGGGCGTTGCTGCATCGCACCAGCTTCGGCCGGCGCATCTTCGCCATAGGCAACAATCCGGTCGCGGCGCGGTTCTCGGGCGTGCGGGTGGAGCGCACGAAATTCATCCTGTTTTGCCTGACCGGGCTGATGTCCGGCATCGCCGGCATCCTGATCACCTCGCGACTCGGCTCGACGCGGCCGTCGATCGCGCAAGGCTACGAACTGGAAGTCATCACCATGGTGGTGCTGGGCGGCGTCAATATCCTCGGCGGTGCCGGCAGCATTGTCGGCGTCGTGCTCGCCGCCTTCATCATGGGGCTGGTTACCTTCGGACTCGGCCTGCTCAACGTTCCCGGCATCGTCATGTCGATCTTCGTCGGCCTGCTGCTGATCGTCGTCATCGCGCTGCCGATCCTGTGGCGGCGGCTGCGCCGGGAGCGGCCGGCCTGATGGCTGCCGTCCGCCACGTCGCCGTTGTCGACATCGGCAAGACCAACGCGAAGGTGGCGCTGGTCGACCTCGACAGGCTCGCGGAAGTGGCGGTTCGCAAGACTACCAATCGCCCGGTTGCCGGGACGCCCTATCGTCACCATGACGTCGAAATGCTCTGGACGTTTATCCTCGACAGCCTGAAAGAGTTGGGCGGCGGGCAAAAAATCGACGCGATCTCGGTCACCACACATGGGGCGACCGCAGTGTTGCTCGATGCCGATGGTTCGCTGACTCTCCCGGTTCTCGACTACGAAGACGAAGGCCCCGGCACGCTTCGCGGGGCGTATGATGCCGTGCGACCCGAATTCGAGGAAACCGGCTCGCCGCCCTTGCAGAACGGGCTCAACCTCGGTGCCCAGCTTTTCTGGCAGAGCCGGACATTTCCCGATGCGTTCAGCCGTGTCGCGACAATCCTGACCTATCCGCAATATTGGAGCTGGCGGCTGACGGGTGCGATGGCAAGCGAGGTGACGTCGCTAGGCTGCCACACCGATCTCTGGAACCCGGATCGCGGCGATTTTTCCACACTGGTCGACCATCTTGCATGGCGAGATTTTTTTCCGCCGTTGCAGCCTGCATCCGCCCGACTAGGCACGTTGCTACCCGAGCTTGCGGCACGCACCGGGCTTGATCCATCGACGCCCGTTCATTGCGGCATCCACGATTCCAATGCTTCGCTGCTGCCGCACCTGCTGGCAAGGAAGGCTCCGTTCTCGGTCGTCTCGACCGGAACCTGGGTGGTCTCGATGGCAATCGGCGGTCGCGGGGTGGCTCTGGACCCCGCGCGAGATACGCTCGTCAACGTCAATGCGCTGGGCGCACCAGTGCGCTCCGCCCGGTTCATGGGCGGCCGCGAATTCGAGTTGCTGTCGGCAAGCACGGACGCGGCAGCGGACGAAGCCGCCATGACGGCCGTGATTGAGCGTGGCATCATGCTGCTGCCTTCGGTGCAACAAGGCTCCGGCCCGTTTCCGGCCGCGCAGGCCTGTTGGATCGGTACGCCTTCGCCCGGCGAACGCATGATTGCGATCGCGTTCTATCTCGCCATGATGACGGAGACCTGCCTCGACCTCATCGGCGCCGAAGGGGACACCGTCATCGAAGGGCCGTTTGCCGCCAATCGGGCCTATTGCGCCATGATGCAGGCGGCGACAGGAAGGCCGGTTCTTGCCCAGACGGGCCAGAGCACGGGCACGAGCATCGGTGCGGCGCTGCTGGCCGACATGACCCGGAAGCCGCCGTCGGGAACCGCCAACCGGCGAAATTTCCCGCCGGCCTGGAGGCGCTACGCAGAAGACTGGCGGGCGGCCGCTAATACCCGTTAGGGGCGGCTTTGCTCAGGCCGACAGGATCAGTTCGGATGCCTTCTCCGCGATCATCACCGTCGGCGCATGGGTGTTGCCGGAAACGATAGTCGGCATGATCGAAGCATCGACGACGCGGAGGCGATCGATGCCGTGCACTTTCAGTTCCGCGTCCACGACCGAATGCGCGTCGGTTCCCATCTTCGCCGTGCCCACCGGATGAAAGATGGTGGTTGCGATATCGCCGGCGACGCGTGCCAGATCGTCCGGGCTTTCGATATGGGTGCCCGGCTTGAACTCCTGTGGCTGATACTGGCGCATGCGCCGCGTCGCCATCAACCGCCTTGCATGGGTGATCGACTGCGCGGCGATCTCGCGGTCACTGTCCGTTGCCAGATAGTTGGGCGCGATTGCCGGCGGTTGGTGCGGATCGGCGGAACGGATGCGCACATGGCCGCGCGATTCCGGCCGCAGATTGCAGACCGAAACGGTGATGGCCGGGAACGTGTGCAACGGTTCTCCGAATTTTTCCAGGGACAGCGGCTGGACGTGGAACTCGATGTTGGGCGTATCGAAACGTGAATCGGAGCGCATGAAAATGCCGAACTGGCTTGGTGCCATCGCCATCGGCCCGGAGCGCTTCAGCGCATATTCCAGCGCGATCCCGGCCTTGCCCCACAGGCTCGCCTGCCGTTCGTTCAGCGTCGCCGCGCCTTGAATCCGGAAAGCGGTACGAATCTGGAGATGGTCCTGAAGGTTTTCGCCGACACCGGGCAGCGCGTGCAGCACCTCTACGCCGCTTTCCCGCAACAGCGACGCAGGCCCGACACCGGAAAGCTGCAGCAGTTGCGGCGAGTTGACGGCACCGGCCGAGAGCAGAAGTTCGCGCCCCGCCATAGCCTTGGCCAGACGGCCGTCGGTACCGCGAAACAGGACGCCAGTCGCGCGCCGGCCGTCGAACAGAATGCGCTCGGCCTGGGCGTGGATGGCGATGCGAAGGTTGGCGCGCTTCAACACCGGGCGCAGGAAGGCGCGTGCCGCGGAAAAACGCACGCCGTGGCGCTGGTTGACGTCGAAATAGCCGGCGCCCTCATTATTGCCGGTGTTGAAGTCGTCGGTCGCCGGCACGCCCAGTTCACCCGCCGCCTCACGCACCGCGTCGAGGATCGGCCAATGGAGGCGCTGGCGCTCGACGCGTAGCGGTCCACCCTGCCCGTGATTGGCATCATCGAGCTGATAGTGGTCCTCTGAACGCCGAAACAGCGGCAGCACGTCGCTCCAGCCCCAACCCGGATTGCCGAGCTGTCGCCACTGGTCATAGTCGCGCGCCTGCCCGCGCATGTAGATCATGCCGTTGATGGAGGAGCAGCCGCCCAACACCCGACCGCGCGGATAGGCCAGCGAACGGCCGTTGAGGCCCTTCTCCTTCTCCGTGCTGTAGCACCAGTCGGTGCGCGGATTGCCCATGCAGTAGAGATAGCCGACGGGAATATGCACCCAGTGGTAATTGTCCCTGCCGCCGGCTTCCAGCAGCAGCACCCGGTTCTTCGGATCGGCACTCAGCCGGTTGGCCAGCACGCAGCCGGCCGAACCGGCGCCGACGATGATGTAGTCCCATTCGCCAAAATCGGTTCCATCGATGCCGTCCCGGCCATTGCCTGCGCTGCCCATGGGCCTATTCATCGCCAAAAAACGGCGCACCGCAATCGGGGCTGGCTAAAAAATGCCGCGCCCGCGATGAGGTTTATCTCGTCAAACGATATTAGGTGCGGCAACCACGGTTCTTTCCTTGACGAAGGCCGGGGCGTTCCCCATTCTTCGAAAAACAACACGCAGCCGCCGCCGGTTGGCGACAGGCTGCAACAAGGGAGGACTATCAGGTGAAATTATCGATCCTCGTTTCGGCGGCACTTCTGGCCACCACCGCCATTCCCGCCATGGCCGCCGAGATTTCGGACGGCAAGGTCAAGATCGGCATCCTCAACGACCAATCCGGTGTCTACGCCGATTTCGGCGGCAAGTGGTCGGTCGAGGCAGCCAAGATGGCGGTCGAGGATTTCGGCGGCAAGGTCCAGGGCGCGCCGATCGAGGTGGTCGACGCCGACCATCAGAACAAGCCCGACATCGCCTCCAACATCGCCCGTCAGTGGTACGACACCGAACAGGTGGACGCCATCATGGAATTGACGACCTCCTCCGTCGCGCTGGCCGTGCAGGGCATTTCGAAGGACAAGAAGAAGATCGACATCGTCACCGGCGCGGCCACGACCGACCTCACCGGCAAGTCCTGCTCGCCCTATGGCTTCCACTGGGCCTACGATACGCATAGCCAGGCGGTCGGCACCGGCGGCGCGCTGGTCGAGCAGGGCGGCGACAGTTGGTTTTTCATCACCGTCGACTATGCCTTCGGCTATTCGCTCGAAGAGCAGACGTCGAAATTCGTCAAGGACAAGGGCGGCAAGGTGCTGGGTTCGGTGCGCTACCCGCTCGGCACGACCGATTACTCCTCCTTCTTGTTGCAGGCGCAGTCTTCGGGCGCCAAGGTCATCGGACTTGCCAATGCCGGCCTCGATACCTCGAACTCCATCAAGCAGGCTTCCGAATTCGGTATCGTGCAGGGCGGGCAGCGGCTGGCAGCCCTTCTGTTCACCCTTTCCGAAGTGCATGGCCTCGGGCTTCAGGCGGCGCAGGGCGTGGTGCTGACCGAAGGCTTCTACTGGGATCGCAACGACAAGAGCCGCGAATTCGCCAAGCGCTTCTTCGAGCGTACCAAGCGCATGCCCAACATGATCCAGGCCGGCACCTATTCGGCGGTGATGCAATACCTGAAGGCCATCGACAAGGCTGGCACCGACGAGACCGAGGCGGTCGCCAAGGAACTCCACTCCATGCCGGTCAACGACGTCTTCGCCGAGAACGGCAAGGTGCAGGCGGACGGCAACATGGTCCACGACATGTATCTCTATCAGGTCAAGAAGCCCGAGGAGAGCAGGCAGGACTGGGACTACTATACCTATCTCGCCACGATTCCGGGCGACAAGGCGTTCCTGCCTGCTTCCGAAAGCGGCTGCGATCTGAAGTGACGGTGGCCATCGGCGTGGCCATGACAACCGCCGAACCAGGAAACGAGCCGCGGGTGGTGCTTTCCGCCCGCGGCTTGCGCAAGGATTTCGCCGGTTTCACCGCCGTCAGCAATGTCGATCTCGACGTTCACCATGGCAAGATTCATGCGCTGATCGGCCCAAACGGCGCCGGCAAGACGACAGTTTTCAACCTTTTGACCAAGTTCCTCCCGCCGACCGATGGCCGGATCGAACTGCTTGGCCGCGACATCACCCGCACTTCGCCAGCAAAAGTCGCGCGCATGGGGCTGGTGCGTTCTTTCCAGATCTCGGCGGTTTTTCCGCATCTCAGCGTGCTCGACAATGTGCGCGTTGCCCTGCAGCGGCCGCAAGGGCTCGCCACGCAGTTCTGGCGCTCCACCTCTGCGCTCGACAGATTGACGCCGCGCGCCATGGAACTGCTCGCCTCTGTCGGCCTCGACGGCGCCAAAGACCGGCTTGCCGGCGACCTTTCCTACGGCCGCAAGCGCGTGCTCGAAATCGCCACCACGCTCGCGCTCGATCCGAAAGTGCTTTTGCTGGACGAACCGATGGCCGGCATGGGCAATGAGGACGTCGGCACGGTTTCCGATATCATCCGCTCGGTGGCAAAGGATCGCGCCGTGCTGATGGTCGAGCACAATCTGACCGTCGTTTCCGACCTTTGCGACTGGATCACCGTCTTGCAGCACGGCGAAATACTGGCTGCGGGCGATTACGAAACCGTGAGCCGCGACGAACGGGTCAAAGTCGCCTATATGGGCACGGAGTACGCCTGATGGCCGAAAACGCGCCCCTGCTTCGCGTGCGCGGCCTCAATGCCTGGTATGGCGAAAGCCATGCCTTGCACGGCGTCGATCTCGAGGTCTTTCGCGGCGAGACGGTGACGCTGCTTGGCCGCAACGGGGTCGGCAAGACGACCACCTTGCGCTCCATCGTCGGCCTGATCCGTAAGCGTACCGGCGAAATCGCCTTCGACGGCAACGACCTGATGCACTTGCCGCTGCATCGCACCGCCCATGCCGGCATCGGCTTCGTGCCGGAAGAACGCGGCATCTTTGCAACGCTAAGCGTCGACGAGAATCTCGTCCTACCGCCGGTCGTGGCCAAAGGCGGCATGAGCGTGGAGGAAATCTTCGATCTCTTTCCCAATTTGAAGGAGCGCCGCAACAGCCAGGGCACGAAACTTTCCGGTGGCGAGCAGCAGATGCTGGCCATCGCGCGCATGCTGCGCACCGGCGTCACCATGCTTTTGCTGGACGAGCCGACCGAGGGGCTGGCGCCGGTCATCGTGCAGCGCATCGGCGAATTGCTGGTCGAACTCAAGTCGCGCGGCATGACCATCCTTTTGGTCGAGCAGAATTTCCGTTTCGCCAGCCGCGTCGCCGACCGCTTCTACCTGATGGAACACGGCAAGGTGGTAGGCGGCTTTCCGGTCAACGAACTGTCGTCGCACATGGGCGAACTGCACGAAGTGCTGGGGGTATGAGGGTCCCATGACGACGATCTTCGGAATCCCCCTTCAGGCGTTTCTCGGCCAGTTGCTGGTCGGGCTCATCAACGGCTCCTTCTACGCCATGCTAAGCTTGGGGCTGGCGATCATCTTCGGCATGTTGCAGATCATCAATTTCGCTCATGGCGCGCAATATATGCTTGGCGCTTTCGTCGGCTACCTGCTTTTGACCTATCTGGGCATCGGCTACTGGCCGGCGCTGATCCTGGTGCCGGTCCTCGTCGGGCTGTTCGGCATGGTCATCGAGCGACTGGCGATATCGAGGCTCTACGGGGTCGATCCGCTCTACGGGCTTTTGTTCACCTTCGGCCTGGCCTTGCTGCTGGAAGGTGTGTTCCGTTACTATTACGGCGTATCAGGAAACCCCTATTCGGTGCCGGCGCTGCTTTCGGGTGGCACCAATCTCGGCTTCATGTTCCTGCCCATCTATCGCGGCTGGGTGGTGGTGGCGTCGCTGATCGTGTGCTTCGGCACCTGGGCGCTGATCGAAAAGACGCGGCTCGGCTCCTATCTGCGTGCCGCGACCGAGAACCCCCGCCTCGTGCAGGCTTTCGGCGTCAACGTGCCGCTGCTGCTGACCCTCACCTACGGGCTGGGCTCGGCGCTGGCCGGACTGGCCGGCATCCTTGCGGCGCCCGTCTATCAGGTCAGCCCGCTGATGGGGTCCGATCTCATCATCGTCGTCTTCGCCGTCGTCGTGGTCGGCGGCATGGGCTCAATCCTCGGCGCCATCGTCACCGGCTACACGCTCGGGCTGGCCGAGGGGTTGACCAAGGTGTTCTATCCCGAAGCCTCCAACCTCGTCATTTTCGTCATCATGGTGGTCGTGCTTCTGGTGCGCCCCGCCGGCCTGTTTGGAAGGGACGCCTGAGATGACCGAGGTCACGCTTCAGGAAGCCCGCGTCCGGCGCTCCGAGCGGCTGGAGTGGGCGCTGGTGGCAATCGGCATTGCCGGGCTGCTGGCCGCGCCCTTCTTCGTCTATCCGATCTTCCTGATGAAGATGCTGTGTTTCGCGCTGTTCGCCTGCGCCTTCAACCTGCTGCTCGGCTATACCGGGCTTTTGTCCTTCGGCCATGCGGCCTTCTTCGGCGGCGCGGCCTATTTCTGCGCCCATTCGGTCAAGGTGTGGGGCTGGCCGCCGGAAGCGGGCATCCTGCTCGGCACAGCGGGTGCCGCCGTCATGGGCCTCATCATGGGCTTCTTCGCCATCCGCCGGCAGGGCATCTACTTCGCCATGATCACGCTGGCGCTGGCGCAGATGTTCTTCTTCTTCTGCGTGCAAGCCCCTTTCACGCAGGGCGAGGACGGCATCCAGGGCGTGCCGCGCGGCCATCTGTTCGGCCTGATCGACCTGCATGATCCGCTCAACATCTACTATGTCGTGCTGGGCGTGTTCCTGGTCGGCGTGTTCGTCATCTGGCGCATCGTCAACTCGCCCTTTGGCATGATCCTGCGCTCGATCCGCGAAAACGAGAACCGCGCCGTCTCGCTCGGCTATTCGGTCGCCAACTACAAGCTTGCCGCCTTCGTCATGTCGGCGGCGCTGTCGGGGCTTGCCGGCGCGCTCAAGTCGATCGTCTTCCAGTTCGCGACGCTGACCGACGTCACCTGGCAGATGTCGGGCGAAGTGATCCTGATGACGCTGCTCGGGGGCATCGGCACCATGGTCGGGCCGATCGTCGGCGCCGGGCTAGTCGTCGGCTTGCAGAACACGCTCGCCACCTCCGGCTTCCCGGTGACGATTGCCACCGGGCTCATTTTCATGATCTGCGTGCTGGTTTTCCGCCGCGGCATCGTCGGCGAGATCTATGCCCGCCTGCTCAGGCCGGCCGACAGCTCGAAGGGCTGAAAAACGTCAGATTCGCGGGCGCATGAGCATGCCGCCATAGAATGCGGCAAAGCCGAGGAAAGCCAGTGCCCAGGCACAGGCGGCAAGATGGATGGGCCAATCGCCGGGCAGGCCAAGGGCGGCTGCAATACGGATCAGCGCCGCGACCACGATTGCCGCGAACACGAAGGAGCCAATCTTGCCGGCGCGCAGCGCCCGTCCGGTATGGCCGAGCGTAGCGCGCGCCATGACCGCCAGCGTCATCGTTCCGATCGCCCCGACGCCGAAGGCGTGCATGGCGGCCGCCGGCGCGACTGCTCCGGGATAAAGAACCGCCGTTGCCGCAAGCAGCATGCCTAAGGGAATGAACGCATAGGCGACATGAAGGATGATCACCAGCGGGTCCCGAAAGGTGCGGTCGCCGGCCCAGCGCCCGAGGCGCACCACGTTGAAGATGGCCGCGACAAGCAGCGCCAGGCCCGTTTCGCTTCGTTCCGGCAGGAAGGTCCACAGTGCCAGCGCCAGCACGGACAAACCGATAACCACGGCGTCGAAGCGGTTGAATGGCACCGGCAGGCGACCCGGATTTTCGCGCACCAGCCAGTTGCGGGTGAAACTCGGGATGATGCGCCCGCCGATGATTGTGATCAGGAGGATCGCGGCACCGATCCCCAGCCGGCGGCCGATGTCGGAGACGCCGGAAAAATGTGCCTCCGCATGGAACACGACGTTGGCGGCAAAAAGGACCGTCACCGGGATCAGTACCTTGAGGTTGCGCCAGTTGCGCCCGGCGACAATCTCGGTTGCGGCGGCCATCGCCACCGCGAGCAGGAAGGCGCAGTCGATAATGCCCGCCGCCATCCAGCCGATCTGACCGGAGAAATACACCGCGAAGCGCCCGGCCAGCCAAAGCAGCGCCAGCGCCAGCAGCGGCATGCCTTGCACCGGTAGCCGGCCGGTCCAGTTGGGAATGGCGGTCAGCAGAAACCCGGTCATCACCGCCGCCAGATAACCGAACAGCATCTCGTGAATGTGCCAGTCGACCGGGGCAAACAGGCTCGACGTTTCAAGCGAGCCGTAAAACAGCGGCAACCAGAACAGGATCGCCAGGCCGGCATAGAGCGATCCCATGAAGAAGAACGGCCGGAAGCCGTAGGAAAGGATCGCCGGATAGTTGCCGGGTCTGGTGCGGGGAATGGCCACGCTTCATCTCTTTCACGGGTCGTGCGGCGTGGAAC
>JBARYG010000023.1:0-19300 GCA_049647745.1 Mesorhizobium sp.
TCTCCTCAGCGGTGTGGTTGTGCAAAACCACTGTTGAGACCTGAGACCGGTTATGGCCACCCGCTGCGCTGTTGAGGGCTGCGCGCGTGGCCATAACCTCTCGGCAGCACTTCTTCCCGACGTGCTATGGCCTTGAGCTGATGTGCCATCAAAAATGCGCTGACCTACTATTCGAGGATCGGGACAGGAATTCCCGCCGGCTCACGCCGGAACAGCGCAGCGACGCACGTGGCCGCGCCTTCGACAGGAAGATCCAGTTTCTAAAAGAGCTCGGTCACATTCCGCCTGATCAGGTCCGGGCGATGGCAATCCTGCACGAGTATCGGA
Organism: Mesorhizobium sp.; assembly: GCA_049647745.1. GTDB lineage: Bacteria > Pseudomonadota > Alphaproteobacteria > Rhizobiales > Rhizobiaceae > Mesorhizobium. The sequence goes on from JBARYG010000023.1 coordinate 328, forward strand.
ACCAGCTCTATCATGTCGGGCTCCGCGACGATCCGATTATCGGGCAGCTCGCGCACGTCTATTTCCGGCTGGCTGCTGGGCTGCTCGCATCGCTCCTGGGTGCGCAGCGTCATCTGCGCTGGGAACCTGAAGTCGTCAGCGATGCCGCTCGTCGACTTTTGCCTGAGTTGGCAACCACGAAGTACCGCGGAGCCAAGGTCGATATGACTGGACTACGCGATCGGCTGCTCGCGGCTTGTCCGCAACCGCCAATCTCGGTCGAGCGAGCGTTGAGCGCGCATTTGTTGCTTCGGGTCGACCAGGCGGAGTCGGCCTTCGGCATCATCGCCAGGGGTCGCTCGGGAACAGACGACCCTATCGATACGCTGCGGACGATCCAGCTCGAAGCTGACACGATCGCCGCAATTGTTCGTTTTCGCCGCGATGGCGACAAGGCGCTGAAGGCGAAGGGCCTCCCGCCCAAGCCGCTTGATGAGGACGCGCCCGGGATGGCGCGAGGGACGAAAGTGCTGGTCGATCTCAATGCGCGCCTGCTGCCTGGCTGGAGGCCTAGATACCCGCAGTTGCCGTTCGAGAGCTGGAGAAAGCGGGCCGGGTCGCTTAACGCCAAACGGACGGCCCTGACCGCACTGGAGATGTTCGACCAGATCAGGAAGGAGTTAGACCAGTTGGAAGAGATCATGGCCGAACCCATCGAGGATATGCACGGGTGGCACCAGCACCTCGAAGATGTCGCCATGGACAGCCGATAGCATTCGGTCGGTGCGGTCATGATAACCTGCATCGAGAGAGTGCTTTTCAGCAGTGAAGCTGTAGAATCCACATCATGAACCAGACACGCCAACTGACAATCTTCTGCGGGGGACCGCTGGAACATGACTCGGAACGTTTCTTCCTGCGCGCCCTCGTCGACCATCTGGCGCGAGGCGCCACGGCGGCCGTCGTCCTGTGCAATTTTCAGCTCAAAAGTCGACAGATCGACTTCGTAGTGGCGACAGAGGACGCCGTCGCCCTGGTCGAAGCAAAAGCCACCAAGCTTCCGGTTCGCGGCGAGATCAATGGACCATGGGAACGGCTGTCGCCGTCCGGCGAGTGGACGCCGTTCCGCAACCCCTATCAGCAGGCGCTCGACGCCAAGAACCGTCTGCGTGATGCCATGGCTCAGGCGGCGCCCATCGGCGATTTCTACCCGGATGGGTTCGTCGCGATCACCGCCGACCTCGCTGCGGGGTCAACCATCACTTCGGGCGACTTCAAGGTTCGGATCGGGTCGACTGCCGAGGTGCTGGCTGCGTTGGGAGCGACGGGAGGCAGTCCATGGTCACTGGCGACCTGGCAGAGCTTTGCGCGGTCCTTGAAGTTGACCGCTACTGCCCTAGACGCCGCGCTGGGAGCCGAAGGCTCCCGGGTGTTTAGCGAGTGGGCCGTACGCTATCGGCGGGCGTTCACTGCAGAATACCGGCCCGATGCCGACCTTTGGATCCCGGAAGATGACGAGCAGGCAGAGGCTCTCATCGCGTCCATCCATGAGCAGGCTGGCAGCTTCCTGTGGGGACCATCCGGGTGTGGCAAGAGCCTGATGGCAAAGTGGCTGGGACTTCGGCTGACAGCGGCGGGCGCCATTTGCCTCTTCGTTTCGGCGAAGCTGTTTTCGGGCTCGTGGGCGGAGGCGATTCAGCGCGAGATTTCGCTGCTCGTTGATTCTTACGATCCGCGATTTCTGCGCCGGGCCACGCAGTTGGGTATGCCGGTCGTCCTGATCTTCGACGGTTTGAACGAGCTGTCGGCCGACAATGTCCGCCAAGCACTGCGAGGACTCAAGGCTTTGGCAAGGCGGTACGATGCGCGGGTTGTCGTCACGAGCCAGGAGCCACGTCCAGAAGGTCTGGCCGGCCTGGGCAGCGTCAGCGTCAGGAAACCGTCGGAGATATTGAAGGCACGCATCGCCGAGCGAGGACATGGAGCCTTGACCTCGGCGGCAAAAGAAGTGCTGCGCGGCGTGCGAAGCGGGTTTGAGGCGCGCATAGTGGGTGACATCGGCAACGAGCTGCGGTCAAATGTTACGCGCCTTGAACTCGTCGACCAACTCATCCGCACGCGACTGGGACCACATGCGCGTTCGGGTTCGCTTGGCCTCCGACGGCTCGCGCGCGGCTCACCGACGACATGGCCTATTCCCTGTCGGAGACTGCCTTTGATGAGTTCATGCTGGCACAGCACCTGACTTTCGATGATTGCGAGGCAATTCTTCGTGCCGGCATTCTGGAAACTCGGGGCGGCAGGGTGTCCTTCAGTCACGAAATCTTTCACTGCACGTGCGCCGCTCAGGAACTGGTCAGGTTGGCGCAGACGGATCCCGCGAAACTTGGCGCCCAGCTGGGCACGCCGCTCTTTCGTCCGTTGACCCGCGACATCATCGCCGCCCTGGATACGGCGCCGGCCTGCCGTGCAGTGCTGGAGGAAATCACAGAGGCGGACATCATTGCCGATGCCGCTGACGGTGAGCTCGGTACAGTGGCGACGGCGACGGCTTGGGCACTTCTCGAATCCAGTCACGCCAGTCTTCTCGACGAGATCGCGCAGTCCAAACTGGTCTTGACGGACGGTGATGCTTTCAAGCGGCTCGAATGGGAGGGGCACAGTGAGCCGCAAGCGACGAGCCGAGCTCGGTTTCAGGCCCTGGGCGTACGCGCGGCCAAGGGCACGGGCATCGACGAATACCTCGCTCTGTGCCGGGCAATGGATTCAAAACTGGCCGAGGAACGATCGCGTCTTGCCGAGGCGGCTCGCGAGGGGAATGTCGCCTTGCACAGTGAAGCTTTCGCACTCGCCTACTATGGTTTCGGAGCGCGCCACAGCTTCACGCTCGCCGCGACACAGGCCGACGCAACTAGGTTCACCCATATCATCAGCAATCGGCCACCGAAGATCGCGATGCGGTCTCTTGTCGGCTTGACCTCGGGCGAGCTCCTGTTCGTTCTCAAGCAACGCCATGAGCTGTTTGGCAAAGAGGATATCACGCGATTCACGCTTGAGCTGACCGAGGTCTTGCGCACGCGGTGGAGATACGAGCCCTATCATGTCCGGCTCGAACTGCTGCACATTGTCGGATTCGTGCGGGACGCCGAGGAGACGGTAAGGGCCGACCTCGTCGAGGCGATCAACGCCCTCGAGATTCACGCCACGAACTGGGCGTTGAATTCGAGCGTCATCGATGCCCTCAAGATACTGGGAGCGCTTGACGACGAGGGCGAAGCGCAGCGTGTCGCCATTCACGATGAGGTCCTGGCTTTAGTTGGGGAAGAGGACAGCGAGGACATCCGCGAGAAGGCCCTCAGCGTCTACACACGGATGTTCGATCACCCGTTTGACTGGATCTATGCCGAGGAAGTCTACGAGTTGCCGGAGGAGACCCAGCGTCTGCTCTACCGGCGAGCCTTTCAGGCTCATGGAATCGGTGATTCCATGAGCCTGAGGTACTTGGCGCAGAGGATCGCAGAATACGAAGAGCCGTCAGACGCTCCATTGTTCTCGAACCTGGCGCGACTTCCGTCTCAGACGAATCCGATGAGCCAGGACGAGATGGCTGCCTTCGTCCTGGCGGTTCGCTTCCTCGCACGGCACGCCGCGCCGCTTCCGGTTGTGGAGGCCGAGAATGATGCGCAACAGTGCATGGTTCTCATCAGAACACTGGTCTATGCGGCCGAGTCGGGCCGCGACACCGACACGGAACAGGCTCGCGCGGTCTGGGAGCAATTGTACGCAATCCCTCCGCAACGCGTCATCGGCTGCCTCGCGGAAATAAACGAGCCGCTGGCAGCAAGTCATGTGGCAGACCGACCACCTAACTATCCAGCGCTCAACCTGGTGGATGTGTTCCCGGCCGACCTGCTGGCGGTCAGTCGGAAGTTGGTTGATGAGGGCGTGCCCCCGGCATCGTATCACCGGGTGGGCTTTCGTGATCGGGACCTGCATTTCGCCTTTAGCGTGATTGCGAAATACGGTGACCGTGGCGATCTCGGCAGGTTACGGCATGTAAGTGCAGATCACCCGTTTGCACAAAAGGCCGTTGAGGTCATCCGAGCAATCGAGACATCCGCTGCCGCCGTCATCCGATAGTCCAGATCGCGGGTTCACCGCTGTGTTCACAAGAGGCCGTGGCAATGCACATTACCCGCCTCTTCCGACAAGGCGGCGCGCTCACGTCGGCGCGCCTCACCAGATTACCAGCAGAGGCGGCAAAGAACGGACAGGTTACGTATAGGGAGTGGAAAATCCACTACGATGGTTCTTCCGACGCATTTCCATGGAAGTGCACGGAGCCTTCCTCTCCCATTTCCATAATGTTCGCCAGACATTCTTGGATCAACTCGATGGTGTCAGGGTCTGTCTCCGCAGCAAGCCAATGTTGCAACACAGATCGGTCAAGCGATTGAGCTTCCGACAAAATCTGAACTGCATTGAAGCGATATGCGTCGCTATAATGTTCCCTTGCGACAGTGCAAAGAATATCGATGGTTGTCTGCGGGAAGTGTGAAAGCCCTGTTTCAATGATCGCGAGCCATTCTTCATATGGCACGGCTTCGTCTTGAAATGGCTCTGCATCACCCATACGTAACGCCTCAACGAAAGCGCCCGAGATCCGCTTGAATTCGCGATCCACCGCAAAGCGCTTCTCAAGCTCTGGTAGCCAGCGAAGTCCTCTGGCGTCGGTCAGCGTGAGCTTGAGATAGCCTATCTCTTCGGCCGATAGATGGTTCCGGGCCGCGATGGAGAAGCCGGCGGTCGAGACCATGATCGTGGGAATTCCCCCGACATCTTGGACGAGCGCAATGGTGGATCCGGCCTTGTTGGCGTCAATTGCGCGGCTGTGCATCTTAGCTTCAGCCAGCAGGAACGGCATAGCCTCTCCGCGTTCATAGACGGCGACATCAACCTGTCGAGCACGTCTCGTCTTCGTGCCGAACAGCTGCACGTTATGGCGAATGTCAAACCTCGGCGACGGCCAGTCGATCCTAAAACGCTCCAGCACTGCCTTTTCATATTCCGTAGGTGTCATTGATCGTATTCACCGGAATGTGCGGCTCAGGGCGCCGAAGTCGACTCAGGGCCTTTCATGACTGTCATATTTGCATTTGGACTGTAACTGATAGGTCATTGATTTAACATCGATTTCCGAACTCGCATCCATTTTGCTGTGAAACAGCTCCGATCACCGTTCGATCATACAATGCGCCCTACCACAATGCATCAGCGTGATGTAATGTGATGCACATCGAAGCGAGGCGGAGTTCCATCTCCATCATGACCACTCGGATCACCGTGAGTCTTCCGGAAAAAGAGCATGCTGCGCTCGCCGCGCTGGCAAAGCGGCATGACGTATCCCTCTCCTGGTTGACCCGGAAAGCCGTGATCGAATTCCTCCGCCAACAAGGAGAGGGAAACGCGCGGCTTGTCCTCGACCTCCCGCCTCGGACGAAGGCGGGAAGCAAATGACCATTTTTGCCTTAGGCGGGGTGGCGGAATCTCCTGAGGGAAACACCACGTGGTGACTTTGCCACAATCAGATTTTCGGGGAATGCCGCTCACATTTGATGAGTTCTCCGATCTCACAATGGTCGGCATGGCCGGGCTAACCGATTATTTGATGGGGCCGGCCGCCTCGCCTCATGTCGACGGCATGGTCAACTACAAGATGGTGGCCGATAGTCTCGGGCTGATTTACGAGTCCGGATGGATTGATCAATTCAGCCACGAACTTGAAAACGGGCTTGAAGCGATTGCATCACATGATGGCGCACCGGACGGCCAGACTGACGATGATAATTGGGTTTATTTGAACAGTGGCTTCACTCGCATCGCTTCACTGCTATATGAAAAATATTACGTCCCGCCGTCTCACGATAATCTGAGCTATGAAGAATTTCGTGACGTTCTGCTCTTTGAATTTACCGGCATGGTGCAGGACAGCATCACCGAAGATGGTCGGGTCGGTAATTCTGACAAGCCTCTGTCCTACGATCTGCACATTGTGGCGGATCATTTCGGCTTGCCTTTCGAAGCCGGATGGGTCGAACGGGTTGCCGCAGACTGGTTAGCTCAGGGATACATTGCCACCGAGCCTCAGCCTGAAAACGGTCAACCGCCTCGGTACCGATTGACGCGCGCCGGGTACGAACATGCCCAGACCCTTTCTGAGACAGTTGGTGCGGCCGATGGCCTCTTACTTTCGCACGGCAAAGGAAAGCTTTTCTTCTCGGTGGACGCCAGTCACATCTCCAAGCTTGGGCTGGAACTGGTGGCCAAACAAGAGACGGCCGTCGCTGAGCTGGTGAAGAACGGGTACGATGCCGACGCTACAAATGTAGACCTCATTTTTAATACAACGAGTGCCGGAAATACCTCGCTGGAGATTTACGATAACGGCTCGGGCATGAACATTGCTCAGCTCGAAGCTGGGTTTATGCGCCTATCTACTCCGAACAAGGTGGCGGCGCCGCTTTCCGAACTCTATCATCGCCAAAAAGCCGGAAGAAAAGGCATTGGACGCTTCGCCGCGCAGCGGCTTGGCCGCCGCCTCATATTGGAAACGACCACAACGCTCCTGCACTATGGACTGCGTCTCGATATTGATTGGGATGAGTTTGCAGCTGAGCGAAATTTATCCACCGTTCCCAGCACCATAACCAGGATCAAGAAGCCATTCGAGCATGGAACACGTCTGACGATCCTTGATCTCCGCGATAGCTGGTCTGATGCCCAAATAGAACGCTCGCATCGCCATATCGCCGAACTTATTCAGCCGTTTCCCCTTGCCACGACAACAACCGCATCGGGCTCTGATCCGGGCTTCAAAGCGTCATTTGCTCGGGAGCAAAACGGCGATCTAGAGATCATTGCCGATGATTGGTCGGTTTTCTTCAAGCATGCGCTTGCCGAGATCGAAGGGCAGGTCGACGATACTGGATTTGGCCTGTGGTGGATTCGATCGGAGCGGTTCAGCATCAACAACGGTCCCACACCTATCGGCCCGGCAAAGGACGTACCATCAGAGCCCTATCCGCACCTCAGAAGCGTCCGCTTTAAGGCATATTACTATATCGACAAGGAGACCCAGCGATCCTTCCGATCAAAGGTCGCGGAGAAACTGCAGAGCAGTGGTGGCATACGATTATATCGAAATGGCTTTAGAGTTCTTCCATATGGGGAGCGATTTGACGATTGGCTGAAGCTGAACGCCTCGAACCTGTTGCGTAAGGTGCTGCCGCCACACAGCAACCGCAACTTCCTAGGGTTTGTCGAGATCAATGATGTCGATGGCGCACATTTCGAGGAGACGTCGAGCCGAGAGGGGTTGCTTGAGAACGACTCGTTTGTCGAACTGAAGGATTTCGTCTCAGCAGTGCTGAAGTCCGCGATTCTTCCGATCGCAGCCGCCCGCGATCGTCGTCTAACGACCACTGACACGAGACAGAAGCAGCGGAGCCCGAAAGGTCAGGCCGACGATATTCTGGCTCGCCTCGGCACCTTGCAAAAGAATGCCACTGAGAACCCGGCTTATGCGGCGGCACTCGCGCAGGTCGTCGATACAGTACGGCAGTCGGTCATTGATATTGGAGATACAGGCGAAGCTCTTCTCGAAGAATTGGGTATGATGCGAGTGTTGTCCAGCCTTGGGCTCACGATTGGCGAGTTTACTCATGAAATCCGACTCTCATTGGAGACCGTTAAAGCTTCAGCATCGTTGTTGGCATCTCGCATCGAAGCGGACTCGGGTGGTTCCAAGCAGGCCTCAAGTCTGCTTGATCAGATATCCGATTTCGAGGGATATCTGACGTATTTTGATGCAACGGTGCGAGACAACATCAATAGAGAAGTTGTCGCACTTGAGATCCGAGATGTCGTGAATTCATTCATAAAGGTTGTTTCCCCCAAGCTTAATAGAAATGAACTCACGCTAGAGCGCGACTTTGACGGCTTTGGCCTCTTTATGCGACCGATGCACAAATCGGAATGGGCTTCTATCCTGATAAATCTGTTCACCAACTCCCTGAAGGCCATCCGCAGAGCCGGCGTCAAGGGGCATATTCGTATCGAGTGCGGCCGGATCGACGGGAACATCTACCTCGATTTCATGGACAATGGTGACGGCGTTCCAGCATCGAATACCGGCAAGATCTTCGATGCGTTTTTTACAACCACATCGGCATCAGGCGCTTCAGAAGAAGACGGCACATTTGCCGGCATGGGAATGGGCTTGAAGATCGTCAGAGATATTGTCGAGACCGCAAATGGAGAGATCACGCTCCGTCCTGCTCGGACAGGATTCGCGACTTGCTTTCGCGTGACGGTCCCCGAAGCGACGGATGAGGAGATTCCAACGAATGCCTACTAGATATCTCTGCCTCGACGATGAGGCAGCAAAGGTCCAGCCAATCGTTCAACTTCTCGAACAGGCGAATGCCGATCTGCGGATAGAGGTGCGCGCGCCCATCCAATTCGACGAGGAAATTCGACAGTTGGGCAAGGCCAAATTCGATGGGCTCTTGTTGGATCTGCGCTTGGATCGGACAGCCGATCGGGATGGAAAGCGTGTGAACTACCGAGCTTTGTCGTTAGCTCAAGAGCTTCGAACGCGAATGACCGAAGGAGAAATTGCATCGTTTCCGTTAGTGCTTTGGTCTGTCGATGATAATTTCAAAGCGTCATATGACAAAGACGAAACCAGTCACGATTTGTTTGATAAACAATATTACAAGGCCTCTATTACGGAGGATAAATTTAGCGTTTCTCGCGAGATGATCGATCTATCCAACGGCTATAAGGTAATAAATTCCTTCAAATCGCGAACCGTCAAGAATATCTATGAGCGGCTTATTGCGCTGCCTGATGCCTTCGACATTCTCGACGCTCGTATCGCTAACGATATTGCCGACAATCGCGCGTTCCCGGCGCACGTCTTCGCCCGCTCCGTTCTGAGGCACTTGATCTTTGGGAGCGGGCCACTGATTGATGAAAAGCTTCTGGCTGCGCGCCTTGGCGTCGAGATCGATCAATCTGCTGACTGGGATAAGTTGAAGGCAAAATTCGCTGAACCTGGGCGCTATACAGGGATATTCGGAGTAGCTTGGCCCCGCTGGTGGATGTTCCGGATTGCCGCTCAGTGGAAAGCAATTCATCCGGCAGCTCCGCTGCAACGACTCACGGCCGAAGAGCGGGTTGGCATCCTGAAGAAGGCCTTCAAGCTTTCCCGGCTGTCAGCCGCTCGACCGATGGTCGAAGGTTACGATCAGCGATTTTGGTATGTGTGCAAGTTTCTCCGCGCCCCGATTTCCTCAACAGATGCGGTACAATTGTCGGTTGATCGCCGAGAGTGGCAAGATGGCGTGTACGCGTCGCTGAAGGCCATCCTGGACAGACTTCACAAAGCGGAAGGTTACGAGATTCACGCGTTCGAACGGACGCGCATCGATGAGCTGATGGACGGCCTCCGTAATGCCAAAAAATAACTATTCCGATCAGCGGAAAAAGGCAGCCACAGCGCTTCGGTCTCTGGGAACAATCCTCAGCCGAAAGCGCGTATGCGCGGACATCGGACCGTTGAGTGCCGCTGCAGATCAATGTGCCAACGAAGCTGGCCATGGGGAAAAGTCGTGGGGGTACGACATCGCGAATCTCGCGTTCCAAATGCATTTGCCTAAGGGCACAATTCCGGGAAAGGCGAAGGATTTTCGCGTAGAACTTAGCGTCTCGATCATCGGGCGTTTCGATGGCGATTTGGATGATCAGTTCGCTAGCTTGGAGATAAACCTAGAGAAATATGCCTACAGTCCACAGGGCGTGGAGTTAAAAGCGGCTTGGCATTTTGACCGTCATCTTATCGATACCAAAAAGGATGATCCACTTGTCACCGACGACATTCATCCCCTTTACCATTTTCAATTTGGTGGTGCGCGAATGTCCAAGATTGCCGACCAGCTGGGTGACACTTTCTTACTTGACCCACCACGACTGATGCACCCTCCGATGGATGGTATCCTTGCGGTCGATTTCATCTTAGCAAACTATGCCGGAACTACTTGGAAGACGCTGAGGGACGACCCTCAATATACAAAATTGATTGCACCGCAGTTTGAGCGAATCTGGAAACCTTATTTTGAAGGGGTAGCTGGTAGCTGGGCAAATCCGCGGTCAGTGAATTCTGGCTTTTTGTGCCCGTTTGTCTAAAGGACTGCGGCGAGGATGCCGAGCTAGCGCATGGTTGGATTGTTAGTGCATAATGCCAGAGCGATCAGGATATCATCGCTTCTAGGCCGTTCAGCGTCTGATATCCTGATCCGGTCTTCGCGCCCGGCCGCCGATCCGCTCTGGCCGGGCCGGCCGCTTGGGAGCTCTGCCCCCTGGCGCGGCGCAAGGGATCGCTGACGCTCGGCCGCCCTTGCTCATTTCACCCCCCGGTCTCGCCGGCGGGCAGGGTTGCAGCGCAGCGCATCCAGCAGGATTTGAACTATCTGCTGATCGCGAGCCTATCGGAGTAACATTCGTCCGCTTTTGAGGCCCGTTTGCTAGAGCCTGAATGACCGTTTTGAGGGCGCGAAACTGCCATTGACAGCGCAAAGCGGAGGCCCGCTCACGGTCCATCCTCGATGGCCTCCTCTTCGCCCTCCCCGTTCGCCATTCCCACCGGAATGTCCCCCGCCAGCAGCTTGTCCTTCGACAAGAGGCCGGCGTCCTCAAGCGCCTCGAAGTCGGGCAGGTCGCGCAGCATATCCAGGCTGAACTCGAGCAGAAACGCCTTGGTGGTGACATAGGTGTAGGGCGCGCCGGGCGTCGGGCTGCGCGGCCCCGACGCTATCAGCCCGGCACCGCGCAGGCGGCCGATCAGGTCGCGCGAGACTTCCTTGCCGAAAAAGGACGACAGTTCGGCGCGGGTGATCGGTTGGAAATAGGCGATGCACATCAGAATGAGGATTTCGGACTGGGTAAGTTCGGTCGTGGCCTCGCCTCCACCATCCGCCGCACGGATGGCGTCGGCATAGGCGGGCCGGGTCAGATGTTTCCAGCCGCCGGCGACGGCGACCAGGTCATAAGGGCGGCCGCGCAGCTCCTCGCGGAGGTCGTCGATCAGGAGATCGATGCTGCAGTCTCTGCCGACGATCCGGGCAAGCGTTTCACGGCCGACGGGTTCGGTTGCTGCAAAAATCGTCGCTTCAACCCGGTTCATCCATTCCCGCCAGCGCGCCTCCGGCGGAAGCGCATCGAGCTCCCGGTCAAAAAGCCCGTCGCCTTCCGGTTTGCCTCTCCCCTGTTTTGTCGCGCGTCCCGCCATTTCTTCTAAAGTCCGTAGACGCGGAAGGTCGGGCGGCCGGATAATTCCCGCACCGCACCGAGATCGATCAAACGGTCGAACAACCGTCGCAGGCCGCGATCGCTCATGCCGGTCGTCGTGTCACCACGCGAGGCCACAAGAGCGTCTTCGCCGAGCAAACGGGCCACGACGGCATCAGATCCCCTGCCCCGCAGTTTCGGCGCCACGGCAACCAGTCGAGCCGCCCGGCGCTCAAGCTCGAGTGCAAGATCGATCGCCCGCACCGCAGACCGGGCATAGGCGGCAAGTAAACCTCTCATGCTGTCGGTACCGGCTGGCGCGTCCGCCTTCACCAACATTCCCGATGTGCGGCGCCGGCGGCTCAACACGCCATCGCTGCCCAGCAAGGGCATGGCATGCCGCCAACCGAACCGCTGTGCCAGAACCGCGTCGGCCAGCCATCGACCCATGGATTGCCCATAGCCCAATCGCTCGGCCGCGTAAAAAGCGCCGCAAAGGGCCTCGACGAGCCCGACGCTGGTGGAGAGACGACCAACCTCCCCGCTCAGGTCGGACACCGCATCCATTTCGGCCGCGTAACCGAACTCATCCAGCGTGGCTGTGAGACTTTTTGCAGTCAGGAGCTCAGCTGCCGGTCTCGACGCAAGTCGGCGCCAGGCAAAAACTATGCGCCCACCGGGTCCGACCTCATCGCCGGGGCGTGAGAGCAATATTGCGTCGCGCAATGCCGCCTCATCTTCGACACGGCCCATTTGTTTCGCCGTGATGGCAGCAGCCGTCAAAGCCAACCGATGCTGCCAGACGCCGGCCCAGGGTTCTTGCCGACGGATAACTGCATCGAGCACCGCCAATGCAGCGCCCATCGTCAATGACAGGTCCTCCGTCGCCTCCGCTGTGCCGTCCGATGATGAAACGGCTCGGCGCAGCCAGGTAGGGATTGGGACAACAGACGCGCCAGCATGTGCCTCGTCATGGCGTCTCAGGACAGTTTCGGGGCGCAGAATCATCGCGAATATGATGGCGCATCGCGGCGGTTTCGACAATCATCTCGGTAGCGAAGCGCCGCACCTGCCGGCTTGGTATAATGAACGATAATCTTGCCTGGAATGAGGGTCGCGGAACCGCCCCGCCCCGATATTTCGAGACCCGGACGATCACGATTATCGTCTGGCCCTCTCGATTGGTCAATAACACTCGCGAAGCGCCCGATTTCGTTCCAGACGAACAGGGCTCCAACCTCCCTGTGGCATGATAGTTACCATTTAAAGCAAAAGCCTTCGTCACGGTTAACGCGTCCTTTCCAGGCCGCTGGCACGAGATCTAGAGTGAGTTGCGGCCGACAAGAGGAACGACGATGGCATCGAACTTTGCACACGCACGCGAGCTCCTCGCCAAGGCCAAACTGGAGCTGTCTGGCGATGACGAAACGAGCTGGAAATCGCGACGCGCGATCGATCTCCTCGTCGGCGCCATTATGACCGAGGAATATGCGAGCCCTCGTCCGCCGGCGGAGATCATCTCATTTGAACTCGCGGCCCGGCAACGGCAAGGGTGACCTTCTATCGAGGAAACCATTGCCTCATCGCGCGAACAGCCTAGCTCTTCGAACCGGATCATCCGGCCATCCTTGCCGTTGAGCCGTTCGATTTGAACGCCGCCATCAGCATCGGCCCGACGGTGAACTCCCCTGCCCTCGCCTTTTCGGTAAGTGCCCTCAGGTAACCGCCTGCGGAATTGATGTGCTGAGCACGCTGCAGGATACAGGCAATGACAATCGCCGCGGTTTCCGGCCCCATGACATGGCAGGCATCCTCGTATGCCGACGGCGAGACGCCTAGATATCCCCTCACCTGGGCGGCCACCGCCATCAGATCCCGCCAACTCCCGATCCCGTCGACCGCGTAGTCGATGATTTCAGGGCAAGCCTTTAGTACAAATCCAAGCGGATAGCCTTTCGGTGGTTGCTGCGGCTCTCGTCTGGGCTCGACCGTCGTCCCGCTTTTTTCTAAAGCAGGTTCAAATTCAATAGGGGATTCGGTATTTGAATCAGAATACTGCCGCTCATTTCGAGCGTCATTGCCGTTTGAATCTTCAACATTCATGTGAGAATTCAGCAGGATATCCACTTCTTCGCGGATAGCGGCCAGATCGCCCACAATCGGCTCCAAGGCAATAGTGGCTGCCCTGCGCGGGATTGCGTCGACAACAGCCCTGTACCGCTTCCAGAGACCGCCCCAGTCGCCTGGAACGTCTTCCTCGACCGCCGCCTCGATCAGCTTGCTGATGTCCCTGCGGTGCAGCGTGATGCGTTCTCGCATGAGCTTCAGCGCGCGATTGCCCGCACGGACCCTCTCAGCGGCCGCTGAGAACTCGTCGGCGCGGGCGAGCATCGGCGCGAGGGAGAATCCAAAAGCCTCCTCGAACGCCCCTCCCCTGCCCTTGCGGGCGTATCGTTTGCCGTTGGGGCTGTCCCGCCGGATGATCAGGCCGTTCTCGACCAAGGCAGCCAGGTGGCGCCGCAAGGTCGGTTCTGACATCCCGTGCGCCCGCAGGATCAACTGCCGGTTCGACGGGAACACGACCAGGCCGTTTTCCTCCGACAACTCGTCGTCCGGATAGAACGACAGCAAGGCTGCGAGAACCGCTAGAGCGCGGTCACCGATGCCAACGACAGATTTGCCTTCGCAAAGATCCCGGTAAGCCTGCCACTTGTCGACGGCCTTCCCGTCAGGGATTTCATGTGAATCGTTTTGTGCTGCCAATAAGGCAAGCGACATCGGCCGCCGCCCAAAAGGCGTCGTTGCAATGCGCGTATCCATGTCCTTCCTTCACCCTCTCAATGGGCAAAAGAAATCTGCTCGCCGAATCGACGCTAATGACTCTTGACAGTGATTCGCAGATTTGCGATTCTCGCTCTTGCTGAGAATACGAGAGAGGCTTCCGCGGTTCGCCGTTCGGGGGCCTTTTTCTTTTGCGGTTTCAGACTCCTGTTGATGTTTTTTCCGACTTCCGGAACGCCTCGTAAAGATCGTCCAGTCTCTGTGCGATATATGTTGCGAAGCTCGGACCATCCTTGGCTTCGTATGTCACTACCGCCTTCTTCGCGCTAGCCTTAACGGTGACGCTGACCGAGCCATCTTCGGGTTCCCAAGACTTGGACTTCGGCGTGTCTTTGATTGGCCGCGCGGGTGTCAGCGCGTCGAAAGCGTCTTGAAAGCGCTGGTCGCTTGAGTTGTCCGCGGACAACGATGCGAGAATTCTTTTCAATTCGGCTTGCGCAATCGGCAATTTTTCGGCCAGTTCCATCCAGCGCCGACGCCCGATCTGTGGCGCAGCACCGATCGCTTCTATTAACTCGATCGGAATCTGGCGCACTACGGATAGCATCTTCGACAGTGCCGCCTTGTCTACGTTAAGAGCAGCCATGATCACATCTCGCTCGAAGGATCGATCCTCGAGGCGGGACGCGAACAATGCCCGCTCTATGTACGATAGATTGGTTCGAGCGTTGTTTTCTTGCCCTTGGCTCACGACCAGTTGGTCGTCGGACAACTCCCGAATAACGGCCTTTACCTTGAAGCCGAGTTGCCTCACAGCTACCAACCGGCGGTGGCCATAGGCGACCTGGTAGCGGCCGTCGATCGTTGGATGAGGGCGAACGAGGATTGGCACTTGCTGTCCATGTTCGCGGATTTGCTCGACGAGGTCGTCCAGATCTGTTGGATCCATGCCGAGGCGGTCGCTGATGAAAGAAGCGTCGACCAAAGCTGGATCGAGATCCACGATCAGCTTGCCCTCAGCCAACTGCTTCTCAATGTCCTGAGCGCGTTCGACCTTCTGGGTGATATTGCCTAGCGTTCGAGTAATGCCGCCAATTGGCGCGCTGCGAACCTTTGGCGGAACGAAGCCGGCAATCGGCCTGACATCCGTAGGCGTAGTTGGCACTTGGTCGGAAGAGGATATCCCAATAAGATTCTTGCGCGCCATTATTTCCTGCTCCACGTGGTACGCAGCAGGCCTTCAATCTCGGAATTTACAGCGTTGAGCGATTCCATGGCTCTGTCATAGGTGCCCCGTGTAAACTGAGAGCGCTCGACCTCATAAAGCGTCTGTTTGGTGACGCCGGCGTCGGAAATCGCGGTAGACTTCAGCATATGGTTGTGGAGCATACGATTTCCGAAAATGGCTCTCATGAAGCCCGTCATCTGGCTTTGAGGACCGTCGTTCGGCTCATATCTGGTAACGAGATATCGCATCCAATCGTAGCTGGTACGGCCGCCAGCTTTCTCGACGACGGCCATCATCTCGCTTGTCATGGCCAGAAACTGGCTCATCGACATCACGTCGAGCATCTGAGGATGAACGGTGATCAGCACAGACGTTGCCGCACACAGGGCAGACATCGTCAAGAAACCGAGCTGCGGTGGGCAGTCAATGATTACGACATCATATAGGCTCTCGATGTCGGCTAGCACTTCTCCGATCCGAGCGAAGAACATCGATTCGACCGATCCGGAGGTGATCGCTCTGGGTGTTTCGTGTTCAAATTCCATCAGTTCGAGATTGCCGGGCACGATATGGAGGTTCTGCGTGTAGGTGGCTCGAACGATCCCGGCGATCGATACTGGCTCATCGTAGCGGATCGCGCCGTAGAGGGTTTCACCTTCACCAACGTCAAGCTCGGGCTGGTGACCGAAGAGAGCCGAGAGCGAGGCCTGCGGATCGAGGTCAATTGCCAGAACGCGATAGCCACGCAATGCCAAAAACTGGGCCAGATGCGCCGATGTGGTCGTCTTCGCGGAACCACCCTTGAAGTTCATGACAGCGATTACCTGCAGCTTCTCGCCGGGTCGCCTGATCGGGATATACTTCGGTGTACCGTTCTTCTCGTCGAGCGATCGGCGAATGTTTTCCATGTCGGCCGGGGAATAGATTCGGCGGCCATTAGCCAGCGGCTCGGGGCCGTTTCCCTCTGAAGCGACTTGACGCAGGTAGCCCTCGCCGATCCCGATATAGTATGCGGCTTCGGCTGGCGTGAAATGCCGGATCGTCTTCTGGGACGTCGGTGGAAATATCTTCTGCTGGTGCAGTTGGAGTTGGCGTGACAACTCCGCCGAATCCGCGGACAACATCGATGGAAGATGCTCTTGTCCGGTGCTCCGAATCGTCGTCTGCAACATGGTAAATCCTCGAACTGCGCTTATGAATGGTATTTCGTTCAATCTGCGCAGCTACAGTATGGTCCGATTCGTAAAGAATTTACAAACGTTTAACCATGACAGAAATCGGCTCACGCCAAGGCGAGTTGTCCGCGGACAACTCTTCCCGCCTGCGAAGTCGATCGAAGGTACCTGGAATCTAACAAATCTACGATGACGACACTGGCTGAAACACTTCGCTCGATCACGTTGGCGTTCGCTTGAGGGGTGGTCGTTGGTCAGTCGGTGATGTTTTTCGGCTCGAAAATCGGATCGTTCCGGTCTTGGCCCATCCCGCTGATTTTCGGATCTCGAGCTATAGAGACCCAGAACAGTATTGGCCCAGTGGCAGCCTGGGCGTGCTTCAGATGCGTGCGTAGCCGACATGTCGGCGTCTGGTCGATGGGAAGCACGTAGGTCGCGTGCTAACAGCCATTTGGAGCGTCTGAGAGGGCAGGGTGCCTTGCCACACGGTTACAATGGGGCAGGGGACCTTCTCCCGTTGCTGTCGAGGAGCACCGGATCAGTCTACTATACGAGGTGGGTCGACGTTATCCACAACCATGCTTCCGGACCGACTCCGGAACTAGATACCGTTGCGAACGCATTCCGACGCCAGGCGAATGGGTACAATATCGATCTGACTGGGCTGAAGGGGGAACGGGTTCTCGGCAGTTTCTCTCGGAAACGACGGTCGGATTGAAATCGCTTCCAATCCGAATGAGTCGCGATGGCCGCCTGTTCGGGATGAGGGGCCTGTATTCGCAATGCTATCGCTCGGCGATGATCGCTTTGCAACGAACAGATTGGGTGGGAATGGATGGACAAACGGAGATTCGATCGCCATAACGATCGGGTGGAAATGGGTGGAATAATAGAATGGCGCTGGACGCCTCAACGCTGCGCATTACGCCTGAGATACTGTCGCTGATCGCGCAGATCGATGAATTCAAGGGAGCATGGCGAGCGATCGGGAGGATTGCACCAGAACGTTTGTCCAGTTTGCGTCGTGTTGCGACCATTGAAAGCATCGGTTCTTCGACCCGCATCGAAGGCGCCAAGCTCACCGACCGTGAGGTCGAGGCGCTGCTGGCGAATATCCGGATCGGCTCGTTTGCGACGCGCGATGAGCAGGAGGTTGCCGGTTATGCTGATGTCATGGAGACGATCTTTGGCGCCTATGATGCAATCCCACTGACGGAGAACCATATTCAGCAGCTCCACCGGGATCTCTTGGCTCATTCCGGCAAGGATGAGCGTCATCGCGGTGCTTACAAGACCCTTGCCAATCATGTCGAAGCCTTCGACGAAGAAGGCAAGAGCCTGGGCGTTGTGTTCGAGACCGCGACACCCTTCGACACGCCGCAGCGGATGGCCGAACTGGTCGCATGGACCGGGGACGAGGATGGCGCGCTGCATCCCCTGCTGGTCATCGCGATCTTCGTCGTCGTGTTTCTTGAAATTCACCCTTTTCAGGACGGCAATGGCCGCCTATCGCGGGTTCTGACGACGCTTCTCCTGTTGAGGGCCGGCTACGCTTATGTTCCCTACAGCTCTCTGGAAAGCGTCATCGAGCAGAGTAAGGACAGCTACTATCTGGCCTTGCGGCGAACGCAAAAGACGATTCGATCCGATGCACCCGACTGGAATCCGTGGCTGGAGTTCTTCCTCCATGCGATGCAACGGCAGAAAGAGCGGCTCGAAAAGAAAATGGCGCGCGAGCGCGTGATGGTTGCCGCGCTTCCCGAATTGTCCGTCCTGATCCTCGAACTGGCCCGGGAACACGGAAGGGTCACGATTGCCGAGGTCGTGAGAGTGAGCGGCGTTAGTCGCAACACGGTCAAGGACCATATCAGGACGCTTGCCGAGCAAGGCCATCTACAATTGCATGGTGCCGGCCGTGGTGCCTGGTATGGCCTTCCCTGATTTCGTCTCCTGAATTAATTCGGCTGCGACTGTCTTTCCCCAATTGCGCCAACAAGCCTGCAATCGGGGCAGGGGAGGGGGCTTTTCTACAACCCTGATGCTTTGGTGAGATTGATGCGGAATCTGTCTCTGCGGCGCTGGTATTTTCGGGTCA
This sequence comes from Mesorhizobium sp., assembly GCA_049647745.1. GTDB lineage: Bacteria > Pseudomonadota > Alphaproteobacteria > Rhizobiales > Rhizobiaceae > Mesorhizobium. Next base: position 18,935 of record JBARYG010000023.1, read on the forward strand.
TTTCGGCGGAGGCGTGGCCGAGCTGCTTTTGCACGTAGCGTTCGTCAACCTCGGCCGAGGAGGCGAGGCCGGCCCTGAGCGAGTGGCCGGCGAATTTTTGCCCGCGTTCGCTTTCGGAAAGATCGCCGCGCACGCCGGCGGCGAGTGCCGTGCGCTTGACCAGGCGGGCCACCTCCTGATCGTTGAGGCGTTCGGCGCCGACGGCCTTGCCCTGGCCGGTGACGCGGCGAAACAGCGGCCCGTGGGCGATCTTTGCGAACTTCAGCCAGGTTTCGAGCGCCACCACCGGGCAGGTGGCGTCGGATGAACCGCGGCCGATTTCGACCTCGCGCCAGCCGGTTTTTCCTCGGAGCGTGACAAGCAGGC